>CAYFWV010000037.1:0-52621 GCA_964346975.1 uncultured Candidatus Bathyarchaeia archaeon
GATGGTGAGATCAAGTTTTGCAGCACAAGAAAATACCCGAGGTGGAGATTGTCGAGTCCAGCAAGATTGCTCTAAAAGAACCCCTCGTGATCCTAGGCTTTGCCGGAGCAGGCCTTGTGGGAGGAATCGCAGTCAGCCACATCATTCATCAACTGAAGATGAAGGAAATTGCACACGTGAGATCTAGGTATATTCCTCCAGCTGTTGTCTTCATGGAAGGCAAGTTGAGACACCCCTTCAGAGTATATTCAGACAAAGCAGGGACGCTTTGTGCTGTCGTCTGTGAGATTCCACTGCGCTCCGATGGCGTCTATCCGATTGCGTCTGTCCTGCTAGAATGGATCGAGTCACACGGTGCACAGGAACTAGTCGTCCTAGAAGGAGCTCCGGTTGAAGGATTCCCCAGAAATCGTCAAACGTATTGTGCGGCTGAAATAGAAAAGATCCGAGAATGCGAACGGAAGGGTGTGCGGAAAATCTCTGCAGGCATTGTTCAAGGAATTGCCGGAAGCATTCTAGATGAATGTCTGGCTCGGCAAATCACAGGGGTGGTTTTTCTCACACACGCTGTAGCGTTCCTGCCGGATCCTGAAGGTGCTGCCGTGCTGATCGAGACTTTAAACAATGTTTACGGGCTGAAGGTGGATACAAAGGAACTCTTCACCAGGGCAGAAGAGATCAAGCAGAACCTAAAGGAAGTCGCGGACAGCCACAAGAAGATGAGACAAGCGGAAGAAAAGAGAGGAGTGCCTGAAAGAGTATACATCTGACTCTGGGTCTATCAAAGAACCCAATCACACATTCCTCAAGCCTGCTTCAAGATCAGTTCCGTAAATTGCTCAGGTTTGAATGGTTGCAGATCTTCATAGGACTGACCTACGCCGATGTACAGAATAGGCTTGCCGGTCACATAGGTGACGCTCAATGCTGAGCCACCCTTCACATCTGCATCTACTTTTGTCAAGATGGTCCCATCTATCTCAACACTCTTGTTGAACTCTTCAGCCTGCATAATGGCATCGTTGCCTGTCAAGGCGTCGACTACGAGCAACGTCAAATCTGGCTCCACAACGCGTTTAACCTTCGCCAACTCGTTCATCAGGTTCTTGTCAGTCTGGATTCGACCAGCTGTATCGATTAACACGACATTCACGTTGTGAGCTTTGGCGTGCTTAATAGCATCGAACGCCACAGCAGCAGGGTCAGCACCATAGCGATGCTTGACTACACGGACACTCAGGCGCTTCCCATGTTCTTCAAGTTGCTCGATTGATCCAGCTCGATAAGTGTCACTCCCCGCCAGGACAACACTGTAGCCGATTTTCATGAACAACTTAGCCAGCTTTGCAATGCTGGTTGTCTTTCCTGTGCCATTGATTCCGACAAAGGCAATGACGAGAGGCTCCCCTGACTCTCGCTTCTCTCTAACAATCTTCAACAGATCTATTGGTCGGTTCGTGTGTAAGATCTCCAGCAGTACCTCGCGCAAGCGACTCCTCACAACTTCTCTCCGGTCTTCCAGACGTTTTACTTCGACACCTTCCAGTCGTTTCTCCATTTCGTTGCACAAGTGTTCTGCGACGGGATAGGCAACATCATTTTCTAGAAGGTTCAACTTGAAATCTGAGAGCACTGGCTGAAGCTGTTCTGACTTCAGTTCAGTCGTCGTTATTCTGCTGACTAGACCGTCAAGACCTGCTCTTAATTTTTCGAACATCGTCTGGCTGACCACTGGCTGCCAAGTTTGTGGAAATGGCGTCAAGCTGCTCCTTGTTCTTTCGCATTCGATCCAAAACCTGACTTAGCTGCTCCTCGAGGCTAGCTCTAGACTTTTCAAGATCGGCACTTCGCTTCTCTAGGATCTGCTTGGCCTCACTTCTGGTCTTTTCCACTGAGACTCCGGCACCGATCCCGACAACCATCGTTTGAGTCGTCGCAACTTCAGCTTTGATATAGGATCCTCCACCAATTGGCACAAGCAAAGGTGTGCCTTTCTTTTCTTCCTCCAACCCTTCGACGGTTGAGGATGCGAAAGCAAGTTCTGTGATGGCTGCTCTTATCATGTTGATCCTGTCCTGCAAAGCGTTTCCAGTGCTCTCCAGCAGCCTTAGTTCAACCAACATTCTGCGGAACTCTTCTTCGCTACTCACTGTCATCTTCCTTTTTTCCTAGAGTCATTCTTCTGATCAATGTGCTCTCGATTTCCTCGGGAGCGATCTCTTCAATCTTGAGGAGTCTTATTTGGAAGCGTTTTGCCCGGTGTTTGCTTCCAAGGTCCTTGTAAATCTTCTCTCTCGCATTTTCAGGTGTTGTGGCTCTCACTTCTTTTTTGAAGTCAGTCTTGAAGTTGGGCTTAGCTATTTTGCCCGTCACCCGGAATACCTTGACTTCACTCATCTCATTTCACCACATCAAGAGCTTGACCAATTATAAACATTTCAGGCCCTGTGGTCATAAACCCTGCCACTACGTTGCAGCTGTTCCCTATTAAGCCTGTGGAAACGTAGGGAATGCCACAGTTAATGGTTCCGAGGTCCACTGGCACTTTCAGCACCTCCTTCAACAGCTTCTGTTCATCCTCTTTAATCAACGGATGAGCCAGCACTCCTTTATTCGTTGCCAGAGCGAGTGAACCAACGTAGGGTAAACCTGCTACTTCTCCTGGTGCGACTTCAACACCTAGCGTATCAGACAACTTGTTTATTGTCCCTGCTTTAAGTCTCGGATCACAAATCGCGCCATAATCGTTAGTCAGGACCATGTTCCCGTAAGCAGTTCTCTTGGTCTCCATGACTGTCAGATTCATGTCTTCGGAAACACTCTTTATGGCTTCAACCTCCTCACTTTTCACGTAGTGAGGTAAGACTATGCCATTGGAGTTTGCACACACTAATGCTCCAACCACCAAGGAGCCACCAATCGTCGTTCTCGCAACTTTGACGCAAAGCCACTCCTCAATATGATTTGCTCTCTTTTCAGGTGTCTGTGATGATAACAGTGCAATCTTCTCTGTCGCCAGCAAATATACTCCTATGCTTGCACATCCAAAAAGAGTTAGCAAGAAAATTGCCAAGCGGCGCTCTCCTAGGCTAGAAAAACAGTCACATTTCCTTCTTCATCTTTCGCAGCGCGAATCCTCACCTTTCTAGGAGGTTTCTCTATTCCCCGACTCCAGATTCTCTGGTTAACCTCATTCTTGACAATTATCCTGCCACCCTCCTCTTCTTCTCCTTCTTCTAGTGGTTCCTCTCCAACTTTCATATGTTTCTGAACGAAGGCTTTGATCAGTTTCATGGCCTTGGGTGCACGCTTGTTGGGTGGCATTATCAGCGCCCGACGCAAAGGTATGGTGTATATTCTTTCTTCCACAAATTGCTCTTCCACTTCTCTAGGGCGAGGCTGTTCTTCCTCCCCCTCTTCCTCCGGTTCAAATGCTTCGTCTTCTTCGAGGGGGACCTCTTCTACACTATCAGTTTCTGATGTCTCTTCATTTTCTGAAGGGGACTCTTCTTCAACTTGCGGCTCTTCACCAGGGGTCTCCAAAAGACTATCTCCTTCATGCCTTCAGCTTTGAACGGCGCCAGTTTCTAATCTTGGGATGTCGTCTAACTCGACCCTTAGTCTTCGCAACAACCCATGTGGGAACTGGTTTCTTCTGCTTTCCAGCCTTTGCCAGTCTACGCTTTCTGGCAGTCGGTTTGTTCCTTGCCACACTCATTTTCTCCTGATTCTGATATTTCTACGTTCAGACTGCAGCTGAGCTAGTATCTGTTTAAGTTGATCTCCAGTAACTGGAATCTTCAAGCGTCCCGACTGAGCGAGTTGCAAAAGCTGGAGTTCGATTTGCGTCGCGAATTCCGGTTTCACCATTTTCAGGTTTGTGAGACGTTGCCTAGCATCAGGAGAGAGTATCCGGCGGATTAGAGCTTGCTTCTGCATTTCAACTTGTTGTTCCATTTGAACTCGTTGTCTTTCTTGTGACAGCCTCTGCTGTAACTCTGACAATCTTTTCCTCCGCATTGCTTCCAGTTTCTCGTCCTCGCTCACGTTCTCAACTCTTCCTAGTACTTAGCTAGTTCAGGCAGTTTCTTCTGCAACTCTACTTTTAGCTCCGTGGCAATCGTGTCAAGAAGCCGTCTTCCTTCACCTGTCAACACTCTGCCTTTACCCTTCACGTTTTCCACTAGGCCTGCAGCTTCAAGTTGATGAAAGAGCTTTCTGATGTTGCCACCAGCTCCTTTCCTCACTTGTTCGGGGCGAACTCCCATATCCTTTCTTCCACCATACTGGGCTCTCAATCTTGCAATGCCAATTGGGCCCCTAGTGTAGGTCTTTCGGAGAATGGAGGCACATCGAGTGAACCACCAATCTGGATCTTGAGGCGGGTGCGTGGCATAGGAGCCAGTCTTCACGTATGGTGCCCACGGTGGGGGCGTCACTTGATCTATGTTATCCTTTATGTACTGCGCCAGTTTCTCGACGAGCATATGCGCTGGGACATCGTATGGAGTTGGCAAGTTTCCAACCTGTGGTTGTTTTCCCTCAGAAGATTCATGAAGCCTCTTATAAATGCTTACGCCTCAGGGTTCCAGTCGCCTCTGAACCTCCGATGATAGATCCACGACCAAAGAGCGAGCTCGCAGATGATTCATATCTTTGAAGAGAAAAGCTTTAGGCAGAGTGGACACTCTTATCAATGGCATTGTGAGGGTTAGTCATGTCAGAGAAGGGAACAGTGGAGAAAGTAAAAGGACGTCAGGGAGTCTTCGCACGAATCCAGAACATCATCACCGGAGGTTATGGGACAAAAGAGGACTTGCGCGAGCTCGACAAAAAGCTCCGGGACTATTATTATTCAGACTTTGCAGCCCTGCGCCATAGATGGGAAGAAATTTACCTCTCTGCGTTGAACGCTGGACAATCTTCTCATGGCGATGATCTGAAGAAAGTTATCCAAGTTATAGATAGGATCGCAGAAAAAGTCAACCGCGCCGACTATGGTTATGCTGGACTCTTCGATAGAAAAGGACACATCAGGGAAGAGGAAATCGCTAGAATTTTCGACCTCGACAAAAGCCTAGGTGGAAACGTCCAGAAAATAGCTGACGCGATAGAGGAACTTCACAACCTCAGTGAAGCTGAAGATTGGAAGGCCTTAGGGACCAAAGTCAAAAACGTGAAGTCTTTAATACTTGCTTTTGAATCTAAATGGAATGATCGAGAGAAGGAATTCAGACCTTTGGAGATTTAACTGAGATGCCTGTAATCGAAAAGGTTTCTTGGGATTTCGCTGGCGCAGAAGACATCGCGTACAGATTTCCCAATTTATCCCTCAAGTATGGAAGTCAGGTGGTTGTAAAGGAGAATCAGTGGGCTGTCTTCTTCAGAGATGGGAAAGCCTACGATGTTTTCGGGCCCGGAAGACACACGATAACCAGCAACAATATCCCTCTTCTAACAGGCTTCTTGAAGGCCATTGGCATAATCGGAGACATTTTCGATTGTGAGGTAGTCTTCGTCAGTAACAGCCAATTCCGAGGTAACTTCGGAGGAACAGCGTACTCTGCACCAAGCGGTGACATAAAGTATCAAGCAGAGCTCGGATTCTACGGCTATCTCCTCTACAAGGTGGAAGACGCAAAGCTATTTGTTTTGGAGTTCTTTGGAAATCGAGGAGCAACCACATCTCAAGACATTGAGAACTACATTCGAGGATTCGTCAATGAGCGCATAATAAACGAGTTTGGAACTTTCGACCTTTTCACTTTGACAAAAAACGTGGACATTACAACTGACAAGGTTGCGCTCAAAATCAGCGACGAAGCTGCAAGAATTGGTATGAAAATAGTTGACTGCGTCTTCGAAGGGGTCAAGATCCCAGAAGAAGCGAGAAGATTCGCCTCCGGTCTGGGCGCACAAGCTATGACCATGCAGTATATGAAAGAAACAGCCTCAGAACTCAAAGGATCCGCAGGTGGAGGAGCAGCCGCGGCTGGAGTTGGGGCAGGGCTAGGCCTCACCATGCCCTTTATGATGGCGCAGCAGATGCAGCAAGCTCAAGCTGGAAAACCTCAGGAACTAGTGATTTGCCAAAAGTGCGGGGCTAGGAACACGGCTGGCATGAAGTTCTGCGGCAACTGCGGTGGAAGTTTGGCTCCAGAACCAAGAATAGCGTGTCCTAGCTGCAATGCTGAGAACCCTGCAACAATGAAGTTCTGCGGGAACTGTGGCAAACCTTTACCAAAGTCGACTCAAACGGAGATCACATGCTCAAAATGCAGTACGAAGAACCCTTCAGGAACGAAGTTCTGTGGAAACTGTGGCGAAAAGCTTCCGTAGTACCCAGATTCATGATCACCCACCCTTATTCCTATTTTCATCAATACTAGTTGTCCACAGGTGAACCCAAAAAATCAATAAAGGAGCATCTATCTTTCGTTACTCACTTTGAATAGAAGAGTCACGCTAGGTCTTTCAAGCTTTCAGTTCATGGCAATGGCTCGAAGGGGGCTATTCTATACATTCCTGGCTCTATATCTTCGAGAAATCCTGGGGCTGTCTGTAACAGCGACAACGCTCCTAGCGAGTTTAACAATGATTGTCAACAGTTTTTCCCAGACGTTCATATGGGGAAGACTGTCTGACAAGTATCAAGCTCGTACGAGTTTTGTTGTCGTCGGGGAAACAAGTGCAGCCTTTGGCTATATCCTAGTGTTTTTTGTACACGCCTACTTACTTGGCATTGATGGTAAGATTGAAGCCGCTTACAGCATAATCGCAGGGCTTTCAATTCTTGAATTCTTCTGGTCTATGAGCAATCTCGGATGGAGTGCACTCATCTCAGATCTGACTAGTCCTCTAGAAAGAGGACGGACAATGAGTCTCATCTCGAGTATTGGGGGCGTCGGTCGCATAGTAGGGATATCAGTTTCAGGCCTGCTGTATGATTGGGGTGGTGAAGGTGGGGGGTTCGCAAATGGTATGCTGTTTTTCTTCGCATCAGGAATCATGCTTGCCAGCGCAGTTGTTGTTTGGTTCAGTGTTCACAATTCAGAACACATGACTCAAGACAGGCAGGACGCTAGGTCGATCCCGACTCAGAGCGAAGAGTTGTCAAGACGCGTGAACTCCAAGAATTTCTATTGGTTTCTCACTGTGATGTTTATCGTAGGCCTCGGCACATATTCCATACTACAAATTCTGATATTCTACGTTGCCCAAAGTTCCCCTATTGGAGCTTCATCTTTTGACATAACGATGATTCGGAATTCAGCTTCTATTGCAACAATTGTCGCAAGTTTGGTCGTGGGACCGCTGGCAAACAAGATCGGTCGAAAGAACACCCTTGGTCTGGGTATCGCACTAACTGCAATTACGCCGATTCTCTACACACTGGCAAACAACGTTGCGGAAATGATGATGATCAACAGCTTGAGTGGAGTTTCAATGGCGATTTTGAATGTTGTCGGATACCTTTTTGCATCTGATTTAATTCCTCCGGAACGAAGAGGAAGACTGTTTGGGAAATACAACGCAGTAACATACATTTCGTTTGGAGTCGCAGGCACCTTCATTGGTGGCCCGATCGCCGATTATCTGATCAACACAGGGCTATCGAAAGCGGCGTCTTATGTAGCTACTTTTCGAGTTGCATCGGTAATCTGTTTTGGAGGTTTAGCTCTTTACGCGCTGAGAGTCAAGTCTACCCCTTCAACCGGAGCCAGTGATCCAGAAGAGTGACGGACTCAATCAAATTTCCCTTGGGAGTTCAACTCTGAGGCTGTTATTGAGAAGAAGAGACGCGTTTTTCCCATCGTTTGAACATCCAGTGCTTTAACTTTAGCGACAATCGGAAGGTCATGTACAATCTTTCCCAATACAAAACAGTGATGCGGAGCCAGATCTCTTGCCATTGATTTCACAGTTTCTCCATCTACCTTGGACGCTCGAGAAACGGCTTCCAAATCGCGTTCATTGGTGAAGTTGAAGAGGAAAAGGTTGTCAGCTTGCCTATAGATGTTTTCTCGAATGGTTTCCGGCTGATTGGTCACAAAAGTCGTGAACACACCATAGTGACGCATACGAGTCACTATGTCATCCCAGTAAGTTTCTCTGAGATAGAGGTGCGCTTCTTCTGCAAAGAGGAAAGCTGCCCGGAGTTGCCAGGTTGATAATAGCTCTACGAGCGTTCCGAGAACGTACTCCACCAAAACATGTCTGTCCACGATCGACGTATCACGCAGATTGACAACCACAGCTCCTCCGACCCTCGACATGCGCAATGAACTCTCAAAGGACGCTGCTTTCTCAGCTTCATCTGTAAACAAACCTGAATTCACCAGAGTGTAATATCGCGAAAAGAGCGCATCCCGAACGTGCTGGTTGCATTTCCAATTCTTTATTGCGTCACCCAACCCATCCATCGTTAGAATATCCCTTTGCTCAAGGAAACGCCACATACGTCCAAACTCTCTAGCTGACGTCCCAGGCAAATGAAGAGCGTTCACCAAGATGCTAAGCATCACACGAATTCCCAACTGTTTCAGCGTCAGTCGGAAATTCTGCTTCGGCGTCAAAATATGGATTTTCTCGTGGAAGTCATTAGGTCTTCCTTCAACGTTTTTGCCAAGACCTGTGTATTCTCCGTTGATATCAAGAATCACAACTGGAGCGCCATGGGCTACGAGACTCAGGGCGAGCAATTTTGATACGTGGGACTTTCCAGTGCCCTTCTTGCCAGTTATGATATTTAATCCTCCATCCAAAGCTCGTACATCCACTTGAAACAAGTCTCTTTCCTCTGTTTCACCCAGGTCTATCAGGAATTCGTTTCCACTTCGCACTGAAGTGAACAACTTTTCAATCGGGATTTTCTTGATCCTCGCGCGAGACCGAGAAGGAAGCCAAGAACTTGTGAAGACAAGTTCACCATTATTCGATGTGGCGCGGATTTTGCAAATCAGCAAACGTGCATCCTGAATGTATGCAATGTGAGTTGCCACTTCAAATGGATCCACATCCTCTCCTTGTAAAGAAGAATCTCCGTTGTAGTTTCGAAGCAATTCTTCCAAGATCCCTGGGATGTTGGCATATTGAATATCCACAACTTGAACGATCAGGCTCTTTCCTGTCTTGCAGTCTTCCACAGAAAGATAGTCTCCCTTTCTGACTTCCTCATTTGGAAAGCTTATGATTTGCACCGTTTGTCCTTCCTTTCTGTAGAGTCTCAATTCAACTAACCTTCCAATCCTTTGCCGAAAGGCCCGAAAAGTATGCGGCGCACATTTTGCTTTCCTAGAATCTTTATTCTTTTTTCCCTAGTGAGACAGCGTTGGATACCCAGGACCTCGGTGGCTGTGAATGTTGAAAAGATGTGGGCAAGTCGGAGGGTCTCTGGATAGCTCTGAGAAATCATGTCGTTTCCAATCAGTTTCTGAACGGATTCGACCACCTGTTGATGAGGCAATTCTCTGTCTACATCTACTCGGAAAGCACAAGGTCCACCAGTAAGCCTGGCTACGTAGATGTTACCCATCAAGTGCAGACCGTTTTCATACATCGCACGATCACGTATGTGCAAGATACACGGAGGCTGATGCCTAAGAAGAAGGTTCGATAAACGTCGACCGTTGAAGAGTAGGCGGGTCATCTTGGAGAAGGCAAGAATTGTGTTCTTTCGAGCTCGAGCTTCTTTCAATAGGTTAGCCATGGCTTCTATAGTTGTTTCAGGGGTACCGGCAGTGAGACTGCCGTCCCAGAGAATCAAGCTTTGATTGGTTGTGTCATTGATCGATTTTTGAATCCATCGCTCAAGGAGGGTTGTGAGTCTAGCCTGGATATATTGGTGGTTGGGAATATTCGATTCGTGTGAGTATATTGGCTGTGGATAATGGTGGAGTAGACTCCAGAGTTCCATTTGGGTCTTTCTAGTTATATGGAATGGGAAGGGCCCTAGTCTGAGATAACGGTAGCGAGCGTTTTGCTTCCAGACAACGGCACCTCTCACAGCAAGCAGTGTTCCCCGCTCAGTTTCCCCCAACCTGATGCTTGACACGTCTATGGCTACTATGGAGATCTTTGTATGGTCCGGCTCCAGCTTCACCAGTTTGGTCGCTTCAGGCATGAACAATGAGGTCTTCGATGGTGAGAGAACAGAATTATGACGATTCTCAAAAGAGAGCTGCAGCGGCTGTAGTGGCTTTAGTGATCGTATGCTTAGCTCAACTAGATGTTGAGGAAACTGCAGTGTTTGCTCTGTGAGTGGAAAATTATATTTTGGTGTTGTTGCAATAGGTAATTGCGCATTCACCAAGATTCACCAACATCTATTTGTCTGGTGCTACTTGGTATTTAAATGTTGTGCATGTACAACTTGCACAATACAATAACAATATACAGACGTCGAAAAGCACTAGGAAAGACAAAGTCCATGGTCGAAGGCAAGTCATCCGTCCGCGTCAAGATGAAGATCGGGGAAGTGGAGTTTGAGATTGAGTGCGCAACAGATGAATTGCGAGACGTAGTTGACAAGGTCCTCGCGTCAGTGGCTGAAAGCGGCATGAGCAGTCGATCAGCAATAGACACTGCTGAGAAACCGGGAACAGGAAGCCTCGCAGGTCGTGGCGAAACCTGCAAGAGTGTAATCTTGGGCTTATGGAATGAAGGATGGTTCGAAGTTGGGAGGGGTCTGGGTGAGGTTCATGGAGAAATGGGACGACGGGGGTTTCACTATGATAGAACGGCAGTGGCTCATGCATTAGTCGATTTGGTCAGAGAAGGGATTCTGACACGCGTAGGGCGTCCAAGGAGATATCGCTATCTTCAGAAGAGACCTGCATCCAATAATGCCGCAACGTAACAAGGTTAGTACTTATAATCATGGACGGTTTGCAGGCTAAACCCTTAGTTTTGGCAAGATTTCATCCTCAATCCATTTTTCGCCCTGGGTTGTCAACTTTATCTCAGATTGTGCCGGATCAGGCCGAAACACCAAGCCACGCTTGGTCATCTCGTTCAATCTGGCTGGAACCATGGATTTCACTCCGCTGGATTGCAGTAGATGATCGATTTTGGTGCCCGTTGCAGTTCTGTGTTCGGAAGCATAAAGCACTAGGCCAATTGCCTCATAATGCGTGAGTTTGCTCCTCGCGGTGATGACGGGTCCTTCAGTTGTGAACTCGACGATTCCTTCTAGCTGTGCTTGCACTGGTGGAGTAAGTTTTGAGGAGACCAGCTTGCTGATTTTCTCAATGAACTGAGGAGGCATTTCTTCTAAGATTTGGAAGATCTCACCCGAATTGTCGCCTTCAACAACGACTTGTCCAAAAGGTGTTTTCACGAAAATCCGCATCTTTCCAGGCAAACCTTAACCCCCTTCCTTTTCAGACAGTATGTATACATATCCAGCGTCGGTCTTCCACCGTCTAACCTTCCCCTTCTTCACGAGCCAGGACAGAACTCCCGACAACGTCGAAGGTGGATAATGAATGGCGTTGTCTTTCAAAGCATCAACGATTTCAGACAAGATTCTAGGTCGCCATGCACCCCACTCGGTCTTGAGTAATTTGAGCACGGCCTGGCTACAGTTCTTTGCGCCTCTGATCGATGGATAAGGTTTGGAAGCGTCCTTGGGAGGCTTGGAAACCCGAACCATTATGGGGGCTTCTTCGGAGGCAGGTTTAGATCCCTGACTGACAAAGCTGTTGGAGATGTCCTCGACAAGCTTCGGCAAGGCCTTTATGATTTCCAGAACCTCTTTTCTTGTACCTGATATTTCAATCTCGTTCTGGTTTATTCTAACCCGGAGTGAGATGGGCATTTGAGTGAACCTCACGCTGTACGTCTATCAGAGTGATATTACAGCGATATTATAAAATCTTCTAACGTTTCCAATAAGATTCGGGATCAACTGGTCAGAACGGTGTCCGCGGGTTGTGATGTTGCATGGTCAACAATCGTATCCGATTGTTCCCGCTTGTCCTGGTAATGTATTGTACGCCACTGCAATGCCTACGCACTAGGATGAGTCTGGAAACGTGCGCGTAGAGGTCTGTTTGGTCAGATCGTTTCTTCAAGCATGTCAATGAATTCTCTTGCTTGTTCCATGCCCTTTTCCCAGAATGAGGCTTCCCTTATGTCAAAGCCCAGTTCTGCGGCAAGATCTCTGGGAGATCTGCTGGAACCCGCAGCCAATATCCTCTTGAGTTTCGGGATGAATGCTTTCCCCTCTTCCTTGTAAAGTTTGTACAAAGCGAAGACAAACAGGTTGGCGTAGACATAGGGATAGTTGTAGAAACGGTAGTTTGCCATGTAATAGTGCACTTTCATGGTCCATTCCCATTTCATTACATCCAACCAGTCAACAGAGGTGCCATAAATCTTGTTCCGTGCTTCAACCCACAGTTGAGAAACGTTTTCTCCATCTAGGAACTTACCTTGACCTATGGCATCATACATGCTTTGTTCGAAGAAGACTCTGGCTGAGACTTGGAAAGCTGCCATTCCGAACTCATCCCACACATTAGCAAGGATTGCCTGTTTCTCTTCCTTGGTCTTTGCTTTCTTGAGCAGACGTTCAGTTAGCAGTAGTTCTCCGAAAACGCTCCCAGTTTCCGCTATGCAGCTGCCTATCTGAAGGTTGCTTGGTTTCTGGCTTCTTGTATCCAGATAAGCGTGAATAGCGTGGCCCAGCTCATGGGCCTGTGTGTATACATCACCTATTTTCTCATTGAAACTCTGCAAGATGTAGGCACTTTTCCCATTGATCCAAGACGCACACCAAGCTCCTGATTCCTTACCAGTTCGAACCTCTCCATCAATATGTCGTTTTTCAAACATTTCATCCACCCAGTCGCCTATCTCCCCATCGAATTCGGTGTATGCATCAACAACTTCTGCACGTGCTTCCCTCCAATTGTACTTCATTTCAGGCGTTTTAGGGAGAGGAGCGGCCAGATCATAGTTGCTCAGCTTCTCCAAACCCATTAGTTTGGCCTTCAACCTCAGATATCGTTGATAGAGATCCACACTCTTCGTGATTGTCTTGAGAAGGCTATCGATTGTCTGCTGATCAACATCGTTCGCAATCAAGCTCTGAGACATCGGAGTTGAGTGTTTCCGAAGTCTGCACATCTGAAGATGATCGTCACAAACTGCGCGTATGGCGCTTGCCCACAGGATCTCATCTCTCCCCAGATTCTCATAGACAATCTGATTCGCTCGTCTTCTCAAGTCGCGGTTCGGACTCTGATAAAGGCCTATTATCTTTCCATACGGGAGGCTCTTTTTTTCCCCATCGATTTCTATCTCAAAAGCTCTCGTGGTCAGCCAATCACTTTGAAGGATTTGCCAGGCGAAGACACCATTCTTGTCTTTGGTGATCGTCAGCTGTTCCTCAGCCTCAGAGAGCATGTGAGGCACTCTTCTCAGGATCTTCTCCAGAAAATGCTTGTACTCCGCCAGCGGTGGTTCTTGAACCAGTGATGGCTTCCTCGCAAGAAGCTCACCTAGCTTGATGTCGATGAAAGCCAATGCCTGGTCAATTTTCACCTCAGCCGTCCTGACAGCTTGATGAAGGTCTTTTGCCACACTATTCGTTGAATCTGCTGAGTACAGTAGATAACAGTACTTGAGCACTCCCTCAAATCTGAGTGTGAATGCGTCTTTCGCTTCCAGAAACTCTTTGAGGCCTTCAGCATCAAGATTGGTGATTTCAGGATGGTACTTCCTTCGGAACTCCTGGGCTTCTGCTGCTCTTGAACTCAATTCATCTTTTATCACAGCAGGATCAGTACTGCGGACAAGTTGTGACAGATCCCACACCATCTCATCTTCAAACATGGACAAACACTTCGGACAACTCTAATCTCAGTATCACTCTATTAAATTACACGGAGCACTCTCCAAGGTCTCGTGAGGATCAAGACTCTACTCATCGTGAGCGAAGCAACTCAGAAACAAGGACGTGTGGATTGCTGACTCTGGGTGCGTTAACAGTCTAAGAGCTATCTTGTTGTACGGATATTTTGAGTCCGCACGTGAAAGATTGCCTGCATTGATTGTTGAGTTTCTGCTATCACTCTGGGTCTAGCTGAAAACGCCTTGCAAGTAGGCTTTTGTTTTATCGTTTTTTGGGTGTGTGAACAATGCTTCAGCTGGTCCATGTTCAATCAGTTCGCCCATGTACAGGAAGATTACGTAATCGGCAAGTCTTCTCGCTTGTCTGAGCACATGTGTGACAAAAACCACGGTGTAATCTCTTTTGAGGGCAAGGAGCTTTGTTTCTATGTGTCCTGCGGATATTGGATCCAGAGCGGAAGTTGCTTCGTCGCACAGAAGAGTCTCAGGTTTGACTGCGAGGGCTCTTGCCAAGCAGAGCCGTTGCTGTTGCCCAACTGAGAGTTTTGAGGTGGGTTCCTTTAATCTCTCTTTCACTTCATTCCAAAGGCTTGAGGCTTTAAGGCATGATTCAACTGCTTCACCGAGTGCTTCTCCATCTTTCATTCCGTGGATTCTCAGGCCGTAGGCGACATTGTCAAAGATCGACATTGGAAGTGGATTGGGAGTTTGAGCAATCAATCCCATCTTTTTCCTAATTTCGATTACATCGACAGTCTTGTCAAAGATGTTCAAGCCATCAACGATTACTGTACCTGAAATCTTCACTCCGTCTACAAGCTCTACCAATCTATTGAGGCTTTTCAACAACGTTGACTTTCCGCAACCGGACGGTCCGATTATCGCAGTGATTTTATTCTTGGGAATATCTACAGTGATGTCCCTTAACGCCTGACTTTCTCCGTAGAAGACGTTGAGTTTCTGAATTGCTATTTGTGTTTCAACCACTTTTCTCACCTTACCACATATTTCGCAAGCTTCTTTGTTGCAAGTCTCGAGAGAGTGCTGAGAATGAGCACCATTAATAGGAGCACTATTCCTGAGGCATATGCTCTCTGCTGAACTTCAGGGATCGGAGTTCCAAGTTGGAAGAAGATGGCTAGTGGCAGTGTGGCTACCGGATCAAAAAGCGAACTGGGGATGGAATCTGTGTAACCTGCCGTGAAGAGCACCGAGGCAGCATCCCCAATGCCCCTTCCAAAGGCCAAGAGAGTCGCTGTCAAGATACCTGGCAACGCCTGTTTCGTCATAACTTGCAGTAGTGTTTCAAATCGAGTTGCCCCCAGCGAGTAGGACGCCTCTTTCAGGTTGAAGGGAATCATTTTCATAACCTCATCTATTGCACGGGTCAAGATTGGGAGCTCGAGTAGTGCGATCGTCAGGATGCCCCAGAATAGTGAAGCCCTAGCTCTCAGGTAGATCATGATTATGAAGATGAAAGCCCCAATGACAATTGACGGGATTCCCCACAGCACATCGAGAGACAATCTGCAGAACACCGCAAACCTCGACTTGCCTGCGTAGCCATGAAGATACAGTGTTATCAGAAAGCTGAGCAACAAGGAAAGTAGAGTGGCTCCCCCAGCTAGAACGAATGATCCGACTATGGCATTCAAAATTCCTCCCTCTCTGCCAAGATAGTATCCTCCTTTCGGAGTTTCAGTGAGCATAGAGATGCTGAGAGCTGGCGCACCGTTGATGATTACTACCGCAAACACTGCAACTAGGACTAGTATTACAATTGAGGTTGATAGCAGCATCAGGAATCTGAAGATGGATTCCTCCAGTTTCTTCCTATCCACCTAGGCAGATCTCCTCTCGATTCTTGCCAGGGCGATTCTTGCTAGGATATTGAAAGAGACTACGACAATGAGTAGGACGAGGGCGGCAAACAAAAGGGCGGAATCATACAGTGGTATTGACATGATCTCGCCATAGTTGTTGGCTATCAACGCTGGCAATGTGTAGGCTTGATCGAAAAGGGATGACGGGACTTGAACGACATTTCCTAAGACCATCAGGACCGCCATGGTTTCGCCAAATGCGCGGCTGAAGCCGAGAATTATGCCTGCGATTATACCCGGCATGGCTCTGCGTATCACTACATGTTTTACTGTCTGCCATCTTGTGGCTCCTAGGGCGAGTGAAGCTTCTATCATGTGAAGGGGAACGGCTCGCAGCACTTCTTCTGAGACTGATATGATAATTGGAGTAACCATTATTGCCAAAACGATGCCTGCTGCAAGTAGAGAGTAGCCAGTTGTCGACGCTCCTAAGGCTGGAGCTAGGTAGTAGCGTATGAGTGGTACTATGAATAGAACGCCCCAAAGCCCATTAATAACCGAAGGTATGCCGGCAAGTAAATCGACCAGGGATGTGATTACACTGTGAACTCTTTTAGGAGCGTATTCAGCAAGGTAGATTGATGCTAGAAGACAGATTGGAACAGCCAATATCATAGCTAGGCCAGTCACATAAACTGTTCCGATTATGAAGGGAGAGAACCCGAACTCCCCTTTTGATGGCAGCCATATAGATGAGAAAAGCAAATCTCTCAGAGGCTTTACTTGCAGGATAGGAATTGACCTTTGGAACAGAGCAGCACCAATAATGAAAACGAGGAGGCTTGAAAGCATGGCGATTAGGAGGGAAGTTCGGTAAGCCAAAGTGTCTTTGAATCTTCTGCTCATCTTCCACATCTCTGGGAAAGTGTGCTCCTAATTCTAGCTCAGCTTTGAAAGCTCCTCCTCCAGTCGGCTGTCCGATAGTTGAACATAGCCTGTTTCAACCGCATATTGCTGACCTTCGGTTAGTATCCATTCCACGAAACCCCTCGCTGTGGCAGAGAATCCAACCTTGGTCACAAGATTGAGTTCTCTGGAGGGAGGAGCGGGATAGGTGCCAGCGGCTATTGCATCTACAATTTCGTTTCTTGCATTGTAGAAATCTTCGTCGGGATCCAAGATGCCATTTCCATCTAGATCGATCGGAATTATTGCCAATCCTTTAATTGGCTTGGATGAGCTAGGGTCGTAAGCATAGTTGATGTTGTTGAAGCCAATGCCCAGGGGATCGTTCTTAACGGCATCTGCGAGCCCTGGATCTCCATAGACTCCAGTTCCCTTGAGATCTTCCTGTCTTCCTCCAAGATACTGTGCCCAGGTTTCAGCTGCTCCACAAGAATCAGATCTCGTGTACACGTGGATGTCATCTGTGATCTCCGGTCTACCTACCACTTGCCCCCATGTGGTTATGTTTTCGTACAGGCAGATGCTCAGGAAGACTGACTTGCTTAATCCCGTGGCCAATATCTGTTGCGACACTAGATTGGCTTTGTTCATTGTTGGGACTACAGCGTCCTTGACTACTGCGACCCAGAAAGCTCCTTGATCGACCTCTTCAGGGTAGATTTCTCGTGACACCATTCCTATGTCGACTAGCCCTGTAAGAGCGTCAGTCATCCCCTTCCCCGCCCCACCTGCGGACAACTCGATCCGAATGTCTGGATTGGTTCTTCTATATTCTTCTGACCATCTGACCATCATTGGGTACAATGCCCAGGCCCCGGATACTGTGATCTTTGGGGCGCTGAGCTGCATAAAAGCGGCGATTGAGGTTGTGGTTACTATCATGGCTGCCAGTGAGATGCCTAGGGCAAGTTTCTTGTTCATCATGGGCACCTTTTGTGCAAGTCTTGTCGCGTAGAGATGGGCTGGCCTTTTCGTTTGTAACGGTTGCTGGGCATTGAGGCTTATCCATCCTGAGACTAATTAAATATAATTAGTAATTACATTTAATTAGCCACGAATTTAAGTGTTATGGATTAATTCTCTATCCAAATTTCACATCAGAACTAGACACGCCCCATCTGGAACAAACAACGCAGCAGCGCCGAAAACCCAGAAAAAATGCAGCATCATGGCTCGGCCCACTTCATGTGCAAACCTTTGATTCCTCGCCACAAAGTCAGCCTCAAGTCTTCAATCCTAGCTGGTGAGGAAACTAGAGATCCTTCTGATCTATTGTCATCCACCACTCATCAGGGACATCAATATCACATGATCCCCCTCATGGAGTCTTGTATCAATGCCCTGAAGCTGTCCAATCAGCACACCATTCACCGTCACCGCAAAACCATATTTAACATCCTTTTGCCCTGGCTCAAAAACGTTCTTTCTGAAGCCGGCTCCATGAAGGTCTGATAGTTTGCATAACAGTCCATCAAGTGTTGTTCCTTTCTTCAAAACAAGCTCTTGAAATCGCTTGTTGACCATATTCTTAATGAAGCCTAGATATTCCACCTTTATTCTCATTTTTGGCTCCTTGTCTAAACTAGATTTGTGAGAGTCTATTAAGATCTTCGTGAGACTACATGGAGTTTGAAAGGTCTGCCACAGACGATGAAGCGAAGATGTGTGGCTACCTAATCCGCGTTCGCACGTACTGGGATGGTAGCCCGGGAGAGATTCGAACTCTCGTCAGAGGGTCCAAAGCCCTCTATGCTTGTCCGCTACACCACCGGGCTCTGTCGTTGGTATACATGTTATTAGGGTAAAAACCTTAACGGTCATGTTGACTCGTTGCAAATGAAGTGAAAGGTGTTGGGAGTAAATCTCACGTCAATCATGACCAAGCATATTCTGGAGCTGGATTGGTTGCAGGGGAAGAGTTTGGCAGTGGATGCAAGCAACTATCTCTACCAATTCCTGTCTTTGGTTCGAACAAGGAATGGGACGCCCTTGAAGGATTCAGAGGGTCACATTACTTCCCATCTGGCAGGATTGATGTCTCGCTCTACACGACTAATACACGACTACAAGATTGATCTCGTCTTTGTCTTCGATGGTCAGCCACCAGAGCTGAAGAGGAAGGAAATTGCAAGAAGACGCCGACATCGGAATGCGGCCCACGAGGAATGGCGGAGGGCATTGCAGGTCGGTGACTACAAGAAGGCTTTCTCAAAAGCTGTTATGACTAGTCGTCTAACGCGAGGCATGATAGGAGATGCCAAAAAACTGCTTTCTCTTCTTGGGATTCCATTTGTTCAAGCCCCGGGAGAAGCAGAAGCTCAAGCAGCGTATATGGCGATCAGAGGCCATGTGTGGGGAGCCAGCAGCAAGGACTATGATACATTACTCTTCGGAGCGCCAAGGCTTGTCAGGTTCCTGACAATCCATGGAAAGGAGTACCTGCCCAGTAGAGGAGTGAGCCGCCCTTTGAAACCTGAACTCATCAATCTGCAGAGTTTCCTTCTTCATCATGAAATCCAGTTGTCCCAACTGATCGATCTAGCCATTTTGGTCGGCACAGACTTCAATGATGGACTCAGAGGAGTAGGGCCCAAGACCGCGCTCAAGCTTGTCAAAGAATACAAGCGAATAGAAGACTTGCCGATCAAGTTCCGCTCCAGCCTTTCTCCTGACTATTCAAGAGTGAGAGAACTCTTTCTCAATCCTGAAACAACATCGAAGTACAGAATCAGCTATGGGCGTTTGCAGGAAGATAGGCTTTTCGACTTTCTCTGTGATCAAAGAGATTTCGAGCATAAGCGTGTTGAAACAATCGTGGAAAGAATGAGGAGTGTTCATGCACGGAAAAAGCAACCGAAGCTCGAAGAGTGGCTCTGAAGAGAGAAGAGACCGCGTTTTGCTGCCAGAGAGCTTCCGAAGTCACTGCGGTGGTGTTCCTGGAAGCAGAAAGATACAGGAAAGCGTCAGAAAGTTATTTAAGCTCTTTCCAAGAAACTATGGAGTTCATTGGAGGAGATGCATAATGAGATCAGATTATCCGTTGTATGCAATAGCCATCTTGTGTTTTGTAATAACTGCTGTTGTCTACCTTGCACCCTTGGCTGAAGTGACTGAACTATACATCTACGGACTGATTGTGCTCGGAATAGTCTTCGTGGGATTGGGATACATGGCGAGGCCAAAGACTCCAACAGTCATGCGAGCATCTGTTGCTCCTGTCATACCTGTCGAGGATACGAAACAGGCGAGAGAAGAGACAAAGGGAGAAGACACAGCGAAGGTTGCACCTGCAAAAACCGCAGCTGAATCAACTAAGTCCCCAACGAAAAAACCTGCCGTAAGACAGACGCGAAAGAGAACGACAAAACGCAAGAAGAAAAGCTAGGTCATTTCCATCAACAATTCTTCTTTCGTTCCAGCACACCAGGCTACTAACTGCAAGATCCATCTAGCCAAAGCTTTAGCTGAAGTCAATAGAATGAATCTAGCCCTCTATGTGGTGGAACCACTGCCCAAAGGGCTGTTTCTAACTTTTCTCTGCTGCTTCCGATTCAGGCTGTGATGCCGATTCTTCTGTGGTTTTCTCTGCTGCTCCCACTGCTTCAGCTTCGGCAAACCTTCTGCTTATTCTTGTTATTCGAATTCTCACATGTTCGCCTGGCTTTGTATTTGGTATGAAACACACTAATCCTTCGATGCGAGCTATGCCTTCACCTCGACGACTAGTTTCCAGAATCTCAACATCATACTCTTTTCCTATTTCCACTGGTTTTGGAGGAAAACGTCCAGGTCCGAAGCTTCTACCTCGTCTATCGTCTCTTCTTCCACGCTTCTCATAATACATGCTTTCACCTCTTTACTTGTTTCATAAACAAACAGTCAAACAGGCTCTGAGAGCTCACATCACGGTTAGTTTTCCATACTTGCCAATATTCAGCTGAATTTCCCCACGGAATGAGGTTATGTACCCGTTCTCAATTTTCACATTGTCGTTTTCGTTTACCTGCTCTATCTGGTCATTCCACAAAGTGAGCTTTATTTTTCCTGAATCGTCGCCGACCAAAGCTGTTGCTACCCGATAGGTTTCGTTCTTGTATCTGGACATTACCTCACGTGTTGCTGACTTTTCCAGCACCGTGGCTTCCACGTTCACTTCTTTCATGCCGTTTCTCAGTTCGTCTATTTTCATTCTTCTCCTCCCTTCATTCTTACTACTCTCTAGGGGCAAATCCTCTCTTAGCTACGGATGTGTTGAATCCTGAGAACACAAGATCGCACATTTGGCTGGTTATCTGTGGAGCTGAAATTGTCAAGGCTTTGAAACTTCTGGTTTTCATGCGTGAAGTTCGTCCCTAGTAGCAATTCAGACTACCAAAACTCACCCATGCAAGAAACGGCCCGCTAGCAGTATGCTGCATGGTGCTGTTCTGGCAAGCTGACGGTTCTGAAGGAACCGTACGATAGATATAAGCTTTATGACCCACCATCTAGCGGTCTATTTTCTCCATATAGAATCTGGTCAGATGCCTATCTGGTCATAGCTCTTTTGAATACAGGTACTGCTATGGTTGTCATGACAACGCCGAATCCTATTAGTACTGCAAGTTCAGTAGTTATCACAGGTACACCTGCTCCCAGCACCATGACTTTTCTGAGAGCAGTGGCCAGATAGGTCAGCGGAAGTGCTTTTGAGACGCTTTGCATGAACCATGGCATCTGTTGGATCGGGAAGAACACTCCGCTCAGGAACATCATTGGAAACATTAGAGTCATCATGATCATCATGGCAGTCTCTTGGTCCTTCGCAAAGGATGTTATCACAACTCCGAAACCAACGAAACTGAACACTCCAAGGAGTAGTAGTGCAAAGACCAGCACAATACTTCCGTGAATTGTTACCCCGAATAGAATCACTGCAAGCGTCAGGATCAGGACGCCCTGAAGTAGGCCTCTAGCTGTCTGGGCAAGGGTTTTGCCAAGTATTATGGAGAGTCTATTTATGGGCGCGGCCATCATCCCGTCTAGTGTTCCCACTTCTTTCTCATGGGAGATGGCTGCGGGGAGTCCTGTCATAACACTCATCATCACCGTCATGGCCATTATCCCGGGAGCAACGAAGTCGAAATAACTAAAGCTTCCTGGCACAGCTCCTTCCGTCTGAACATTATAGGGCTTCACGATTGCCAAAGAGTTGCTTGCATTGACTGCCGGACTCAGTTCCTGCACATTCTGCTGAGCCAACCACGTGCCCATCTGTTCAAAGACGTCTTTCAACACAGTCTGAAGTATAGCTGACATCTGAGGATTGGACTGGTCAGTCACGATTGTGATAGTTCCCTGCCTTCCACTCATGAGGCTTGTGGTGAAGTTGCTTCCGATCACTATGCCTCCGTCAACGTTTCCGTTCTGGATTAGTTCTCTTACCTCATCAAAACTTGAAACGTTGGTGATGGTAATCAATCCTGCATCACTGTTCAGGTTCTGCAGTGCCGCGATGAATGCTGTGCTCGCACCTAGAGAGCCACCAAATCCTATATCCTCGTTTGCCAAGGCAAGTGACATGTCGTTGATCGACGTGTCAGATGGGTAAATGAAGCCCACCATGCTCATCATGAATATTGGCATCAGCACGAGCATGAGGAGTCCAACCCTGTTCCTAAACAATTCTATCAGGTCTTTCCAGGCAACTCTGAAACTGTGCAAGAGCAGATACTTTGCGCTCATCCTACTCACCTTACTCTTCGTCGTGGCTGAAAGTGCCTGTGATCTCTGACCGGTATCTTCCTGTTCGCCTGGTCTCTCACCTCGTGACCAGTAATGTGGAGGAATACGTCTTCAAGTGTTGGTTGATGACTCTCTATCGAGTCAATCTTTCCATTGGCTGCCCTTACTGTGTCGAGTATGCTGTCGAATGCGCCATCACCATCCGCATGAACCCTGATGTGTGTGGAGTTGTCTTGAGAGACTGAATTGACGCATTTGAGGGATTTTATGGAGGTGATCATATTTGAGGAAAGGTTCGCAATCTCCAATCCTAGGATGACGTGAGTGTCAGTTCCTGAAACAAGCTGTTTTAGATTCGTTGACGTGTCCAGCGCAGTGATCTTTCCTTTGTCTATGATGCCTATGCGATCACAAAGCATGTCGGCTTCTGTCATCATGTGCGTTGTGAGGATTATGGTGATCTCGTTTTCTCGGTTGATTTTCTTCACGAACTCCCTGACTTCAACCGATGATTGTGGATCTAGACCTAACGTCGGTTCATCGAGGAAGAGTACTTGTGGCATGTTCAGCAATGCTCTGATCACATTCATCCTCTGCCTCATGCCAGTGGAGAACGTGCCTACTTGCGAATGCTTCCACTTTGCAAGTTGAACCAGTCCGAGCAGCTCGTCGATCCTCTTGTTCAGAGTGGTTTTAGGAATATTGTAAAGCTTCCCAAAAAACCACAAGTTTTCCTTTGCGGTCAAGCGATCATACATTATCATCTTTTCAGAAACTAGTCCCACTAGTCTCCTCACGTCACTATCATGCTTGACAACGTCATATCCGCCTACGCTAGCTGTACCATTTGTAGGCCTGGTCAACGTAGAGAGAATTCGTATGATCGTTGTCTTGCCTGCGCCATTTGGGCCAAGCAAACCGAAGACTTCACTCTTCTTCACGTCAAAAGAGACATGATCCACAGCGGTGAATCCGTTGAACATTTTCGTGAGATCTTTCACCTCAATCATGACGTCGCTTCTTGACAAGAGACCACCATTGCCCTGTGCGATTCGGTGCAATAGATTGAAGCGAAATATAAACCTCACGCACAGAGGGCTGAAGCTGTCTGAGATTGGGATCGAGCACTTTCTAGTGCAAGTAGTTTCTTCAAGTGCTTCTGGTTGCTCCATCTGAGGCAGCAATCTTAATATTCACGCATTCAACCCTCAGAGATTCATATCTCTACATTCAATAGAATGGAATGTGTGTCGCTATGATTCTTCGTGACTTGGGCAAGACAGGATTGAAGATTGGCGAAATAGGATTAGGAACTGAGCATCTGAAAAGGGCGAACAAGGAAACTGTGGTTTCAATTGTGGACCAAGCTATCAATAATGGGATTAACTATTTTGACATTCTCTTCAGCTCTTCAACCTATCTCGAGAATTTCAGTGCTGCTTTCCAAGGGAGAAGAGACCACGTCGTTCTCACAAGTCACCTGGGATCAGGTGACAGAAACGGTCAATATTTCAAGACCCGCAGTGTCAAGAAGTGCGAGAGCATATTCTTTGATACTCTGTCTCTGCTGGGCACGGACTACGTTGACGTGATTAATGTTCACTATGTAAAGGATATGAAAGAGTTCAAGGAAGTGTCTTCTGATCATGGAGTGCTGGAGCTTGCGCATCGTCTGAGAGATGAAGGAAAGGCGCGTTTGGTTGGATTGAGCACACACGATGTTTCGGTTGTTGAGAAAGCGGCAAGAAGTGGAAGATTCGACGTTGTGACTTTTCAAGTGAATATGGCAAACAACGCCTTGCGCGGTAGAAACGAGGCATTGGCTGCTTGTGCCCGGGAAGGCGTAGGTCTAGTCGCTATGAAGCCCTTTGCAGGAGGATTTCTCTTGCGTCAAGGGAAAACAGTAGGAATTGCTCCGATCAGAAAAGGGGGCGGGGAGAGAGTAAAACTGAAGATCCCTTCACACATGAGTCCAATCCACTGTCTTGCCTACGTTCTGTCACAGATAGGTGTGTCCACGACTATACCTGGAGTGAGAAGCACTGACGAGCTTGGCGGCATCTTGTCCTACATTGACTCAACAGCTGAAGAGAAGGACTACTCTGAAATCCTCAGCAATTTCAACGAATACAGAACCGGCCAGTGCGTCTACTGCAACCATTGTCTTCCATGCCCCTCTGAAATCGACATCGGAGAAGTTACCCGGCTGCTTGACACTGCAAAGTTTCAAGTGTCTGAAGAGGTGAGGACGAAATATGCCAATCTGCAGTTCAATGGGTCGCATTGTACAAAGTGTGGTGCCTGTGTCGATCGTTGCCCATTTGAAGTTGACATTCTCTCCAACATAGGAGAAGCTGAAGCCCTTCTGAAGTGACATAGCTCGCATGTGCCCTCCTGTGAAGCTCAGACGTGAATTTCGCTTGGGGTGCTCTTGGGCCGCGAGCCATCTTGAAAAGACATGCAAAACTTCTCACTGGCACGTCTTCTTTTGCGGGTGAATTCTGGGAGGACCCAATTCTGCATTACCGATATGCATATAAGGATATTGCACCGTTAGGTATCGTCAAGCATAACGAGCTTGACTAGAGCAATGATCGTGACGCGATATGCGGAAACCCATTGGCATTCTACTTGTCACAGTCGTCGTGGTCGCAATCGTGCTAGCTGGATGGACCCTTAGTACTCTGCCCCAGAGGGAGAGACTCATTATCTCAACCACAACCAGCCTCTACGAAACGGGGTTGCTGGATCTGCTCGGCCGCGAATTTGAGGCAAAACACCCTGTTCTCAACGTCTCATTCATCTCTCAAGGAACAGGCTTGGCCATACAGACGGCAGCACGGGGAGACGCTGATCTAATACTGGTCCACGACCCTGCTAGGGAAAAGACCTTTCTCGACGATGGTTATGGCATCAACCGCAAGATCGTGGCCTACAACTACTTCATTGTTGTAGGTCCAGATGAAGATCCTGCAGGGATTGGAGGTCTTAGCCCAATAGATGCTCTCCTGGCGATAAAGGCTGCGGGGGACAAAGGCGAGGCCTCATGGATTTCTCGAGGTGATGATTCAGGTACACACTCAAGAGAGAAGAACCTGTGGAAGGCCGGAGGAGAAGATCCTGCCGAACTGCGGGACTTGGAGTGGTACTTGGAGGCTGGACTAGGCATGACAGCGACGTTGAACCTAGCAGATGAAAAAAGAGGATACACGTTATGCGATCTGGGAAGCTTCTTGAAAAATCGCGTCGCAGGAAACATCCACTTGAAGATTCTTGTGGAAGCGGGAAAGGACACATTGAATGTCTACAGTGCAATAGCATGTGATCCCAGAAACGCCGATCTGAAACATGTGAAGTTCTCTCAGGCCATGAAGTTCATCGAATTCCTTGTATCCGAGGAGGTTCAAGAGATCCTAGCTGATTTTGGCATTGACGAATTTCGTCAGCCCCTATTCAATCCGGCAGTTGAGATTCTCGAGACAAGCATCGATCCTACGACAGCTAGCTGGATCAAGGAATTGGCGTTCATTGATGGATCTGAGTGTCCTCTTCACAACCGCTACGAGGCTGGCGACCTGCCGTTCTCAAGTGGCTCGATAGCTCAATGTGTTCCTAGACGGGAGATTCTGTCTTGACGAGCACGATAGCTGATGGAATCATCAAAGCCTTGCAACTATTGCTCTCGTTTGATCCAGTGCTGTACAGCATCGTCTTGCGAAGCCTGTACATATCAGGACTCGCTACGGCAATGGCGACCCTTTGGAGCCTACCGATCGCCGTTGTCCTTGGCTTGAAGAATATTCCGGGCAAACGCTTCATTCGTGCAACTTTCAACGCCTTTCTCGGGATCCCGACGGTGGTGCTTGGACTGGTGCTATTTCTCCTTCTTTCTAGATCAGGACCTCTAGGCATGTTCGGGCTGCTCTTCACCCCGCTCGCCATCGCGATTGGACAATCGATCCTTATAACACCTATCATTGTCAGTTTCATCACAAGTGCTATCGAGTCAATCAATCTAGAACTCAGAGATCTAGCGAGGACCCTGGGATCCACAGAAGTCCAAGCATCAACAGCCATTCTCCAGGAGGCTTCAGGTGGAGTGACGCTTGCCATCATAGCAGGATTCAACAGAGCCTTCGCCGAGTTGGGTGTTGCAATGATGCTTGGCGGCAACATCCATGGCTTGACCCGGATCCTAACCACAGCCATCGCTTTGGAAACTGCGAGAGGAGAAATCGAATTCAGCATTGCTTTGGGGATTATACTCGTGAGCATAGTCTATACGCTCAGCATCATTCTCAACTACTTGAGGAGAAGTTGATCAGTGTCTCATCTTCTGGAAATCTTCGATATTGAGAAACGCTACGGCTCGCTGACTGCTCTTCGAGACACCAATTTGAACATTGTGCGAGGAAAGATAACGGCTTTATTAGGGCCAAGCGGATCTGGAAAAACAACGCTTCTGAGAATACTTGCAGGTCTAGAGAGTCCGACGAACGGAAGAATCCTGTATGATGACAACCTGATTACTGCAGGTAATCGTCAAATCCTCAGAGTGAAAGCCACAATGGTTTTTCAGAAGTCTGTCTTCTTCAACACAACAGTCTTCAAAAACTTAGCATATGGACTGAAGCTACGAGGAAACTCAAAAATCGAAATCGCGAAAAGAGTTGACGAAGCTCTTGATCTGGTAGGACTCAAAGGTTTTGAGAAACGTCGGGCAGACAAGTTGTCTGGTGGAGAACAACAGCGAGTTTCCCTTGCCAGAGCACTTGTGCTCAACACAGAGCTCCTGCTCTTGGATGAGCCAACCGTCAATCTTGACCCCAAGAACGTGTCAATCATCGAAGAGTCAATCTCACGTGTGAAGCAAGATCACAAGACAACTGTAGTGTTGGCCACCCACAATATGTTTCAAGCAGAAGCCATGAGCGACAGAGCAGCTCTGATCCTGGGAGGAACGATTAGTCACGTTGGGACAAATCAAGAGGTTTTCGGGAATTCGAACAAGCACTTGGCAAGCTTTGCACGTCTTGAGAACGTCTTTTCGGGAATATCGAGGCTCAGCAAAGATAGCACATCAATTATAGACGTTGATGGGCATCTGAGAATTGAAGCCTCCTTCGCCAAATCTGGGAAACTCTCGATCTACGTGAGACCTGAAGACATCATCCTCTCATCCAGTCCTCTGACATCAAGTGCACGAAACACATTCAAAGGAACAATTGCAGGAGTCTCAGATCTCGGATCAATTGTCAAACTGAGAGTTGACACCGGAAAAGAGTTTATGGTTCAAATAACAAGAAAGTCCTTCAAGGAAATGAAGCTCAACCTGGGTTCCACAGTTTTCCTCACATTTAAAGCCTCATCAGTTCACCTAGTTTGACGTCCTGTTATGGTCGAACATGTGATCCTGAAAGACTGAACCTAGAGCTTCTCCAACCAAGATGACGGGAGCTCCTGAACCTACCACTTCAGAAGATGTACATCCCAGTCTCAAAACTCTAACCTGACGATCGGAAATTCTGGGTCATTGTCATTCTTTACGCGGAAGCCCTTTTTGAGATAGAGCTCAACTGGCCCTGACGGGTTTTCTGCCGAGTCTGTTCGTGCAAAAGTTTCTATCGCTCTGAATCCTCTCTGTTGCACGTTGGCACAGGCATTGTCAAGAAGCTTTCCGCCGAGGCCTCTTCTCCGAAGGTTTCCGTCGACAATATAGAGACATGAAAGAAAGATGACTCTCTCTTCGCTGCTTCCAATGGGTTGAGAACGATACTCCTTGATTCTGGAAAAGCGGTCTGACGGG
Source organism: uncultured Candidatus Bathyarchaeia archaeon (assembly GCA_964346975.1). Taxonomy (GTDB): domain Archaea; phylum Thermoproteota; class Bathyarchaeia; order Bathyarchaeales; family SOJC01; genus JAUWDF01. Next base: position 28,177 of record CAYFWV010000037.1, read on the forward strand.
CCATATTCAGCGTATCCGACTGGAACGTTGTTGCAGTAGAGAACACTACCGCAACTACCAAACTCCTTTAAAGTCTGAACTATCCACCGCGTCTTCTTAGTTGTCAGCTCCTGCTTCCTTTCTGAAATCTCCGATCTGGTTCTTTCGAATTCTTCTGGATCGCTCCAGTAAAGGCAGTGACTGCACATACCTGGAATGTGGTTCAAGGTTAGCTCAGTGAGGTCTTTTATAGTGACTTTCATGTGCGATCTCTCCAAAGATTGTATGCAATTCAGCACTTGTCTATTTCTGTAGGTTGACTGAAGCGTGTGGACGCGTATGAGAAACTGGGCTATGCTGAGAGTGTCCTGCATGGAGATCCACAGTGCTGCTCTAGGATCATGAACCCGAAAAGCAAAGTGAGGAAGCTCAACTCCTAATTCCCAAAGAGCCGACATATGCATTTCGCATCTTTGCTGCTGAGCGAAGTTGACATAAAGCTTAAGTCTTCATGCTGACAGGAGCTTTTCCACAGCAGGGCTACGAAGAGGCACCTAATATGCATGAGGTTCTCTATGAAAGACTAACACCATCCGAGTTCCACGATCGCCTAAAGAAGGCGCCGATCGCCTATCTGCCCTTAGGAACTCTTGAGTGGCACAGCTCACACCTACCTCTCGGTAGCGATTCTCTTCAGAGCCAAGGATTCTTCATAAAACTTGCACAACGTGTTGGAGGCGTAGTCCTCCCACCCATCTTCTTAGGTCCAGATAAAGTAAGGGAAGTCAACGGATTCGAATACTACGGCATGGATATCTATGGATATTTGCCGAACACGCCTCAACAACTCAGAGGAAGTGCCTACTGGATATCGTCTGACTTATTCTTGGCACTCCTTGAGGCGGTGCTAAAGCAGATTCGCCGCGCAGGATTCAGAATCCTCGTCGCCCACGGACATGCGCCCTCAACCAACCTCATCATCAAGAACAACAGAAAACTGAGCAAGAAGTTCGACCTGACCATAATAACGGTCTGGCGGGACAAAGGCCGAATCAACCCGGATTTGGAATTCCAGTGTGATCATGCAGCAGCAAATGAAACTTCGATAATGATGGCTCTGCATCCTGACCTAGTTCACATCGAAAATCTGCCAAAGGACATGAAGAAACAACCCTTAGCTATCATAGGGAAAGACCCGAGGACGCATGCATCAGCCAAACTCGGTGAAAACATCATTCAGCTACACCTTGACCGAATCGAAAACATCTTGAAGGATCAGCTTCTTCGTCTTCACGAAGCTGAATCTGGCCATCATAGATAGACCTAGAAGATAGTACTATATTTCCTGAGTATTATTACATATATCGTAATATAGGTTAAATCTTTAAGCGCGAAAACATAATCAAATAACATACAGTATCATTAGGGCGAAACGGCAATGGGAGAAAGAGAAAAGGAGAAACTGGAAGAACAGGTTACCAAGGTTCTTACTACACCGGAGACTGCAGAAATCAAGCGCATGCTTGAGAAAGATCACGCAATGGATTGTCTTTTTCTACTTGCGTTGGGAAAAGGAAAATGGAAACACGCCAAAGACTACATGAACAAACATAATCTGACATTGAGCGACGGCACGTATCGATCACGGATGATCGAAATCACACAGCTTGGCCTGGCAACTGCAGAGCTTCTAGATCCTCTAAAGAAACGGTACATCGTTACGAAAAAAGGCAGAAAACTGGCCCTAGCACTATTGGGGCTACTCCAGAAAGAGTGACCCATTGAACAGTCGACTGTCAGGAATCAATGAGGTTCCCTGGCAAATCCAGGCCAGTTCACGTAGCAGAGCAGATTCCAGTGAAAGCAATTCTTCGAAGAGGGACGAATCGCGGAGTAAAGAGAGCACGCGTGTGCAGTGCATGGTGGCTTTTTCTATGAGTGAGAAAGTGTCACACAGATCTTGTGTCTGATGGTGAACGCTATCTATAAAAGAGCGAGTTTACAAATCTACGCTGACTGAAGAGATTGGTCGAGTATGCCGGAAGAAACCCAAGACATTGAATCACCATCCCCAGAAAAGCTTCTGATTGATAACATGTCTGATTTTCAGTTCCACGCTGCCTACCTTGCCTATTCGGACACGTATGACAAAACGAGTAATCCTGAAACAAAGAGGCAGCTTAACAACAACATCGAGGCTCTGCAGCAGAACAAGATCGACTATCAAGGCTTCTACAGCAGCATCAACAAGTATCGAGCTGAAGCCAGCTCTGGGCGAATCGACAGATCTCAGATAAGAACCCAGAAGAAGCGGGACTGGCGGAAGAAGACGCGAAGCCGAGAACGGAACAAACGGCACAAGAAGTGACCACTACCTTTATTTTTCACGCTCAAGCATGGGTGGTAACACAAGCCCAGCTACGTTAGGTCAGTGATAGTTTACTTATGTACGCCGTTGAAACCGAGAAGCTTACCAAGCGGTACGGGAAAACCTTCGCCCTCAAAAATCTAGACTTCACCATAAATGAGAATGAGATCATGGTGTTGCTGGGACCGAATGGTTCCGGAAAGACCACTTTGCTGCTGATACTGGCCACCGTTCTCAAACCTACATCTGGCAAAGCAGAAGTGATGGGGTTTGATGTTTCTACCCAGTCTACCCGTGTGCGACAGGTTCTCGGAATAGCGTTCCAGGAGGCCAGGGGATTCTGGCGTCACAAGCCGGCAGACATACTGCGATTCCATGCGAATGTCTGCGGTGTTCCGAAGGCAAAACAAGCTGAGTCAATCGAAGGGATTTTCAAAGATCTGGAACTGTGGGAGGCTCGGAACAAGCTCTTCATGCATCTCTCAGGGGGTCAAGCGAAGAGGTTAGAAGTATCGAAAGTCTTTGTTCAGAGACCAAGATTCGCCATATTCGATGAACCCACTAGTCAAGTGGATTTGCGTGGAAAGCGCAAGATCTGGGCAGAGATTCTCAAGCTCCGAGACGAAGGATGCACGATTCTTGTGGCCACAAACGAGGTGCGAGAAGCAGAGTATCTTGCCGATCGTGTTACCGTGTTGGATGAGGGCGAGTCTGTGGTGTGTGACACTGTTCGGCAGCTAAAGGACAGCATTACAGGCGGTGATGTAGTGGAGTTGGAGATCGACACGGAAGACAACGAAGATCTGAAACAGTGTCTCAAGGGGATTGAAGGAACCGTCAAGGTAACTAACCAGGATGCGAACAAGTTCAAAGCATACGTTTCCATGGCGGAATCATGGGTACCCAGAATGACTGATGTTTGCTATCAGAACAAAGCTCGGATCCTCTCGATCCGAGTCACAGAACCATCCCTTGATGATGTGTTCCTCCATTTCACCGGACGATCATTGCGAGAGAATTCAAATGCGTAATGTACTGAGGCTCGTCTGGTTTGATCTGAAGGCAGAGCTGAAACCTCCAATCTGGATAATCATGAATTGGGTTGTCTTCCTGGTCCAGGTTGGAGTATATGGTGTGATGATATCGCAACTTGTCACTGGGATTGAAAACTACAGCAGATTCTTCGCTGTGGGCTTGGTGATTCTGATAACCTTCGACATGGCGTCTCATACTGGGCGTCACTTTGTTGAGCATGCTCATGAAGGTCGTCTGCCTTATCTGCTGAGTCTCCCGATTCCACGAGCCAAGCTCTTCCTCACGATTGCGTTGCAGGGCGGAGCTGAACTTGCCTTAATGCTTGCTGTCCCCCTCACAGTCACGCTACTGATCATAGGAAATCTGACCTGGATGTCAGTAGCCGCGTGCGTCCTGACACTGTTTTGGCTGGGGTTCGGGGTCGCCGGATTGATGCTGGGCTTGTCTTTTATAGCCTTCAAATCCTCTGATCTTTACACGGCAATCGTCACAGGGTTGAGTACGATAATAATTCGCTTCAGCACTGTCTTGTATCCCTTCATTTTTCTGCCAGTCCAATATGCTTCAGCAGCGGTTGTCAGTCCACTTACGTATGGCTCTGATCTGGTGCGGTTCATTCTAGGATTTGAACCAAGCATTCTCTTGAACCCATACTATGCAGTGAGTGTATTGGCCGCCTTGTCAGTGACAACTCTGGGTCTAGGTCTGATTCTCATCCAGAGACTTGTGGAGGGAGTGAAGAGCGCATGAGCGAGCTCAGAGTGATTCTAGCACTCGCCAGAAACGATTTCTCCTACTTCTTCCGGACGAAGTGGCTTATGGCTGTTCTCTTGAGCCTGAACCTTTCAGACATGCTGGTTGTTGCATTGGTCTACAAAAGAATGATGACCTTTGACTACTTCGCCTATTTTGTTCCCGCGGTTATTGTTATGGGTCTCTTCGCTGCCTCGTTAGACACTGGAAGGCGAATCTGGTTGGCTCTTCGAGAAAATGTTATTCAATACGAGCTATCTCTTCCAGTGAGCACTCATGGAGTTGTGATCGCGTACCTGCTGGCAGGAGGAGCCGCAGCCCTGGTCTATGCGAGTTCTCTCATGGCCATCGCTCTGGTCGCACTTCCCGCCAATGCCATTTGGACTGCGATCATACTGCTTCCTTTTCTTTTTGTGTTAGCCATGGGTTTAGCTGGGATTGCAGCTACACTGGCTGCTGTTGCTTCAACCCATGGGGAATTCTTCTTTGCATTCCAAAACATTGTGCAGGTTGCCCTCCTGACTCTCAGCACTGTGTATTACCCTCTTGAAGTTGTTCAAGACTACTTGCCTTCATTTCTTGTGACTCTGGTTTCCGTCAATCCGTTAAGTCTGGCGGCTGAAGCTCTTCGACAATATGCTTTTGCAGGGATTCCGATTGAGCTGGGGTTCCTTGCTAACATACTTCTCGCGAGTATTCCTTTCGCTGTTATTGGTGCAGTGGCCTATTGGGGAGCTCTTCTCAGGCTGCAGGTAAACGGAAAACTCTAAAGGATCTATGACTGGTACCTGGAAAAACTTAATTCACTTCATTGGCTAGGGAAGGTGGATGTAGGATTGAAACCTTCAGCTCGAGGAATAGAGTATGTTATAGTTGCGTGGGTCTTGATTGCGCTCTACTGTACACTTCTAACAAGTGCTGCAGAGACGATCCTTGAATTCTTTCCGAGCGTGCCGGAAGACAGTTACCTTCAACACATCGTCATTTTCATCTATGCTCTCGCCGTTGTGAGCTTCCTCGGCGGCTCTCAGGTTCCAGCTGTCTGCCTGAGGAAGAAAAGTTTCATTGTTCAATTCGTCTTCAGTGCCATCTTTGGCCTGATATTGCTTCTAATAACGGTTCTAAACAGCACAGTTCTCGATTCATTCAACGAAGCAGTCCTCAGACCTTTCTTCAGATCCTATCCCATAGTAGCCTTGGAATACCTTGCTATCCCTTACATTTTCATGATCTATCTCGATCTTTATCTGGGAGGACGTCTGACCGAGTTTTCCTGGAATCACTTCAGTCAATATGTCAAAGGCACCTTTTTCCGTCCGAGAAACACTTTTGAAGAAGTAATCCTGCATCAATCCAGTGCGTTTTCGTTTGTAGCCATAGGTCTAGTCTCGCTTGTATGGATCGTTAGGATCGCAGTGCTGTCCGAGACAAGCTTCATTCCAAGTCGATGGGTCTACTTCCCTTTCAACATTGCGCTGCAAGTGAACCGGGTTTCTTTGATGGCGTTAGTTGTTCCCACGCTTCTTCTGTTTTGGTTGACGATGTCGGCGCTTTCGCACTTGGTGGGGCAAAGGTTTGACTGTATAGGATGCTTTTCGGATGCTGCTTCACTACTGGGGTTCTGTCTATTGCCATCTTCAATCGTCGTGCTCGCAGATCTTGTGGAATTCGGACTCGGTGCTACATTGCTTGTGCCCAGCATGATCCTTTTCATTGTAGGTTTCTTCATCCCTGCCGTTGTATGGCCTCTCATACTGACAGTGATCGCAATCAAGATATCGCGGGGACTCTCGTGGCGGAGCTCGAGTCTAGTTGCGGTCATCTCTTTCTTGCCACTGTTCATTGTGCTGACAAGAGTCTTCTTGTAGACGTCTTCCCTCTCGGAACCGAGCGAGAGGTCTGGGAAAAATGATCAAGTAGGCTCCTCGTGTCTTGGAAATCAGGTCAAGACCAAATTCATCCTCAAAGCTTACCGCTCATCCCATGATTGGTTTGCAACAATCACTGCGTATGGCAGGCGACGAAACAAGACAGAGAGGCCGCAAGTATGAAATGTTCAAGCATACCCGTGATCATTCACGACATCAGTGAGTGTGTAGGTAGGCTTATATGAACATGAAAGTTACACAATACCGATGCCCACTGTCAAGAAAGAAGCTCGAAGAACCTGCGCTCGTATCTGGCTTGAATATCAAGGGAGACCTGTGATAGGAAAAGGCGGAGCAGACATTCTTGAGGCGATTGGCAAGGTAAAATCCATCTCCGGGGCAGCAAGGAACCTGGGAATGTCGTATCGTTACGTTTGGAACTATCTTAGAAACGCTCGACGTGTACTCAAGCGGCCCATTGTCCAGACTACTCGGGGTGGCCGAGATGGAGGCGGAGCAGTGCTCACAGAATTCAGCCGGAACCTTCTTCGAGACTATCGACGGATGGAAAACTACGTGAGTGGGCTTCTGGACGATGAAGAATATTGGGAGGCGGTCGGATTGAAAATCAGCGCTAGAAATCGACTTCGAGGAACAGTTCAAGACGTGGAGAAGGGTGTAATCACCGCAAAAGTGAAGGTCAAAATCGATGCCCCTGTCATTATCACGGCGATTATTTCGAAAGAAGCGGTTGAAGAGCTAGACATCAAACAGGGAGAGAAAGTCGAGGCAGTGGTCAAAGCAACAGAAGTCATGATAGCTAAAGAAAAGCCAAACTGAAACATCCTTCAATAGTGTGATTCTGTCCTGACACACTCCCCTTTTTCTCATCATGACAACACTGCCAGCCAAGCAAGGAAATCTGACTCAAAGAGTCAGGAAAAGCCTCTTCACGGTTATAGCAAAGTGATTCTTAGACTATCAAGCGGATGTTAGCGTCCGACTAGCTTGGGATGGACAAGGTGGCGGCAATGAGGACAGAGAATCTGTCCTCTGTCAAAGGTCGCATTCCAAAACTTGTTACAGAAAGGACATTGAAGGTCAAAGGTCCTCCCTGGAAGATTGAACCATTGTCGGCTAAACAGGAAAACCACGCTGCCAGACACTAACGTTGTAGTTGCTAATATGAGGAGATATGCAAGGTTGAAGGTCAGTCCAGGGACAATGTGCATCTCCTTTGTCCAAAGGAGGCTCCACAATGTGGATTCAGAAACTGAATTCGATGAGAGTTCAGGCCAAATCTCCCAGACAACGAAAAATAGAGCAGCGAACCCAATGACTAGAAGTAGTCCGCTAATCACGTAACCTAATTTATACCTTCTAATGGTCCTTCGCAAAGAGCTGTCACCAATGCAAGCGCAAGAGTAATCTGTGTTTCCAATCATCCTTCTTAAAGATGTTATGAAGCTAGAAGACTGTTTCAAGCTCTGCTGGATCAGAGCACTCTTGCCTTGAAGGTCACTGTATGTTCCTAAACTCAGTTCTTGGGGCTCCGCATATCGGGCATTTCTCAGGAGCAGAGCTTTCCGCCACATATCCGCAAGTAGTGCACAGGTGATACTCAGTGAATCGCTGGGCTATCAGGTGGTCGAGGGCCTTCTTATAGAGCTTGGCATGGGTTGCTTCAACATCGCGAGCTTGCGAGAAGATCACAGCTGCAGCTTTTTCATTATCTGCCTCAGCTTCTTGAAGCATTTTAGGGTAATGAACACCATTAACTGCGTTTTCGGACTGAAACGCTTGCTTCAAGTTCATCTCTGTATCAGAAACGGATTCGAGCAGAGCGAAGTGGCGTCTTGAGTGCACTCCTTCCGCAGCTGCCACTGCTCTGAACAGGAGTGCTATCTGAGGTAAGTCTTCCCTCTCCGCTTGATTTGCGAACAAGAGCAGTCTCTGGTAGGCTTTCGCCTCTTCCACAAACGCTCTATGGACATTCTCTCCAGTTCTGGCATGAACTTTCATCTCATCACTACCTCTATTGTGACTTAGAATCGAAAAGCTGATATTTAAAGTCGTAGAAACCGTGAGGCGAGGTATAATCGATTGGATGTCGAAACTAGCAAGAATCTGGGAGGCGTTGGAGCTATTCTATTGGCTTTGGGTCCTTTACTGTTCTTCGCTAATGCGTACGGCGCACTGCTCAGTCTCATTGGTGTGATATTGGTGCTAATTGCCATGAGTGGACTATCAGGGTACTACCATGAGGCAGGCATATTCAACAACGTGCTTTATGGGTTTGTCACAACGATAGTAGGCGCAGTCGCTACTGTTGGTGTGGTTGTTGGTTCACTCCTGCTGTCACTCTCTGACTTGGGTATCAGTGACTGGATGAATGTGGATGAATGGACGGCAGCCTTCCAAGAAGGCTTCATGGACTTCAGTTTGCTAATGCGGTTGCTTGGTGCGCTCGTACTGGCGTTTGTAGTTCTCTTTGTGTTCCTAGTAATCTCTGCGATACTCTATCGAAAGTCCTTCAATACTCTTGCCACAAGATCAGGCGTGGGCATGTTTTCCACAGCAGGGTTACTCATACTGATAGGAGCGATTCTACCAGTAATCGGTCTTATTCTCATTTGGGTAGCTACTATACTTCTCGCTGTTGGATTCTTCTCAATAAAGCGAACACCGACTCAGCCGCCACAGCCTGTCGTAGAGCCAACTACACAACCTCCGTCGTCATAGGTATCACACCCTCCTTCCCTTTTTCTTTGAGGGCGACAATTGGACTAGCGGTTCATTCTGGCTCAACCTCAAGTGAACAAGCAGAAGCTGAGAACCCCCAACCATACCCTAGTGATAGGATGGAGTCGCCAGCCGTGAGCCGACAATTTGTAAGGATTTCGTGAAGTATGAATGGGAGACTGACACCTGCCAGGTTACCATAGTTTCGAAGTATAACAAATGACTCTACCAGCTTCTCAGGGTCAATTCCATAATGATCCCCGATTGATTTCAAGATCTTCTCACTGCCAGTGTGAACTGCCCACTTCTTGTAAGTCTGCAATTGTCTGGCGAGGTTCTCGCTGCACATACGATTGAGAGCCTTGGAAATGTATTCACCGCCGAGTTTGGGGATGCGTCTGTCCAAATGTGAGTAGAGGCTAAATCTGAAAGGTTCGTTGGAGGCTGCTAGTCGAGTGTAACCGGCCATATAGTCGTCCTGTCTGAGATTTGTGACTTGACCGATTGCTCTCAGTGCGAGTCCAGCTCCTTCTTTGCCCACTACGAGGCTGGCAACTCCATCGCCGAAGAGGAAAAATTCCATAGTGGCAATCCACTTCCGCAACTCTATGCATCGCTTGTACTCATTACGTATTGTGTTGATTCTGTCGATTTCCATCACGTTCTTCAGGCCTTGGACTTGATTGTGGAACCAATATGAGTTTACGCCTGATAGACAGATCAACACGAACTCTTCAGGGTGTGTTGTCAGATGATCTTGTGCCAGCTCCAATGTCTTCGCGAACGCGGCACATGCCATTCCCTGCACATTCACGTGTTTGATGTAGGGATGGAAACCTATTCTCCGAATCAAGAGTTGGCTCAACCCAGGGCATAGAAAGGGATTCACATCATATGCAGCTATAAAATAGCCAATGGATCCAGGGGTGAGCTCAGTGTTTTCCATGGCGTCTCTGCAGGATTCTACACAAAGATCCACTAGATCAACTTCACTCAGTACAGTTTCCAATCTAGGCTTTGCAGCAGCTTTGTCTAATAGGTACCGTTCCGCAACTCCTAGGTTCAATATGTTGTGTTGCACGTTCTCAGGAATCTGGCAGGGGAAAGCATCCAGAAGTTCCTGGGTTGAATACTTGTGCTCGGGCACCGCGGTTGATATTTGCAGTATCCGCATGTAGACGAAAGAATGAAGCCAAATCATAAAAAGATTTCAACAGCGAGAATGAATTATCACGTGAATCTGCTTGTGGCGGCTCACGGAGCATCTGCGGCCTTGGCGTTGCGCAAAGTTAAAATCTGGTGTCGTCGGTAGGAGAATTGAAATGGTGAGTGTGATGGACATTTCCTTTGACGAGTTCATGAAGCTGGACATGAGGGTGGGCAAGGTCGTTGAGGCTGAACATCTTGCAGGCTCAAAGAATTTGATCCGGATGATAGTGGATTTGGGCTCTGAAAAGAGACAATCTGTGGCAGGGTTGCTGCAGTACTACAAGCCGGAAGAGCTTGTGGGTCAGAAGTTTGCGTTTGTCCTAAACCTCCAACGCAGGAAGTTCATGGGCGTGGAATCACAGTGCATGGTACTTGCTGCAGAAAGCAGTGACGGCACTGTTGTGCTCTTGAACCCTGAAAAGGAGATTGCGATAGGTAGTAGAATCCGCTGATCCCGAGCTCATGGGACTTGCGCACACATTCTGAGTACGACTCGCCTTTGAGAAGAGGAGCGTCTTCCTCGCGAGCGGAATATAAGGAACAGCACATGGAGCAGCAGGCTGGCAGGTGCTCAATATCGGTTGTCCAATACGTTTATATTCCTGTGGCAAGTAAATATTGGTCATCCAATAGTTGTGAGGTGAGGAAAATTGGAGAAGAAAGAAGAGAAACAGAAAGTCAAGAAACCAAAAACTGAAGAATGTTGTGCATCATGCTGTAGCTAGGTTACCACACACGAGCAAACCTCGCTTGCAGGCTTGTCGTCAAGCAAGTGCGGAATTCCAAGCAAGGTTCGGTCAACTCATTTCCTTGAGTTCACCATTTTTCATTTTTTAGGTGGAAAGGAGAACAGAACCTATCGGAGAGCTGCCTTATCTCCTCAAATACGTTGCTAATTCTCAACTTTACTCTCTTTTTCCTTCCGAAATCCATGAATCGAGAAGCTCTCTTCTGCGATAGGGTCATTCATTCCAAAGACCCTGTCGATAGACCAGAAGCTACGATTCTCGATCTGCAAGTTTCTCGTCTACTCCTTCTGTCTTCTTCATGCGTGGGTATTCATCTATGAATATTCGCAAGCCGGAAATGGGAATTGAACCCATAGAGCGTGGCGATATCTCCCGCAAATTCCCCCTTTTCACTTTACTTTTTCCATCTTTTCAGTTTTGGCAAAACTTCTGATGCCAGTTTCCTTGCTTCTTGTTCAGACATTCCCATCTCAACTGCAAACTTCACATTTTTGTCTGTTTTTTCTTGTAGGGTTATCCCTTCATCTAAGAATTTGCCATTTTGAAAACAATGAAAGCAATATTCTTCGCTTTTGCTTCCGCTTGCATTTGTGCCAAAATCTTCTTCTTTTTGCAGAGGCATCCCACAACTTTGGCATATCTTTTGTTTCACATCAATTCACCTTATCCTATCTTGTTTAGCGATTGTATAATTATAACTTGACTTCTTCAGGAAACGCAAGCAAGGTGCCATCCACGGTGTAAAACTAGGCAGGTTCATCTCATGGAGAAAATTATGCCGATGGATGCCGAAAAGCCGGGGATGGGAATTGAACCCATATGGAGCAGCTCTGCAGGCTGCCGCCTAAACCATTCAGCCACCCCGGCAATCCAAAAGAGTGAAAAAACAGCTAATAAATCTATTCGCGTATAGGTGTCGGCATCTAAACAAGCCGCTATTCTAAGTACTTCTTGTAGTATTCCTGAGCTTTTTCGACTGCTTTCGCTGGCATTTTCAGAATCATCTCATAGCCCATTTCCGGAGCTAGCTCTGCACATTTGCTGAAGTATTTCTTAACCTTTTCAGCATCACCTTTCCAGAGTGCTAGGCCTCCTGCAATGTGATACCACGTCCTGGACATGTTAGTGTCTTCCTTTTTCTCAAACTCTGCGGCCTTCTTCGCCGCCTCGGCTAATGTTACTTTGATTTTGCGTGGGTCAAGAAACATCGTGTGCCACAGGGCTGTGCAGATTTCTTTATCCTTGCCACAAATAGTCTCCAGATCTGTTGCTGGGATTTCCTGTGGTTGAACCTCAACCTCTTTCTTCTTTCTCAAGAACGAACCTACAAACATGCGATTTCCTCTTTGTGCATCTATTTGCATGCTAAACATGATTCAAAGAGATTTAAAGATTTGGGACTCGATGCGGTTCACATCTCAAAATGGGGATCAAATCGCCTAGAAAGAACCAGCAATAATGTGTATTGTCTATGCACATGGCATGCATACCTGAGGAATTCATACTGCTTGAAGTTTTCGTTTGACAACAAGAAATATAGGCATCTCCAGCAGGGTTGTGTAGATAGCGAGTGGAAGATAAATATTTTAACGGAAGCTCTCTTCTCGAGACTCCCTTTTCTCCCTATCTCCACTCGCATCCTCCCCTATTCCGCTGTGCTGAACGTTTAGGAATCAGAGCACAAGTCGGTTTCTTGTCTGAACGATGGTCTGCACCTGTCTGATTGTGTGCAGTGTCAAAGCGCTCTAAATTTAAAAGAGTCTGGGGCTACTAGCTAGGGAAGGAGGCAGCCGAGAGATAGAACCATTGAGCTTTGTGCACGTTGCAGACATTCATTTGGGATATACGCAGTATAACCTGGAGGTTCGCCGTCAAGACTTCAGCACTGCTTTTGGAGAGGTCGTTGACAAGACTATCGAACTGAAGCCGGACTTCATGGTGGTTGCCGGCGACATTTTTCATCATGCAAGACCGACTAATGTTACGTTGGAGGCAGCGATTCGCAACCTCAGTCGACTTCGTGATGAAGACATTCCAGTCCTGGCTGTTGATGGTTCTCACGATGCCGCGCCAAATGTGACAACAGGCACTATTCTGAATCCTTTAGACGCAGCCGGACTCCTGTTTTACTTGCCTCGACAAGAAGGTGCCTGTTGGCGAAGTGACAAAGCCTATGTTTATGGCATCCCTAACTACAGAACGAGACGAAGAACTGAAGAGCAACTCCCGCTCTTCTACGCAGAAAAGCAGCCGTGCCCTGATCCGGAACTCTTCAACTTGTTCGTTTTTCACATGGCCCTGGACTTGCCTGGCGTGACACCGCCTCAAATAGAGGCTGAAGCTCCTCCGGAGCTGCTTCCTGAAGGCTTCAACTATTATGCTGGCGGCCACATTCACAAACCTACAAGGAGTGCGTTCAAGCAGGGTGTTCTTGCCTTCAGTGGATCCACAGAGACAGTGTACTACGATGACGCGAGACTCCAGAAAGGTTTCTACTACGCACAGGTGAGTGAGAAAGGCAAGCTTGATCTGCAGCACGTGAATCTGGACGGTTTGCGGCGATTTGTCATTCTAGACAATGACTATTCGGGGATGACTCCGTCTCAAATCACTGAGGCCACAGCTAGTCAAGTCAAAGAAAATGATGAAGAAGGAATCATCGTTGTTCCAGTGCTGAAAGGAATCCTTCCTGCTGAAGCAAATCGAAGCCAGATAGACATGGTGCAGATCAGAAACGCCGCTGAGAAAGCTCTCTTAGTTCATCCGATTATACGACTGAAAGAGACGACGATTCCAGAGGAAATTGTCCGCTCGATTTTCGAGGGTGAACTCAAGGATCTGAAAACCAAAGCCTATGAATATTTCCTTCAGATCTTCTCAGAAAGATATCCGAGAGATGAGGCTGAGAAGATCGCACGCCTCTCCATAAGCATAATCGATCCCTTAACACGAAAGGACGAAGACAAGGTGAGAGAAGAGCTGGAGGCATATCTGAATGCGCATTAACAAAGTGACACTGGAAAACATTCGGTCGCATGCAAAATCAGAAACGAATTTTGTGAGAGGGTTCAACTGTCTGGTTGGAGGCTTAGGGACCGGAAAGTCTAGTATACTGTACGCTATCGACTTCGCCCTCTTTGGGGATCCTCTGGCTAGAAGCTACAGTTATCTCCTGCGTAAGGGAGAAGAGACTGGAAAAGTATCTGTTGAATTCTCATTGAATGGAAAGGCCTACCGTGTTGAGAGAAGTCTGAGAAGACATGCAAATGGAATTAGCCAAGACGCTGAAGGGCTGAACTTCTTTGAGGGGAATCGGTCAATTGCCAGCATGAGAAATGAAGCCGTGGCAGAGCAATTAGAAGCAATTACTGGTTTGAACAAAGAGATTTTTCGTCAAATCATATGGGTTCGACAGGAACACCTCAAAGAACTTCTAGACGTGGCCCCAAGGGAACGGCAGAAGCGGCTAGACAAACTATTCGGACTCAGCGATTATGAAGTAGCGTGGAACAACATACGCAGCATTCAACGAATGTACGAAGTTGAAAAGAAGACACGTCAGGAAGATATCGATGTCCTTGGTCTGGAGAAGCTTGAGGAAGACTACCACAGAGCACTTGACGATTTTGCAGCAGTTGACACCGAAATCATAAGTCTTACACGTGGATTACAGCAAGCTGAAGCAGCACTGCATGCAGCATCCACCAAACTTCAAAGCTTGGAGGATCTGAGGAAAGAAACAGAGGAATTGCTGAAGAAAGAAGCGACACTCCAGACAAACATAACCAACATCGAGGATAGGTGCGCGCAGCTAGCAGACGATCTGCAAAAAGAAAAGGCAACAATCGAAGACCTGCAGCAACGTCTCATGAAACTTGAAAGTCAACTAAACCTGCGGAAGAGAGAACTGCAGGATGCTGGCTTGAATCCAGACTCAACACTTGAGCAACTAATGAGTCAAGTCACCTCATTTGACAATCAGATCACGAGCATCAAGGCAGAACTGGAAGCAGGAAGGAAAGACTCTAAAACCTGTCAAGAACAAGCATCCAGCCTCGGGTCAAGAAACCAATGCCCACTATGTCTACAACCCATTGATGAAGACTATAAGAAACACATGTTGAAGCATTTTGAAGAAGAGACAGTCGAAAGGGAAAAGAGGGTCTCAGAACTCGAGAAGAACCTCAACGAACTTGGAAAACTGAGAAGTGTCACAAGGCAAGTGCTTTCGGAGTTTCAATCATCTCTTCCAATTATCAAAGACCTCAATCCGCGTATTTTGAAGGCTCGAGAATCTGAAGCGAAGCTCAAGCAGGAATTTGAGGACAAGCAGCAGCAAGAGAAAATGCTCAGGAGCGAGTTGGAGAATGTCCGTACAGAAATCGCACGTTTCGATATGTCTCAGCTGGAATTTACCCGAAAGCAGTATGAGACCGCGGCTGACGAATTTAGAGCCAAAGAGATCAAACTCCAATACAGCCAAGAACGTAAGAAAGAGTCTTCCCTCAAGATCGAAGAGTTGCGAAGACGCTTGGAAAATGCTCACCAAAAGGTAGAACGAGTTGACAGAATCAGCAAAATGCTTGAGACAATTGAAGGGATACGCAGTGGATATCAGAGCATTCAACCGAAGTTGCGGACAGAATTCGTCAAGATCCTGCAGAATACAATACAGCAGGTGCTAGACAGTCTGAGAGGCGAAGAAGACACAGGGTTCATAGTCCAGATAGATGAAACCTATACTCCGACCGTCAAGAGTCAAGAAGGCTATGAACTGGAAGTCGCACATCTTTCAGGCGGAGAACGCACTCTTCTAGCCTTCGCATACAGATTTGCTTTAGGTCAACTAATAATGCAGGCACGAACTGGACATGGACTGCAAATGCTTCTTCTTGACGAACCCACCGAAAGCCTAGGCAGAGAAGACCGCTCAGTGGATCGCCTAGCTGAAGCGATTGCTCGATTGAAAGCGATAGAACAAATCATCGCAGTCACTCACAACGAAGCCTTTGCAGAGAAAGCTGATTACGTGATCCGGTTGGAAAAGGAAATCGACGTCAGCAAAATTCTCCCTGAGAAATAGGCGTGGCGTTGCTGCATGCTCAAGAACCGAAAAACTGCCTTGCTAGAAGGCATTACTGCTGGTTTTCTCTTTGGCACAGCAGCGATATTCATCCGGCTGTTGCCTGGAATGAGCGTTTTGTCCATTGCTCTCTGGAGGCTAGTAATAGCTTGTGGGGCTCTCGCCTGCATAATTCTAATCTTCGAGAAACCCGCGGTTTCAGACTTTTCTAGAAGAAACTTGAAGGATTTCATGATACTTGGCATACTCCTAGGTGTCCACTTCATCTTGTTCATCTCCGCGGTGAAGAAGACGTCTCTTCTGAACGCAGCTGTCTTGGTCAATACAACTCCAATCTTTTCCATGTTTATTTCAACTTTCATCTACAGTATGAGACCATCAAAGCTTGCTCTACCGGGAATGGCTCTATCCTTTCTCGGAGCAGGCATAATCGCTATTGGAGATCTCAGGGCGGGGGCGACAGGAAACCTGATTGGTGATCTCGAAGCAACTCTGGCCGCAGTTGCTGAAGGATTCTACCTGAATTACGGAAGAGACAAACGAGGAAAGCTTCCCCTGTTGTCAACAGCATTTTTCATATATTTCATGGCTGCTCTCACAGTCGGCGGAGCAATCGTTCTCACCGGAACCACCATTGAGCTCTCCGGGAACTTCGAGCTTCTGCTGCCATTGATCGGCCTAGGAATACTGCCCACTGCGGCAGCTCACACATTCTATTTTTCCTCTCTTTCAGTCCTCAAGTCCTTCGAAACTGCAACTATGGCCCTCCTTGAGCCAATAGGTGCTACTCTATTAGGAATCGCTATCTTCGCTGAAGTTCCACAACCAATCTTTGTAGTAGGAGCACTTCTGGTGCTTGTTGGAATAATCTCAATAGCCCTAAGCAAATAGCATGGGAAACCTAGCGCACGTGTGAGACTCATTCTTCACCAATGAGTTTCTTCTCCTTGATGATGAATGTATTCTGCTTTCCCGCAATTACTCGAAACTCCTTCAGTTCCGACATGTGCAAGAACTTGCGAAGGATAACTCTGAGATGCGATCGAGAGAATGGTTTCGCGTCCTCTTCATAACCTAATATGATTTCACTGCCTGTCATATCGACTTCAACACCCTCTAATTTCTCTTCAAGAAAATCCGCCAGCTCCTTCACAGTGTCTCCATCAGCTCCTTTACGCAGTTCCGAGATATCAACTGGAGTCTTCGACAAATTCAACCTTCCTTTCAATATGCAACGTTGACTCTGCGGTCAAGAGGCTTGTATTTTCATCGTTCCTATTAACATTTCTCCGCACCACTGACCAGTCTGAACCATGCATTGTTGCTAGTATTATGTCAGTTCGCCCGTCGAGAGATTATCACAGCAACGCTCACGTAACTCTCTAGCTCATCATCCACAAGAGTCAACATCAGCCAAACTTAAGGACTTTGCTGTCACTGTAGCTACAGTACACTAATCTGCTGAACAAGAGACAAGCGTAAAGGCATCTCGATTCACGTTGAGGACCATTCCACCCAAGGGTGTGGACCATTTGCGCGGGCTGCGGATAGCTTCACTGATATAGGCACGGATTGCATCTCCAGTGAATGCATATACGCATAACTTATATGCTGAGAAACAAGTTTCTGAAAACAACTTCAGTCAGTAGTCTAGGGCGGATCATCATGGAAGTATTCGACGCAATTAGAAATCGACGAAGTATCCGTTCATTCAAGAAAGCGGAAGTCTCCGACGAGACTATTGTGCGACTCATTGAAGCTGCTAGCTGCGCACCTTCTGCAGGCAACATTCAACCTTGGGAGTTCATTGTTGTAAGAGATCTCCAGGAGCGACGTGAACTAGCTGCTGCAGCCTTGAATCAGAGCTTCATTGAAGAAGCACCAGTTGCAGTGGTCGTTTGCGCAGATCAGGCCCGTTCTGAAGAGGGGTATGGGAGTCGAGGGAAAGATCTCTACTGCATCCAAGACACAGCGGCTGCCATTCAAAACTTATTGTTGGCAGCCTACGCCATGGAGCTTGGAGCATGTTGGGTTGGAGCATTCGAAGAGGAGATGGTGAGAAAGACTATGAAGACCCCGAAACATGTGAAACCAGTCGCAATAGTGCCTCTTGGATATACATCACAGACCCCAAAGACTCGAAGACGGAGATCTGTTCCTGAAATAATCCACAAAGACACCTTCTAGAGCTGCATCCCCAACAGGCGGGCTCGAGACAGGAACACTGGGTTTGCAGGCTCAATTTTAATAGGCAAATTGATGAAGTTAACGAGAGGAAACCTAGTTGAACTTCTCTCTGATAGCAGACATCTACGAGAAGATCGAAGCTACAACCAAACGGCTTGAGATGACTGATTATCTTGCAGAACTAATGATTCTGGCTCCAAAAGCTATCATCGACAAAGTTGTGTACCTAACCCAAGGAAAGCTATATCCTGACTTTGCGGGCACCGAGATAGGAATCGCGGAGAAACTTGCCATCCAAGCAGTTGCCAAAGCAACTGGCAAGAATGAGAAGGAGATCTCAGAAGATCTGGCGAAGACCGGAGATGTAGGTGCAACTGCGCAGAAGTTCCTAGCCATGAAGACTCAAGTCACCTTGTTTGAAGGAGCAGTCTTGACTGTTGAAGAGGTTTATGAGACACTAGATGCTATCGCGAGAGCCTCTGGTGCTGGGTCCACAGACAAGAAACTCAGTCTTCTTGCCGGTCTGCTGACTAGAGCAAAGCCGCAGGAAGCAAAGTACATCGTAAGAATTGTCACTGGGAGTCTCAGAGTCGGCATCGCAGACATGACGGTTCTTGATGCTTTGGCGATTGCCTATGGAGGAGGAAAGGCGTCAAGGAGTGTCCTGGAGAGAGCCTACAACATCTCCTCAGATCTCGGTAGAGTCGCGGAAACCGTAGCTGAAGGGGGACTGAAAGGAGTTGAGAATTTCAACGTGCGTCTCGGAAGCCCGATACGCCCAATGCTGGCAGAGCGATTAGGCTCAATCGAGGAAATTCTTGAGAAACTGGGTGGCAGATGCCGAGCTGAGTTCAAATACGATGGAGAACGAGTGCAAGTCCACAAACGAAACAATGATGTGACTCTGTTTTCACGTCGTCTAGAGAACATCACATCCCAGTATCCAGACGTCGTCACATTAGTGAGGAAATTCATCAATGCAAGAGATGTGATTGTTGAGACGGAGTGCGTTGCTATAGATTTGGAAACCGGTGAGTTGAAACCATTCCAGGAATTGATGCATCGAAGACGAAAACATGGCGTCTCAAAGGCAATGGTGGAATATCCAGTTTCAATGTTTGTTTTCGACGCTTTGTTTGTAGATGGAAACGACTACACCCTAAGACCATACGAGACTAGACATAGGAAACTTGAGGAAATTGTCGTAGCAAGTGACCAGGTCAACTGTGCTGAATCTCTGATAGTGAACAACGTTGCAGACCTGGAACGTTTCTTCGAAGGAGCCGTGGAAGCTGGCTGCGAGGGTCTGATCTGCAAGTCGCTCTCTGAGGATTCCGTCTATCAAGCTGGGGCGAGAGGATGGATGTGGATAAAATACAAGCGAGACTACAAAAGTGAAATGACTGACACAGTGGATCTGGCTGTTGTGGGGGCTTTTCATGGCAGAGGAAGACGTGCTGGAACCTATGGCGCGTTACTGCTCGCAGCTTACAATCCTGAAAAGGACATGTTTGAAACAGTAACGAAATGTGGAACAGGTTTTACTGATGAAGACTTGGAAAAACTACCTGAAATATTGAAAAAGCACCGGACAAAGAGTAAGAGCCCGAGAATCGAATCAACGGTAGAAGCTGACATCTGGTTTGAACCATACGTTGTACTTGAAGTTCTCGGGGCGGAGATAACACTAAGTCCAACTCATACCTGTGGAATGAATGAGATTCGACAGGGAAGCGGTTTAGCAATAAGGTTTCCTCGCTTCACAGGGAATTACAGGATTGACAAATCAGCTGAAGACTCCACAACAAATCGAGAAATCCTAGAAATGTACCGCAATCAGTTGAAGAGCCTAGATCCAACCTGAAAACTCATGCAGCCGAGAGATTAAAGAAGCGGCCAGTCTACATAATCGCTAGCATAGAAGCCGTTGATATGAATGACGAGAAAGCAACACCCAAAGTCAAAGGTAGAGAAGAAACTGCTGTACGGCATCGGTCTTGTTAGCCTTATAATACTTGTCAGTCTGATGATGTACTATTTCATTCTGAAATCAAACCCAGAAGGCTGGACGGGTGTAATAGTAGATCAACTGACTGTTCAGAAACAGCTGGACAACCCAACTTTCAGAGATATCACAACTTCAATTCTGAATGGTTCTGGCTACGACACAAAGTATTTCTCAGGAGAGTCCGTGACAATAAGCTTTCTGAGAGACCTTCCTGCGAAGAGTGGGAAAATCCTGCTACTGAGAGCTCATTCTGCCGTGAGAGACAATACAGACTGGGTTGACATATTCACATCAGAACCTTTTCTGCCAGGAATGTATACGGATCTCGCTGAAAGCAAGCAAATCAGCAAGGCCCAAATGTATTCATTTGAGGATTGGTACTTTGCCATCGGACCAAAGTTTGTCAATGCAAGTATGAGAGGACGATTTGACAGCGATTGTATCATCGTCCTAATGGGATGTAACAGTCTGAATCAGACTTCAATGGCCAAAGCTTTGGTTGGAAAGGGCGCGAGAGCTGTCATCGGATGGACCAGTTGGATCGAAGCTAATTACACGGATACCATGACTTTGCAGCTGCTCGACTACTTGCTCGAAGATGCTTACACCATAGGTGAAGCGGTCAGGAAAACCAATGATGAGATCCAACAAGAGAATCCAAATCCATTCCAATCAGAATTATCATACTACCCTGACTCTAGTGAAGCTGCAGACTTCAGAGTCTCGAAGAAGAGCACTCCACCACTGATAGAGAGGATTGGCGAATACTTTACGATAAGGCTGCTGACCACGCTGAACCACTGGAAGCGTGGCCTGGTCATTCCATCAGACTAATCAGTGATTTCACTCGACTGAGACGGACCGAAGGTCACCTTGACCGGCTTGCTCGCCATGAAAGCAGATGTTGACGGTTTCGAAACAGGTTTCTTGAGACTCTCATAGTGCTTGAAAACAATCAGGTAAAGACGGTCTCTAAGATCTATTCCTATCGGCTTCAATGCTTTGAGCTGCCTTATCTTGCTGGCCAAAGCGCTGTCCCCAACGGTTTCTGTAATCCACTTCTCAAAATCGCCGCGGTAAAGGTGAAACTCTAGTGACTTGACATCTACATCGAGAATCTTCTTGACGAACTCCTCCAAAGATGAAGCCCACACTCCCGTATAGTTGCCGATGGAAGTGAAGAAGTAGAAGGCTTTTTCCCGTGAAAGAGTCCTCAGAGGCTCGGAGTTGATTGGCTCACTCAACACATTACTCTCCAATACTTATGCTTGCTCTACTATACACTGATTTCAGCATTTAAGAGTTAGGTCACTCAAATCAGCTCACATTGCTGCAACCATCACAATAGGCGAGGACTGACACAAAATGGAAACGCTGAGATTGAGGACAACATCAATGGAAATCGATGAGAATAAATAAGGCATACCTAGACATTAGTTTAAAACCGATTTCGGGCCGGTCGTCTAGTTTGGTTAGGACATCTGCCTGACACGCAGAAGGTCCCCGGTTCAAGTCCGGGCCGGCCCACCACCTCACCAACCTCAGCGTTCACCCTGACTGTTGGATGATTATTTTGAGGCTCCAAGTAGTCTAGAATCGAGATTAAGGCTGATTCCATGACTCGTGACAAGTTTAGCTTATGTTTTCGAGCTTGTTCCACGATTTTTTTGGATAAGTAGAGACTGACAGTGGTTTTCAATGCTGTTTGATTGTGGTATTTTCCACGTGGAACTTTCGAGTGTTTCCATGTGGAATCTTCTAATCCTTTCATTCACATCACTTCTTCCAATCTTCAACTTCCAGTGAGGAAATCGTGTTTTCGATAAGATCACGAAGATTCAGTAGTCTTACTTGGTATGCCCTTAGTTCATTGATAACATACAATTTAATTTCATCATCTTGTCTGATTGCACTCAACCATTCCTCGCCGTACTTGAAATGATGATCCTGAAAATAGAAAAACCACGTGAGCTTTTGTTCCAGTTCCATTATTGGACTACCAACGTAGCTCATCCCTTTATTGAATGATTGAGGATCTTGCGCATAGAAATCAGCGAGGCGTTTCAAACAAAACCAGGCTATTTTCCCTGCCATCTCGCTTGAGCTCTCTAATGACTCAAATTTACCGAAAACCAAAGGTAGCAAAGAACCATACTTCGAGAGAACGCTCCGCAAAAATCTGCGATCCACTTTATCTGGATGTAGCATCTCTCTGTACATGACAAGCAGGATACCTCGCAGATCCAAGTCATAGATTTTAGCCTTGGTTCCTTTCTCAGTGTTTTCTATTCTCTTTAGTATCACCATCTTTCGTCTTTCTAGTTCTTTCAATGAGTTGAAAACGAAAGAGTATGCTTTGTCGATCTCATGGGCAAGTCTATACGCATTTGTGCAACCTTGTTTCGCTAATCCCTCAAGAACTTCAACTTGGCCTTCTGATAAAGGAAAGGCACCAGGGTATCGTTTGCGGAGATATGCTCTACCTTTCCAAGGGGATCTACTTCTAGTCTTCACGCCCTCTTTTCACCTAGCAATCTCTGTTAATGCTATCTCTAAGATAGATGGTATCTTTAATCATAGATATATATAATGCTTTTGTACTGTTATAGTGAGGCACGCTAATGCCCTTAATTCGAAAAATCATTGATGTCGGCAAGACTAGCAAAGGAGTGATTCTGCCTAGAACTTGGCTCAGATTACTCGAAGCAAGACATGGTAGAGTCAAAGCTGTTACCATGGAAGTAAATAGCAAACTGACGATTCGCCCGATTCTCAAGGAGGCTGACAAGGATCGTAAGCAAACTAGCTGCAAATAAAACTAGCTATACTGTAACTAACTACCTACCTATCAAATCCTACAAGACAAACTCAACAACGACAAACCATCAAACGTGTGGGAGTTTTCTTGGTTAGGAGATTCAGAGAGCATGGCTTGATGTTATTCCTAGATGGAGAGTTATACCATGCATTTTCAAAGCTTCAAGCTGACAAGTGTTTAGGGCGATCATTTGCGGGGTTACGTGCCTTCACTGAGGGGATCTATCGTTTAGGTTACATCTCTGAGCGTTCCTATCAAGCTCATGTCGAAAAATATGAAGTTCCACTTTTCGAAGAGGAATCCAAGCCTTCTCCTAAGGAACTGCCAAAGTGTGACTTCTGTGGCAAATATCCGGTGGTGTCTGTTGTAAAGGAGAAGGTTCTGGGAATTGAAAAGAAGTGCTGTGGGTATCATGCGGAGAACTTGAGGGCACATCCTAAGTGGGAGAAGGTTTCCTAACATGGTTTTGCTCACGCTTGTTGATGGGAAAAAAGGCCCTGATGACATTCTGGTGTTGGTGACTGCCTATAATGAACCATTGAGCTTCGCGGAATGGTTGTACATTGGCAAATGCTATCTTGACTCTGAAGCCAGTTACTATCCGATTCAGGAAGGTTACATTGGCAAGGCGATGTTGATGAACGCGCTCACTGAGCTGAGTCATAATGTTCCCTTCGACACAGTGTTACAGCGCTATAAGCTCAAACGAAAAGGCAAGCGCCTGAAGATCATCGATAAGCGTGGTGCTGGTAGGGAAATTGAGATGCACGTTGGAGGGAGGGGGGTAGAGGAAACGGAGTGTGCAGTACAGAGGGTTTGGTGAACGCGGTTTGGAGCAAGCGTTTTCTGAGAGTGAAGTTCTAACTGAACGCAGTGAACTGGTGCGGAAATTGAATGGGATCTGTAACCAGTTGTTGAAGTGGGGCCTCAGCCATAATGTGGGTGATGTCCGTCGCGCTCAGTTTTTTCGGGCTGCTATCTATGGAACCAGTGTGCAGTTACAAGCATTGAAAGATAAGGAGATTGACGCATTGGCAAAAGAGATTGAAGCAATAAAGGAGAGATTAGATACAGATGAGAAGCACAAGACAACTGCGTAGAGAAGTGAACTGGCTGAAAACTATGTGGCAACCGAAGGATACACGTGGCGTCGAGATTGAAGAACTCCTGAAACAGTATGAAGCGTTACAGTTGACAGAGAGTGAGCAGGAAGAGGTTGCACGGAAAGTTGCTGGAGCATATGCTAAGGGAACGTTAACATGACAACGCTACAATCAATACAACGTGATGTGGAACACTTGAAGTCGAGAGGTGGAGGGCGAGATGTAGTGATTGAAGCTCCTCTCCTCTTCATTCCAACACAGCCACATGGCATCTATCGGCATCAACGATACAATGTCACGACACATGAATACTCTGCGGTGCCAGAAACAGAGGAGCTACAGCAGTTAACCCAATGGTATCATGAACGTGTGCCAGCACATGCGAAATGTGATCACGGCGGCTATAGTTGGGCAACACTTGAGGAGTTTCTTGAATCAAATCGGTGTCATTGTGGCCATTGGGGACATGAATAAGTGACTGAACAAAAATATTCCTAAAGCAGGTACAACAAGCTACATCTTTCTTCTTCGGTATCGTCGACT
>CAYFWV010000038.1:0-6907 GCA_964346975.1 uncultured Candidatus Bathyarchaeia archaeon
GTAAGGGTCTGAAAGAAATGATGACATGGAAGGCCAGCGCGCGCAGGAGATCTCTCTGAGTGACGATCCCTTTCACTTTCTTGTTTTCCAATACTATGAGTCTTCGGATCTTCTTCTTCTGCATGATTCTGATTGCTTCGATGATTGACCGGTTTCCTTTGACCGTGATCAATGGTTCACTCATGATGTCAACTATCTGGATCTGGGATGCGTTAAGTCCTTTTGCCACAACTCGCTCCAGTATATCTCTCTCTGTAACGATTCCGACAGGCCTGTCTTCACGAGTAACCACAAGTGAACCGACTGCTCTTTCGTCCATGATCTCAGCGGCTCTGCGGGCTGATGTGGTATCTCCTGTGGTGATGACAGGTTTGCTCATGATGTTACGGACAATTGAAGGTGGTTCTCTTCCTTTCATTCTCCTGCCTTCTCAGTCTGGCCTGGCGGTTGAATTGTCACCAGCGTTGTTGTTCCTTCAACTCCGTTGATTGTTCGCACTGCCTCGAAAATGAATGCGTCCAGAGCATCCATGTTTTTGACCTCAATTCTGACTAGGAGATCATACTCTCCGTAAACTGTTTCCAAATCCTTCACTTGTCTGAGCCTTCTGATAGCTTGAAACACGGTTCGATCCATGCCTGGCTTCACTCTCAGCAAAATGTAGGCTTCAATCATCTTAGTTGTCTTCCTTATTCATGAAGTGGGGAAACACCTCTGCTGCTATTGTATTGATAGCTTTGCGTATGTTCGGTCCGATGGGTGACCCAGCGACCAATTGAGTCGTTCCCTTCTTGACTAGATTGCTTATCTTTTCGACAACAGTCTCTGGAGTACCGCTGATCGAAAAAGCTTCTATCATTTCGCTCGTGATCTGCGAGAATGCTTCCTTCCACTTTGCATGAATGATTGCTTTGCGTATCATATCTGCGGTCTCTCTGGAGATTCCATGCTTCTGCAGGACAGTTTCCGGACAGCCAGCCACTATGTAGGCTACGACTGGGATGACTGCCTTTTCCGCTTTCTTCGGTTCCTTATCGACTGAAAAGGAAGTGTAGGCAGCGATTTCTATTGCATCGGATTGTCTTTCCTGTTTAGCGAGTCCTTCTTTGATAAACTTCATAGC
This sequence comes from uncultured Candidatus Bathyarchaeia archaeon, assembly GCA_964346975.1. Taxonomy (GTDB): domain Archaea; phylum Thermoproteota; class Bathyarchaeia; order Bathyarchaeales; family SOJC01; genus JAUWDF01. The sequence continues at coordinate 1,124 of CAYFWV010000038.1, forward strand.
ATTCTCGATGTCACTTGGATGAGAGGCGTTGATCAGGATCCCGTCACCGATCTCTGCGGCTAGAGCCAGCATCTTAGGTCCTTGAGCTCCAACGAATATGGGAATCGTGCTAGGTGTATGGAAGTTTAGCTTGGCTCCAGATATTGGGAAGATGTTTCCATACATTTCGAGATTTTGGCCAGAAGTGATCTCGCGGATGATTTTCACGGATTCTCTGATTGTTCCAAGCGGTTTGGTAGGCTTTATGTTGACTGCTTCTAGTGTGGTTCTGTCTCCGACACCGATTCCACAGACTACCCGGCCTGGAGCTATCTCGTTTAGTGTTGAAACGGCTTGAGCTGTCACGATTGGGTGTGCCATGAATGGGTTCGTTACTCCTGGGCCGAACTTGATCTTGTCAGTGTACGCGGAGACGATGGCTAGGGAGACGTACACGTTTCGGTTGTTGAAGTGGTCTGTAATCCACAGAGTGTTGAACCCTGTCTTTTCCGCTTGGATGGCGTAGAATGTTGTCTTCCAGTATAGATCACGCGGAACAAACTCAATAGCGAAACTGACCATCTAGGGAAACCTCTTTTCTAACCCATCCGTTTCAGGGACACACCTAATTGCTTATATGGTAAGGCTGTGATGATTCGCAGATCAGCGGGTTCCTAGGACAGCTATTGCCTCTTTGAGGCCGAATTCATTCAGCACTTCAAGAGTCTTCTCTGGGTCAATTATGACCGAAGCCTCAAGAAGACGTTGTATTCCGATTCTAGTGGCAAGTTGATCCCTCTGCCAGTAGTAGAGGATTGTCTTCGCCAGGCCACTAGGCATTTTGTTCGAGTTGGCGGAATTGAGAACGATGTCGATTAGTCTTTCCGTTGTTGCCGCCCATTTGGATGATGGGATTTTCTCTGCGATTTTCTCTAATGCCATACTGAATTCCCCACAACACGTCGCGTAAATACACATATGTTCTTAATGGAAAATAAGACTTTTGGCGATGTAATTCGTCATTCCACTAGCATTTTCAATTGCTATTCATCCACAGAGTATCATGTGCATGACGTATTCAAGCAATTCAATTCACGTTTTCATAGCTATTCAAGCATAAAAATCCGGCATGCAATCATGGAATCACGCTGCGAAAAACGTTTAACCACGGAGGCGAAATTACAACTAACTTAACAGAGAGTGAGAGAAAGTGTCGATTATCGACGCGCTAGATATGAAGATCATCCGAGCGCTCCAAGCGGATGCGCGAAAGCCAATAGTTCAGATCGCGAATGAAACAAGCGCCAATGAAGCAACCGTCAGGAGACGTATCGACAAGCTCCAAAAGGACGGGATCATTGAACGGTTCACAGTTGTTCTGAACTACCACAAACTAGGCCGGGTCATCAAAGCATTCATAGGAATACGCGTTGAACCTGCCAAGATAAAAGCCATAGCTGAGCACCTCACCAAACATCCAGATACCCACGTGGTTTACAGAACAAGTGGCGATACCGACATCGTTACAGAAGTAATCTTGGAGAAAATGGAGGACTTGAATTCCTTTCTTGAAGAAGAACTGAAGCTTGAAGGAATCTTAGGCACTATCGTCACAATCGTCATTGGACCGTACAAGAGATGCCCTTGGACTGGACTCTAGAAATCCAGACCGCTTCACCTCGTTTTTCTTCTCTTCCTCCCACCCGCAAAGATACTCGCGTCTGGAATCTTGTCAGAATGATGAACACTGAACTTCTGGCCAAACATCCCTTCAAAGTATCCTCTCAAGTAGAGAGAGGGAAGACCACAAGACTCAACCTGTATTTTATTGCCGAACCTAGTGAATTTTCCCCATCCCATCATCTCCATCTCGCTCAGAACCAGAGACCACGTCTCTGGTCGTGAAAAGTCAACGTCTCTGAAGAAAGGGCTTGTAGCCTTACGTTTCAAAGCAGACGTTCGTGCCGCATCTAGAATCTCCTGATTTGTGAGTAGATGAAGAAAGTCCAAGATCATACCCAGGTCCATAAGCATAACCCGTCCGCCGCCCATACGATAGGCGAACGGTAACCAATCATGCATCGCCAGTTTCTTGTAGAATGCCAAAGCCGTGCTCAAAGCCTCCTCCTTGGTTAAAATGAACCGTGACTTCTCGAGAAAATCCAGGTAGCGATACATGTCATCAGGAATCGTGAACGTCACTCTTCTCAATTCCACCACTCTCAGCGCATACTACTGCATTGAAATTGCCTATAGCAACTTATACATCCTTTCTCTCTCTGCACATGTGATGTACATTCTGACACGAGGATTCATCACCGGTATACCTACGGCTTTCACAGCACAGTGCTGACATCAGAGGCTCCATGACAGAGAAAAAGAAAGAGAAAATATGAGGGATGAGGAACTATGTGACTCACTATGAGTCGTTTGAACCCGGAGAAACTCCACGTGACCTATTTGACTGGAGTTACCTCCAAAAACCCAGTTGCAGGCCGTCATTATACACTGACGCACTCAGATTCGACAGGTGATCTCTACTTGACAGTTGGCCTTGACTACAATCGCAAACAAATCTCAGGTTGGTATACACGACTTATGCGAGATGAAGTGCTGGCTGAATGGAAAAGCGATGACGGTGAATTGACCTTGCATGTTTACTGTCACGTCAGTGGAGGACTTGTTCTTGGAAGAGCAGGATGGCGCTTCAAGATCTTCCACCAGGAAATGCCACTGGTTCTCGAGGCAATCCGCTACGGGGATAGGGAGCTGTTTGGCGACAATCCGGAACTAGATGGAGCATCAATCCGAGTGGTTTTCAAAGCATCACAGCCACAGTTCGATGCATCTGAAGACTGGGGCACTCTCGAAAGGTGCAAACCTTAAACCTGCCGATAGCCGTCATCTCGGAATCATGGATTTGGAAGGCAAAAAGCGTGGTTCAGCAGTTACAAGTGCAATGCCAGGTCCTGATGAAAGTTTCTCTGACCCCACAATACTCTCAAAATGAGGGCCTTGAAACCATCCTTTTAAACTGCACCTGAGTCTACATGTGTGAAGTGTCACCATATGAGCCAGGATTCAAAGAGCAAGAAACCACAAACTGCAGTCAGACAAATTGCGAAACCGGGCTACAGACTGGATCGATCGAGGCTTACGCGTTTTGACAGACGAAACACTGTCTTCAGGCGAGTGAGATGGGATCAATCATGGGCTGGATATGAACACATGTATGACGAGAGAGTGCCTGCGATTATCGAGCTGAAGAAATCGGGCTATTCAAGAATTGATTTTGTCCTTGCTAACGCTTCGTGGATAGTTCATGATTCCTACACAGCTGCTTTTTCGCGGGAGAAGATCAAGCTCTCCAGGATTCCGGAAGATACCGTAGGGTTCGACTGGACTCAAACAAAACTTGACATTGACAAACCTCACAGAATGAACGTGATAATGAAACGGGCGGCAAGGCTGTTTGGAGCTTCACGCACAGGAATCTGCAAGCTGAAGAAAGATTGGCTGTATGCTGATGCTGAGATTCCAAAAGGAATTCAAAACAGCATCGTGATGGCCATTGAAATGGACATTGACGGGATAGCGACATCTCCAGCTGTTCCCGCTTCCGCTGCCACTGGAGCAGGCTATTCGAGAATGGCTTTCACACTGGCGTGTCTCGCGGAATTCATTCGTAACCTAGGATATCGAGCAATACAGTGTGGCAACGATACTGCTCTCAGCATTCCACTTGCAGTTGATGCTGGCTTGGGTGAAGTTGGACGGAACGGTTTGTTGATAACGCCGGAGTTCGGTCCGAGAGTTAGGCTCTGCAAGATATTGACAGATATGCCTCTAGCACCAGACATGCCAATCGAGTTTGGCGTGGAAGCCTTCTGCACAAAGTGCAAACTCTGCGCAAGAAAGTGCGAGGCTAACGCGATTTCTATGGACGACAGCCCGAGCTTCACTCCTGTGAGTAACTCGAACAGTCCAGGGGTGCGTAAGTGGTACGTAAATCCGGAATCATGCTATCAATTCTGGTGTGAGAATGGAACAGATTGCTCCACTTGCATAAGTGTGTGCCCGTACAACGTCACTTCGGTGCCAAGAGCAACCGTTTCACCAGAGCAGTTTTGGAACTTGTAGATGTCAGAATCTGAATTCATGTGCGTGTATGCTCAGTCAGACATCTTGAATTCTTGGGCGCGCCATCAATTCACTATCAATTGAGAAGAATTTCTGTCTGCTCCTTCTGAAGCTTGTGACGAATCCTTGCCGTTCCAGCTGGTTCAAGTAGCCGCTTTCGACGGCTCGAGCCCGTCCAGTGCGTCTGCTCACATCACTAGCTGTTCCTTGTCCGATTCTCATGAGCCCCATCGCGGTTTTGCGCAGATGATCCGGTAACTCAACTAGCGATTTCGGACCTATAAGCTCAGGTTCAAGTATCTGTTTTCTAATCTCCTCTAGTTCAGTCTCGATCTTCCCAAGTTTCTTTTCAATTCTTTTCAGAGTTTCTTCAACAGACACCGCTTGTCAACCCGTGAAACCCATTGGCCAACGTGAATTGAATCGTTACCAATATCCTGACAGTCATTGAGAGAAGATGACATTCTTTTGCGCATTCCTAGACTATTCACCAACTCTTCTCCCAAGAGTACATATATTTTCACCCTCTTATTATTTTCGCGCAAAGAAGACAGATTCCGCGAGCCGCACAAACCTGCTGGCTGCATGCTTGCGTTGGCACTATTGAAATGCTAGAGCTGATCACCAGAACCTGACCCCTACTCTACGATGTCAAACGGCCCCCTGATTCGCATGATCTCTTCTTTTTCCCACCGCAAGACTTCAGTTGTGGCAGCTTGTGAGCCCGTGTTGATCCTTCCTCCGAGCTTCATGGTTGGATGCGTGAAACTGCGCCGTCTTTAATGCAGTATGTTTCGTCAGCTACTTTCGCAACTCGCTCATCGTGGGTTGCCACCAGCACAGTTGTCTGGCGTCTTCGACTCAGGTTGAGTAGGAGGTCGATTATCTCAGATCCTGTTGGAGTGTCGAGGTTGCCTGTGGGCTCATCTGCAAGAATCAAGTTCGGGTTATTCACAAGTGCTCTTGCGATTGCCACGCGTTGCATCTCTCCTGCGCTCAGCTTTCCTGGTCTATGTTGAAGTCTGTGGCTGAGACCGACAGTTTCGAGAAGGTGAACTGCTTTTTTCTTTTGCGAATCTTGTGGAACCCGCGCCAGTGCCAGCGGCAGTTCAACATTCTCTCGTGTCGTAAGTGTTGGCAGCAAGTTGAACGTTTGGAACACGAATCCTATGTTCTGCAGTCGGATCTTTCTTCGCTCTCTCGCTGCCAGAAGAGATGTGTCGTGACCGTTGAAGTAGACTCTTCCTGAAGTAGGGCTGTCAATCAGTCCAAGTAGGTTGAGGAGGGTGGTCTTTCCCGAACCAGATGCCCCTAGAATAGAAACAAAAGACGCTTCCTTGAGTCCCAGACTCACGTTGTCTACGGCTGTGATGATTGACGCGCTGAGCAGATAGGTGCGAGTCACGTTCTGAGTTTCGATTATCAATAGTCTGACCTCAGAGTTTCTGCAATGTTTATCTTGAAGGTCGCTACTGCAGCGATGATCCCTGCGAGAACGCTTGCAATCACTGTGGAGGCCAGGATTCGAGTCATGAAAAGCGGAGGGATGAAGAGCAGAAGATCGAGAAAAAAGAGTGATAGTGGGATGCTTGTGTAGATGCTGGCGACCAGTATTGCTGTCATGGAACCTATCAATATTCCCATTAGGCCGCCGAGGAATCCTAT
>CAYFWV010000039.1:0-15418 GCA_964346975.1 uncultured Candidatus Bathyarchaeia archaeon
CAACAGCACAGTGGTGGTCTTACCGGCACCGTTTGGACCCAACAACCCGAAGATCTCGCCCTCCTCAATGTTCAAGTCCAAGTGGTCTACAGCAGTCAAATCCTCATAGCGCTTTGTCATATTAGTTATGTGAATTATGGGCACATAGGCACCTTCATGCGGACTGCCGTTCTGGAGATTTAGACAGAATGGACTTCTTCAATTGATAAATGTATCGTAGAATGAAATCATTGGGTCACAACATATTCGCTAACGATCGACCAGTTCTCTAGCAGCTTCGGCAGCCTTCTTCAAGACTTCGTCTTCATCAACCGTTTGCACTTTCCGATTTGACATTATGATTCTGCCATTCACAATTGCTGTGTCGACATCACACCCTCGAGCAGAGTATACGAGATTCGCGCATAAATCATGGAGTGGGATCAAGTTTGCCTTTTTCATATTGACTAGGATGATGTCAGCTCTCTTTCCAATCTCCAGCGAGCCAATGATCTTCTCCAAACCCAAAGCTTCGGCTCCATGTATTGTGGCCAATCTCAGAGCAGTTTGACTGGGTAGAGCGGTCGGATCTTGGTATTTCAGTTTTTGCAGCAATGAGGCCATCTTCATGCTTTCAAACATATCTAGACTGTTGTTGCTCGCAGCTCCGTCTGTCCCGAGACCAACAGTGATGCCAAGATCAAGCAATTCCTTTACCTTGGCAATTCCTGAGGCTAGTTTAAGGTTCGCGATGGGATTGTGTGCCACTTTCACCGTTCTTCTAGCAAGAATCCTCATGTCTCTTGGTGACAGATGTATGCAGTGAGCAGCAAGCACGTCACCGCCCAGAAAATCCAACTCTTCGAGAAGCGCAGTCTGTGATACTCTCTGTGTTCGCTCTGTCCTTTCAGCCGACCCTTTGGATTCGGAAAGGTGGAGCTGGATTCTGAAGCCATGCTCAGAAGCTTTTTCTCGGATTTTCCTCAACAGCTCTTCGCTGCAAGTGGAGACACTGTGTGGACCCAGGGATGTCGTGATTCTGCCATCAGCCTGTCCCTGGAAACGCCTAGCGAAGGCAACGGCTTCATGGAATGTCGTCATCTTCTGTGGCGCGTCAGTTTCTTGAATTATCCCTGATGCCAAAACCGCCCTTAGCCCGACCTCTTTCACCGCTTGTGCGGTCTTTGACTCGAAAAAATACATGTCAGCGAAACAGGTTATGCCATTCCTAATCATTTCTAAGCAGCCAAGTAGCGAACCTGTGTAGACGTCCCGAGGTTTGAGTTTTGCCTCCAAGGGCCAAATTGTGTTCCTGAGCCACGCCTCAACTTCAGCATCTTCGGCAATTCCTCGAAAGAGGGTCATAGCCAAATGCGTGTGGCAGTTCACTAGGCCAGGCATAGCAAGTTTTCCGTCACCCTGAATTACAGTCTCTGCTTTCAGCTCGGGGGCGTCACTGGTGCTTCCAACATAGCTGATTTTTCCACCTTCTATTGAGATTAGGCCTTTGTCAATGATTCGTGAATTGACCATGGGTAGGATCGTGCAGTTCTTTATGACAAGATCAGCTTCTTCAACAACCATTGAACGTCACTGTGCCCTGTAGCAGTCGGGTGTGTCTTCTGAGATTAAACCATCGATGTGCCCTAATTAGCTATCTGCCCAATTGACTACCGATGGTTTGTCTAATGAGATTCAAAAATACTGGTAATAGATCTCAAAATGAGGGGCAGTTGGAGAACTTCACTTCTTCGTTGCAGTGCTCTTCACTGTTGGGTACATTTGTCTGTGCAGTATGCCAGCTACGCCGTTGACCAAGTTTTCTTTGAGGCCTATGTTGCTAATCTTCCGGCAGATGTGGTTCAGTGAGTTCTCAGTGAAGTTCAGTAGGTTGTGGCCTTCGTTCGTTAGTTCATAGACTTTTCTCGGTCTTTCGTTGGTGAGGTCCCACTGGCTTTTGATGTAGCCTTTCTTTTCTAAGCCATTTAGCAGCGGATATACTGTACTTGGTCCGAAGTACACGCCGAAGTTTTTTCGTATGCTTGAGATTATCTGATATCCGTGCATTGGATTGGAATTCAGGAACTGAAGGATTACTAGGTCGAGTAGCCCTTTCATAAGTTTGTTCTGAACTTCTCTCGTTTTTGGTGTCATTTTTCTTTACCTCGTGTAGACGCGTTGAACAGTTTGGTTGTTCACCGCGTATACAATATGTCTCGTTTCAGACATATCTCAAGACTTAACATATGTTAAACAGTCATATAAGGGTTAATGCGACTACAAGTCATAAAAAAGCATATTAGACCAGTGCACATATTCGCAGATTCGTGACATCTATATAAGGAAAACCATGGAAGAAAAGTCCGCTTCAGACTTGTCGAAGGCAACTCAGATGCCTGAAAGCTTCAAAACTGGAATTGTTCAACGCTTGTTCAGAAACCTTCTTGACTTGATGATCTTGAGAATCGTGCAGACGGAGCCAATGTGGGGCTACAAGATAATTAAACACGTGGAAGAGCAATATCGAATAAAGCTGCGCCACAGTGCTTTGTATCCTTTGCTCAAGAAGCTTGAGAAGACCGGCTTCTTGAGAAGCAGAAAGGAGACGAAGAACGGACGCATTAGAAAAGTCTATGAAATAACATCAAAAGGCATACATCTTGTTCAAGCATACAGTGAAGTCCTCAGAGAGGAAACGGCCCGGTCCGCGGACACACAAAGAGATAAGCGTAGTAAGGAATAGATAGTCAGAGACCCGCGATCAGATCGGAAGGAAGGTGAGTTTTTGGAAGCCACTGACAAGCTTCGGTATGAAGTCAAGAGTCTCCTGGAGAGAGAGGGGGAAGAAGGATGGAGATTGGCAAAAGACACAATTCTGACGCAAGAGACAAAGAACGCAGAACTTGAAGAGGCTATGAAATACATCATGCTGGTCTCCCAGCCGGATTACTTCAGACCCGCATTACTCTCTTTCTGCAGCAGAGCTGTCGGCGGAAAATCAGATGTGACAGTTCCGTTCGCTGCATCACTGGTTTTGTTTGCCAGAGCAATCGGAATACACGACGACATGATTGACAGATCAAGAAGAAAGAACAGCCACATCACAGTCTTCGGCAGGTTCGGAAGGGAACTGTCACTCATCCTCGCAGATGTTTTGTTAATGAAGGGGTTCACTCTCTTACGCAAGACATTGCAGCTCAATCTACCTCTGGAGAGAGCAATGAAAGCTCTTGATGTTGTTGACAGAGTGTGGTTTGAACAGAGCGAAGGCGGAATGAGCGATATACAAGACCGCGGCAAAACAGATGTGTCCCTAGAGAAGTGCTTGGACAAAGTCAAAATGATAGCTGCTGAGACAGAAGCTATAGCAAGGATAGGCAGCGTGTTGGGAGGAGGCACAGAAAAAGTGACTGGGAGATTGGGGAAATATGGAAGATTGCTGAGCACCAGCTACATTATTCGAAATGAACTCATTGACATGCTAGATTCCAAAGCGCTGAAGCATCGAATAAGGTATGAGTCCATACCACTTCCACTGTTGTATGCGCTTCAAGATCCCCTTGTCAAACCTCAGGCACTTCGTCTAGTCTCGAGTAGAAAATTCCCGATAGAGAACTTGCAGCGACTTCTATTGATGACGGAGAGTGCTGGAGGCATGACATTTGCCGCAAAGCTTGTCGCACAAACAGTGAAGGATGCGAAGGTCTGCATTGCAACAATAGAAGATGAAACTGTTCATAAAGCATTATGTAAACTTGCAGAAACTGCTCTTATCAGACCAATGGAGTGGAAGCACCTGTTAGATAAAACTTAGCTCGGCCAAGTTCCAAATGGTCTTGCTGGGACTTTAGGAGCCTTCTTCTTCCTCGCCATTCCAATAACCAAACTGTATGTGTGTAGTACAGGTTATTTAAGCGTTGTGTTCTACACATAAACAGATAGGGAATACCAAATTAAGAATACGTATTCATGATTCCCAAGGTTAATTTGGTATCTTCATATATAAGCATCTCTACGCGTTGGACTGAAGATGCTACGCCGCTTGCGAAATAGCACTAGTTTTCACAAGGGATCTCTAGTGAGTTTTGTCCTGTTGTACAACAGTCTCTCCTGGTATTTCCTCGGCGCTACAGTTGTGAATAACATCGCCGGTAATTTTGTGCACGAGATCACAGCGGCAGGTGTAGTGAGTTACGAGCAAACTTTCGAAAGCATGACCGTCGGCCTCGCCTATCCTATTTCGATAATAGTGGCAGGTCTAGTAGGAGCAAGTATCAACACAAGAGATCGCAATACAAGATTCCTCCGCATCTGGCTACTCCTGGGATTTGTGGCAGCTCTCCTTCCAGGAATCCCACTAGTGGAGCGTTGGCCTGTTGCCTTGCTCTTCACTCTCCTCATTGGGTCGTCCCTCGGTCTTGGCATGCCTTCATGTTTTTCTCATTTTGCAGGTTCAGTGGCTAATGAAAAGAGAGGGAAGTTCGGAGGGATTATATTTCTTCTCACATCGTTGATACTCCCAGTAGCATCTCTAGAACTGACCCTGATGTCTAGCGTGATGCTGCTTGCCGCATGGAGAGCCTGGGGAGTTCTTTTCCTATTATTTCCTTGGAAGCAGCCTAAAGATATACAAAGCAACCGTGAACGATCCCTTCGTTCAGTCCTTGAAGATAGAAACTTTCGTCTTTACTTTGCTGCATGGCTCATCTTCGCAATGGTGGATGGCTTCGCATCTGAACTTCTGAGACCTGTCATAAAAACTATTCCGTATACCTATCAATTGATTGAGCCAATGATAGCGGGTATTTCAGCCCCTGTTGTGGGAATCCTGTCAGATCGGATCGGAAGGAAACGCATCGTAATCTCTGGATTCGTGTCTGTTGGCATAGCATATGCGATTCTAGGGATTGCCAGCGATGTAATCGGTCAGATTCCACTTGAGGCGTTCACTTTCTACTTTGCAATTAATGGCTTCGCTATTGGTGCATTGTGGTTACTGTTCACGATGGTCCTGTGGGGCGACTTTTCTAGAACTAGTGCGAGGAAATTCTACGCGGTCGGAGAGACTCCGCTTTTCCTGACTGAGATAATTGCAGTACTCTCAGCTACCACACTTTTCTCCTCCTATGAATCGATCCCCATCTTCTCTCTGGCCGCGTTTCTGCTGTTCATTTCAGTCATACCTCTACTCTATGCAGCAGAAACTTTGTCCATGAAGAAGATTCAAGATCGCCAGCTCAAGATGTACACCAGAGAAGCTCTAAGATTGAAACAGAAGGTCGAACAGAAGTAGAAATAACACCTAACTATCGAATCGAGAGATGCCTCGAGCACACTCACAATTACAGTCTCTCTATAGCGACAACAGTTTTCTTTGTTAAACTGTCTAGTCTTGGTGCCATCTACTCCGATACTGCGCGCGCGCATTATGTTTTGGAGTCGACAATGTGTGTACGCGCTGGTAATTTACCAGTGTTCGTGGTGAACAATCTCGGTGAGTGGTTTTCTTCTTTTTACTGGGCGCTTTTCTTCAGCTGGGTAGCCTAAGGGAGTCATGGCGACCACGCGAATGTTTGAGGGTAGTTTGAGCGCTTTTTGGATAGGTTTTTCGTCGAAGGCAGCGATCCAGCAAGTTCCCAGACCGAGTTCTGTGGCTGTTAGGATCATGTTCTGCATAGCGATGGCCACGTCTACCATCCAATATTCTTGTCCGTCCATTCTCGTCCAGGCTTCCTCGGGAATAGCGCATCCTACGATAATCACGGGTGCAGAGACGAACCACTCTTCGTCATAGGCTACTCTAAGTTTCTCTTTGACTTTCTCATCGGTTAGTACTATGAATCGCCATGGCTGTTTGTTGCTGGCAGAAGGCGCTAATCTGCCTGCTTCCAAAATACGATGGAGCTTCTTCTTCTCCACTGATTTTTTCTCATACAATCGGATGCTACGTCTCTTCTCTATGGTCGTAAAGACTTCCATTTGAATGCACAGAATATCATATGAAAAGTTCAGGTTTATCGTTTTCGCTATATGTCTGTGTGCTCTATATCCCATGTCTATGTCAAGTGTGCCAATGCCTGTAATGAGCGAGCTTTATGCGGATGTCCCATTGAAAGCTGCAGCGTTCTGGTAAACGAGAGCTTACAAGAGATTTGAACAAAAATCCCACATTTTTATGTCCTTTTTCCATGTCATATTATTTAAAATGCGTGCCTAAAAAAATCTCAGCGTGCACATCTCGTCTATTTAAAGATGATCTACGGTAAAACGGTAGGGGGCCCTGTGTGCAAATAAAATTTTCAGTATTGCTAACAAATAAAACGGTTACTTTCTTCTGTTGCAAGATACGATTTTATCTCAATGTGTACATGTCAGGTTCTCGCAACCCAAAGACACATGTCCCAGTAGATTCCAGCTGCCTCGTACCAAGCTTGAAAACCTTTCATCAAAGCTTGACTATCATTAGACAACTCTGGTCGATTTCTCGCCAATTCCTTCATCGAAACATATATGGGTCGAACGTAGAATTCCCAATCTTCTCTAGTTGATACAATGAATCTAATCAACTCATAACCACAGTCTTCTAAAATGCGGTTCATCTTGGTTTCTGAACAAAGTTCTTCTTCAGTCAATCCCAAATCCTTCTGGACTCCTTTGGGAACTGGCTGGGATAACCAAACTGGCTCCGCCAACACCAGGAAACCATCGGGTTTTAGCATCTGCTTAAATGTTTCCAAGGGGACCATGATAGACCCATAGACCTCAGTAAGACCAATTCCCAGACAGGCCAGCACATCATATTTTCGATGAGATTTCAGTTCTCTAACGTCGTGACATGTGAATTTCACTCGATGGGATAGGTGGAACAGTTCTGCTTGAGCATTCGCTTGTCGGACAGACTCACTGTTGAAATCAAAACCATTGACCTGTATCCCGAACGTGCTTGACCAGAGCAAGGAGGGAAGACCTTTACCGCAACCCAAATCAAGAAGAACCTTATCCGGTCCAAACTCTGCAACTTTTCCTGCAAGCAACAAAGTCTGAACAGATATCGGATTTAACCTGTTTGTATGTTTGAAAGCATCATTCCATGTCACCTGCAATTGATATCACCAAAACTCCTTTTCTAGTCGATGATTCATATCATTTATACCCTTGAACAAGTCAAAATGAACACCATCCGCACATGTTCCACGACTGAGCCGTGCTAGAACTTAGCGCGCTATAACAGATTGTACCAAATTCTGGAACAGATTGTACCAAAGCTTGGCACTATTAGTTGTTAAGCTCATATAGAAAGTAGTGGAAGTGTAGAGTTGGTTTGATAAAGAAAAAGATAATTGCCGTAGCTGGTATTGTGTTAATTGCAGCTCTAGCAACAACTGGTTGGCTCCACTTCTTAAAAGCAGCTACAGATGAACTCGCTGGAATGGCTATTATTGAAGACACGAATGGCGATCGCATAGCTATTGAACCTACAAGTGTTAAAGTCTGGGAAGAACTCATTGAGTTGTATCATAGCAAAGGTGAAATGTGGATCGGAGGTATCGTGGAAGACTTCATTTTCATAAGACCTGACCCAAACTATCCTTGGGGTTTCCGCTTCAAACCAGAGAACATTACGATTGCAGAGGTAACTGCTGAAGGGTTACAGACGACCATTCGTGGCATAAGCGAAGATGTGGATTACTGGAAAAGAATTGGTCATGCCTACGTTTTTGCCCAGGTTGTTAAACTTCACTAAAGAGAGGAGATCAACGCCTTACCGAATTCATATGTCTACCAAGACAGGCGCGCGCACGATACGAAGATGATAAAAGGAAAGACAAGTAAATAGAGAATCAAAGGAGAAAACTGCAGTTGAGCGAAGTTGCAATAAGGTATGAACCGTTCAAAGAAGTCATTGTTATGGAGTGTACCAAATTCCCAACACCTGACCATCTGGCGAGATTCACCAACATCATTGCAGGAGGAAAGACCGCTGGGATCTATTGGGCAGAAGGTGTGGCTTTCATCTACTTTCCGCTGTCCATCAACACCGAAACGGCTGCTCGAGAACTTGTGGAAAAGAGAAGAGTATACTGGGCTTTCTTGAGCTACGCTTCAATGCCAACGTATAAACCTCTAATCGAAACTAGAGAGAAGATTATCGTTCCAGTTCTTGAGATGTCGAGTAACCCACTATTCAGAAGAGTTGCTGCATGGATAAAGACACAAATGCAGTAGCAAGCAGGACCTGAGTTACAGATGGCACAAGTGCAAGATGGATGCGCCTAAATCGCCTGAGAAATCAAGAAATAGCGTGCTGTGGGGAACTGTCTTCAGTGGAGAGGGAGTTGGGCGCGAGTTTATTGAGTTGGTATGGGTAAGACGGCAAATAAATGAGAAACTGGGATTTGATCCCTATCGCGGCACCCTAAACCTTCGTCTCTCAAGAACTGAAGCCCAACGCCTCGAGAAGATCCTGAGCAAGGCGAAAAGAATTGAGATCACACCGGAAAAGGGATTCTGCAGAGGCTGGTGTGTCAGAGTATGGGTGACCAATCAGATAAAAGCAGCCATCATCATTCCTGAAAAGACCCAGTATCCGTCCGATATCTTGGAGGTAATCGCACCGGTCTCACTGAGACAAGTGCTGTCGCTTGAAGATGGTGACGCCCTTGAGGTGAGGGTGCAGCTAGACAACAAGCATAGCGTCTAGCCAAGTCTTGCTCTACAAATTTCTAGATACTCATCAAAGCAGTTGATCTTTCTGAGATAGTCGCCGTATTTAACTAAGGCTGCCATTGACCGTGCAGCATCTTCAGGTGATGAGTAGGCGGGTACACCCAGCTTCTCAAATCGTGAACGAATGAACAATGCCATTTCAGTTTCCCCAATGTCACAAGCAACAACAGGTTTAGTGCAATGTTTTATCAAGGTCGCTGTTCTATCGACAAAGTCTTCTTGCAGAGCCGGTGTGTGATGGAGACCCATCAAAATCAGACCATCAATTTCAGGCGCGTCGAGCATTATCTTTGTTGAAAGCTCAAACATTTCAGAAGTTGCGGATCCTGTGATGTCGACTGGATTTAGATTCGTTGCAAACCTTGGCAGCTTTCCTTCAAGCTTCAGTTTCTCAAACTTGGAGAGAGTTTCCTCAGAGAATCTTCTGACGGCTAGTCCTCTGAGTTCACACTCATCAACAGCCATAACGCTTGGCCCCCCAGCGTCAGTGAGAATTCCTATGTTGTTCCCGGGTGCTGGAGGTTGAAAGGCGAAGGCCTTTCCAACGTCAAAGAATTCTTCCATATCTCTAACTCTAATGACCCCAGCTTGGGCAAAAGCTGCATCATAGATCCGGTCGGACCCAGCAATTGCACCAGTATGGGATGCCGCAGCTCTTGCACCAGCTCTTGTTCGGCCACTCTTGAACGCAACGATTGGCTTTCTCGTTGTGACTCTTCTTGCGACTTTCATGAACTTCCGTCCTGCCTCTATGGCTTCAGAATAGAGAAGAATGACCAGAGTCTCGTCGTCTTGGAAGAAGTATTCAAGCATTTCAGCTTCATCTACGTCACATTTGTTTCCAAAGCTGACAAACTTGCTTACACCAATTTGCCTTCCCGTCAAGTAATCTAGAGCAGCAACACCAAAAGCCCCACTTTGGGTTATGATAGCGATGTGCCCAGCCATTGGTCTTGGAGTTGCCACAAACTCATCTCCAGTTGAAAGCACTTTGGTCTCAGGCAGAAACAACATGTCAACTCCTGTACTCACATCAAACACGCCCAGACAATTCGGCCCCAAAACCCGGATGCGAGCTTTTCTTGCTATGGATATTAGGGTTTCTTCAAGTTCAGCATTCCCGATCTCGCTGAATCCAGCTGTAACTATGACTGCAGCCTTCACTTTCTTTTTCCATGCTTCTTTCATAGTGTCTATAACTGCGTCTGCCGGTACAACAACTACCACCAGCTCGATTTCTCCAGGGATCTTGGATAGAGAAGGGAAGGTTCTGTAGCCTAGAATGTGGCTTTCATGCAGATTCACTGGATAAAGCTCGCCTTTGAAGACTCCTCTACGTTTGTTCTCCACGAAATTCTTGAAGATTACGTGGCCTGCCTTGTTTATCTTCTTGGAGGCGCCAACTATCGCCACTGACTTCGGATTGAAGAAGGTTCCCATTTCCCCAGCTACTGAACTCAAAACCAGTTCACCGATCTAAGTCGTTCAAACAGTGCATGTTTGCATTGCGATATATTGGCTTTGCGCAAGCTCATTCACGGAGCAAGACGCTGACCAACATCAAAGAAGTGAAACTTCATCTACTTGGATTGATGCTCAAGCCTCACGATGACAACAGGGACATGTTGTGTCCTTTCAAGCATTTCCCAAGAGACCCCATTCAATGAAGTGTTGAATGTCTTTGCCATGTCCCAGACGGTTTTTCCGGCGCCGAAGCCCATCGACTGATCAGCCATGTCTGCAATGCTCAGAGCTTGTTCAACACCAATTCTTGAACCAGCCACAGCAAGTGGAGTCGCTCTTCTCTTGAGTTTGAGTGATCTTCCAACAAGATAGGAGACTATTCCTCCTCTGGAGTGAATTGGTTTGATAGGATTTGGTCGCGGAGTGAAATGAAAGCTCCTCCAAGAGTAGGTCTTGTCAGTGTCTGCAATGATCACAACGACGCTCTTGCCTAGCCTAGCTTTGATATGACGACAGATTTCCTCTGCAACACAGTTCGGATCTTTCAGTGGTAAGCTAACGTACGAGTAGGGAAGGTTACTACTGTCGATTCCGCCTTCGGAGCCTTGCAGGAGTGCTTGACAAAAGCCAGCATACTGGATCGCAACTTGTTTGTGTGCACTACCCTCATTTCTTGGGTAGTTTCTAGTATGCTGAGTTGCTTCGTCAGGTAGGTGACAGAGAGTGGCGAGGATGTATGTCCAAACGTATCTCATCCACAATCTAGCGAGCAGCTTCGCGGTCCAACTTGGTTCGATACTGTCTTCATTCAGAATCAGACCTTTCGCCGTTGACAAAGCCTTTTGCGAAACTACGATAAAATCGCCCTCACGAATTTGATCTTTGAGAGCCTGAACTATATGATCCAGATAGTCCTCTTTGGGTCTCCAGTATGATGTTTCTATAGCTTTTGATTTGAGAAGAGTCACTTTGCATCACGCGCATAGGCGAGCTATCTTGAATGGGGACAACATTGCCTACAGGACATACGTGGTATATGCTTACTGATATGAAGATTCCTTGCACGTTGTTCAGCCCCCTCGAGGCAGCTCTGAATCGCACTGCCCACAAACGCTTCGTGAATTCTGTTGGCCTGGTGACCCGTAACTTTCGCTACACGTGTGCAATGGGCTAGATCGTGACAACGGAAATCCCAAAGATTTCCTTAGAGCCACCTGTACACTGTCTTTTCTCAGATGAACAGCGATATGTCTGCTTCTGCTGCTATTTCAAGAAAGGTTGCTGCGCCGATTATTTCATCCACTTCAGGAATGAAATCTTCCTTCTTCATTCCGAACATTTCCATACTCGGGCTACATGCATATATCTTGCACTTAGATGACTGCTTCAGTCTCTTCAGCATTTCATAGGGGGTGGGATATTTCATCCTTTCCAAGTTCTTCCTCATGGATTCCTCAAGATGTTTGTAGGTGGCAGGCAAGCCCGCTTTCTCCATGGCGCCCTTCACTAGCATCTGGAGACCCCAGAACGTGAAATATAAATGGGTCTCCATATCCATAGCCACAGCGGTGGAAGCCAGGATGAATGCGCAATAGAGCTTGTCTAACGTGCCTCCCTGAACAACGAGAGCTAGCTTCTTGCTGTCATGCTCAATCATACTATTTCACCTTTTCCAGATTTTCAATGTAGACTGTAGTGTATTAGGTTTTCTGAGTGGATGGCTTTTCTAGGTATTGAAGGTGTCCAGATGAAGACTAGACAAAGCAAACCATTCACAACTTGCAGCAGGCCTTGACGATTTACTGGGCTCAATGAGTTCGAACCTTTTTGAATGTGAGCGGCAAGATTATATGTATTCGACTCCTAGGTCTATGTATGAAACTCAAGAAGTCAGACTATATGGTCTTCTTCTTGTTTCTGGCTGTGATTCACGTAGCTGTGCTGCAGGCTCACGCTTCAGAATTGCAGGAATTGGATTTTGAGGTGATTGCCTGGGGAGACCAAAGCGGATATGTTGAAGAGACTTTCCTTGTGGCTAGAACTGAAGCTGAATGGACAGCTATTTGGGAGAGACACTCTCCAGTGGACATGTCCTCAAGTCCATATCCCGAGATCGATTTTTCGGAGAATATGGTGATTTGTGCCTTTATGGGCAGATGCCCCACTGCAGGATACAGTGTATCAATAGAAGAGATATGGCTTGAATTGGATCATATACGGGTGGAACTGGTGAGCCGCAGCCCTCGAAATCAGACGCTGGTAGCCCAAGTCATAACCTACCCATACATCTTTGCTTTACTCGAGTTCTCAGATGTACCAGTGATCTTTGACATGAGTGTGGAAAGCGGAATGAATCAGCAACCTCTGATTCCTGAACTCTACTCTTCAACAGTCACCATCACCACGTTTCTGGTTTCCTCATCTCTTCTTGTCGCGCTTGTGAGAAAGGCCACAAGGCATAAGCAATAGCATTTGCTTCCCGATGCACGCGCACGATACGAGTAAAACGAGATTAGCATTTCGTCATATGCATTGAGATTTTTGATTGTGGCCTGCATGGTCGGCAAGTCTTACGCCTGCCTGATCTTGAAGCAGTTTATGAGCTGGGCGTTTTAGCATCTAGTCCAAAAGATTCTTATCTTCGTACGGGCAATTAGTGCTTGCGAGTTAAAAAGTAGGAGAGAAAGGAGGAAAATGTCAGTAAAATCAACAATTCCAGTGCTGGTTTTTGCATTAGCAATGCTGATTTCCATCATTTCTGTTCCGCTGACGCCGGTTCGAGCAGAGCAGAGCATCAACGTGAAATCCATCACATACAACGCTGACCCTGTCAAGTTTCATGAAGTAACTGAGGTTGAAGATGAGTTTGCAGACCCCATACCATGGAACGTCGACATGGTTGACGCTGAAACCACGTCAAATGATGGCGAAGGAATCTATGTGGCTATTCTAGACACAGGACTGCTATCAAACTACCTTGAGTTCTTCCCGGAAAGCATGGTTGACATCAAAGAAGAATGGGGCATTGGTTTCACCCACGATGTGTGGTATGATGCAGCTGGTGAAGGCAACTGGTCAATCGAATACATCGACAGCGTTGAGTACAAGTTCTCCTATGGACCAGTGAGAAGTGATCGTGGCTTCATAACTCATGATGACGGGGCTCCAGACATGTGGGGTTTCGGATGGGGCTCAGGCCACGGCACACACGTGACAAGCGTTGTAACAGGGTACCACTTCTGGAGACAGACCGTGGACACTTGGATTGCTGGGATCGCACCAAAGGTAACAATAATCCCCGTCCTCGTTTTGGACGACTGGATCCGCTTCGCTCCTGACTGGAACGGCTGGATGTGGACTGGTGGCACATGGGAAATGATAGCTGCAGGAATCAAATACATCGGAGATCTAGCTGAGGCTCAGGGTGTCAAAATCATCATCAACATGAGCCTGGGTGGTGGTTCGCCATCAGCGATGATTGAAGAAGCAATAGACTACGCAATAAGCAAGGGAGTCATAGTTGTCGCTTCTGCAGGAAACGAGGGCTATGAGGGCATGGGCTGGCCAGGCGCCTATCCACAGGTGATCTCAGCTGCTTCAGCAGGGTGGACGCAGGAATACGGAGGAGGATACTACGACTACTATTGGTGGTGGAATGACGTACCTGAAAGACTCAGCTCTGCCAACTACGTATATGACCCCTACACAGACATCACCTACAAGAACAACTGGCACACATATCTCAGCGACTTCAGTAGCAGACCAAATTCAACCCTTGGACAATCCTTGCAAGACCTAGACGTTTCCGCCCCCGGCGCCGCAATCCGAGGACCCTACAAACCATATGGAGGAACCCAATGGGGATTCTACGCAGTTTGGGGCACCAGTCAAGCAGCACCTCACGTGTCAGGGACCGCAGCTCTCGTTCTAGAATCATACCCGAACCTACGCCAACATCAGCTTGAATTCATCCTGAAATCCGCAGCCAGAGGCGTACCCTTGCCTGCTGACGGCGCCTACGTCTCAGACATCTTCAGCAGCTTCGCTGTCTGGTACTATTGGTGGTATGATCATGACGCCGGCTCAGGATTCCTGACAATTGACGAAGCAATGCGCTCGGCTCTCATCTTTTCGCGCCGTGGCGGGCGCGGAGCCGGAGACTGCTTCCTGCGATAGAAAGGCAACCTTCCAAGAAACATCCCCCTTTTCTTTTTTCCGTACCGGTCTACGGATTGTAACACACTGCCTGTCATCTTGATGACAGAGAAAATCTCAGCCAGCGCGCTAATGGAAAAAGACAATTTAGTGAGATGCTAATAGCTTATACACAAGGATTGGATGGATAAATTTGAAGACCATGAAAGTTCCGGGGAAGAATAGAAAACACAGAGTTCTTCTCTACACCCTGAGCACATGTGGGTGGTGCAAGCTGACAAAGAAATTCTGCAAGAATCACGAGATCGAATATGAATATGTTGACGTTGATCGTTGCAGTGAAGAAGAGCGAGAGGAGATTAGAAAAGACATCCTGAAGCGAGGCGGTCGTCTTAGCTATCCCGTCGTAATAATTGATGACAAGATTCTGATAAATGGTTTTCACGAAGACAAGATACAGGAGGCTTTGGGAATCTGACGGAGTTAGAGAAAGTCAGGGAAAGGGCTGAAAGTGACGCAAGAACCTATGGCTACTTCCTCAATCCTGATCCAGCCTTCCTAGACAGCCTCCTTGAAGGACTCAGAGACAACGAAGAACGCTTTGGCTATCCCTCCTGCCCGTGCAGACTTGCATCAGGAAACCTTGAGATTGACAGGGACATTATCTGTCCCTGCGATTATCGTGATCCAGATGTCAGTGAACACGGTTGTTGCTATTGCGCCCTCTATATTAGAAAAGACGTTTTTGAAGAGAAACGTAAAATCGGTCCGATCCCAGAACGGAGACCAGTTGAAAAGCAGACTAGAACGTTTGGAATCAAGACCAGCAGAATTCTGGAGGGTTCTGGTGATGTTCAAAGGCCTTCCAGAATTGCCAAGAAGCTGTGGTATTGTAGACAATGCGGTTATGTGTGCTTCCGCGAAGATCCCCCGTATGTGTGTCCAGTGTGCAAAGCAAAGAGAGAGATGTTTTCAGAGGTCACGAAAGAACTGTGTGCAGAGACCTAGAAGAGCTGACTGGAATCTCAAAATGAGAAAGCTGAGGGACAGAGACCGTTCAAGTTACACTCTTTGCATTTAGGGTTTCTCGCGG
>CAYFWV010000040.1:0-12558 GCA_964346975.1 uncultured Candidatus Bathyarchaeia archaeon
ATTACACCATCATGTTGCCAAAGAATTCAATGTCCGTTCTAGCCTGCAGATTCTGGGCAAATGATACAGGCAACAACTGGGAGAAGACTAGCGTCCGATACGTGTATCCGGTGAAGAACTTCAGCCCAGAGCTGCTTCACTACATAGAAGACGCGACTGGGTTCCCATTATCCCATAGCTATGGAAGGAAGGATTACCATGACACTACAACTGGAAGGTTCTGGAAGTTCTTCAGCAATGGATCATACATGAAATATGCATCCACAACAGACGGGGACCTCTGGACTGAACCGCAGACTATGAGACCCGCTGCAAGCGGCTTCATGTTCTACATTCACGTTTACAACGGCACGGTGAGTTATGTGTACAATTCCGAAGGAACAGGAGAGGATCTGTACTACCGAATGGGAACACTAAGTTCAGATGGAGCGATAACGTGGATCGCATCTGAACAAGTAGTGCTTGATGGGGGAAGCTTGCAGAGATTCTACCCTTGCTCGATCGTCACAGATGGAGAGGGCTACCCCTACATAGTCTATGGCAATCGAACTGACCCAGCTCACAAGACATTGAACCTTGCCAAGAGCCGCTACAATAACGGAACCTGGCGGATGGCGACGGGTTTCCCGAAGCAGATTAATGAGAACGCTGACGATGATCTAGTTTCAGGCGTCGCTCTAAGCTTGCCAAACAATGGAATCTATGTGATCTACTGCAGCGCAGGAAACCAGGAGCCGCCACGAGGACGCATATGGCAGGATTCAGTTCTAGGTGCTGTGCAAAATGCTTCAGATCACACGATGTCCAGCAACTATCAATTCAGCGCTGTTGCTGATGAAAGCGGAAACGTTCACATAGTCTACCGTAGGAGCAGCGAAAGAGCGGACTACAGCCTCTTCAACTACACAGCAGGAACTTGGCAAGTCAAAGACGAGCTGGTGACTTCACATCTCACAGCAGAGATCTTGGGAAGTACAACATACTCCTGGCCCATCATAGGCTGGGACTCCGATCAGAGAGAAGTCTTTGTACATTGGTGGACCTTAGATGACAAGAGCGCTTGGATAAAACTGAGAAACGCCACCGGATGGACACCAAGACGCAGAATAGTACGGCTGGATGATGACTTCACATTGATTGATGGTGACGTCACAGCACCACAGTCATATCAGAGCCAGATTCTACTCAATTTCGTCGCACAAAATGTGACTAGTGCGCAAGAAGAGATATGGGCCTACGTGTATACCAATAGACCCCCTGTGGCAGTTTTCACAGACTCTGCGCAAACGGTCTATACAGGTGAAACTGTTGTCTTCAATGCGACCGACAGTGAGGACTCCGACGGAATCCTCGTGGACTACTCATGGGACTTCGGCGACACAACCAACGCAACCGGTGAGGTGACTGAGCATGCATACCTGGACAATGGTAACTACACCGTCACATTAACCGTCACAGATGATGATGGAGCTAGCGATTCCACATCGTCTTCTGTGCTGGTTCTGAATCGTCCACCATCAGCCGTCTTCACAAAGTCCGCAGAGACTGCCTATCCCACTGAAGTCGTGGTTTTCAACGCCACTGACAGCTATGATCCGGATGGCGCAATAGTCACATACATCTGGGATTTTGGTGACAACCAGACCCAAACAGGAGCTGTGGCGGAACATGCTTACGCAGTCGAGGGGAGTTACACAATCACCTTAACGGTTGTAGATGATGATGAATCAACAGGGAATGCAACATCAACCATCGTGATTCTTCCCCGGGACGTCGCTGTTCTGTCCGCCACAGCCTCTGTGAAACTGCTTGGAACGGATTTCTTTGTCACTGTCAATGCAACGGTCCAGAATCAAGGTTACTACACAGAAACGTTCAACGTGACCATCTACGCCAACACAACCGCCATTCAGACCCACACTGTTATCCTCATGAGCAGCTACTCCACTAACCTAACTGCTCTATGGAACACTACAGACTTCGCCAAGGGAAACTACACGATCAATGTCGCATTGAGTGAAGTTCCAGGCGAAACTGATGTGGCAGATAACCTACTAGTAAACGGCTGGGTCATCGTGACAATACCAGGAGACGCCGACGAAGACCGAGACGTCGATATCTTCGACATAGTTAAGATCGCCTTATCCTATGGTGCGCAACTCGGAGAACCTGAATACATCACCAGCTGCGACATCGACAGTGATGGAGATGTCGACATCTTTGATGTAGTTGTCGCAGCTAGACACTATGGAGAAAGCTGGTAGCCGACGGACGGAGGCACGTTTGAACAGATCCTTAGCTAGGGCTTCACCATACCTACCTGGTTTGAGAATAGTGATTCTCTTCTGTCGGTTGGGTGCGCCCAAACGCCGAGTTCATGTGTTGGCAGAGCCTACGTTTGGCTTTCAGCCTTTCTGAAAAAGATGAAATATAGGGAACTTGCCAAGAAGTACGTGAATGTGGTGAACACAAATGGTGTGTAGAAGTCGCTCCCTGCCATCATGCGCCCAGAGATGGACGCCGTTACTGCACGGGGAATACTATCTGACATCACCATCAGTCCGTTAGTGGTTCCCCGCTCACTCTCAGTGACCAACTCCATCTGCAGCGTAGAACTTATCGGACCAGCCATGTTCATCAAGGCTGCACGACTTATGAAAGCAGTTGAAGACATAGCCAGGTTTGGTGACAGAGTTATCATCATGATGAAAGGCATTGAGAGATATTGGCAGAGCACTATGCTTCTCACCTTGCCGAGTCTCCTTGACAATATAGGTGCTGCGAGAGTGCCAATTCCCAGAGTTACGTTACTTACAGCAGAGATAGCCCCAATCTGTTCCGTTGTGGCAGACAGTTTCAGCTTGAAGAAAAGCGTAGACAACGGCACAATGAACCCGGCACCAAACCCAATGAGAGCAGCGGGTAGCATGAATCGCAGTATAGTCCCGTGGCTCCGAACGTTACGGAGACTTAGCAGATCAGTCATCTTCTGGCTCCCAGGCATCCTCTTCTCCTTTATGAGGAAAATGGGTATTGCTGCAGCTAGAGCCAATGCAATTGATATCATCAGAGTCATTCGATACCCAGTCGCTGCTCCATCTGTCCCAGTTGCCAGATTCAGGAGTCTGTTGAAGAAGTCTGGCAAGAATCCACCAACGTAGCTGCCGACTACACCCATTATGGTCATCAAAGCCCAATTGACACTAAACAGGTAGGTTCGTTCCTCTTGCTTGCTGTTCTCCATCATAAATGGCGCTGAGGCTACCCATCCCAAAGTTCCGACTAGACCGGAAACGAGACTGGCTGAGAGTAAGACTGACGGTTGCATTGCGAATATCTGCACCACATTGACGAAATTCGCAGTCAATCCTACAAGCAGCGCTCTCTTGGGTCCTATTCGCTCGTACGCCAAGCCCGCAGGAAGTGCTACTAAACCTGTTGCTACTGAGCCAAAGGTGAACATGTTCCCAATGAAATCTGGTTGAAAATTCACCTCGCTAAGGTTGAGGTACAAGTAAAAGATGACTCCCCAGATTCCAAAACTAAAGCCCCGAAGAACAGTTGCAATGAGATACAGCCTAGCATTCAGACTCAGCATCCTTATTCGCATAGTGTAGTTTCGAATCCCCGACAGAGATGACACAGGTGGCGTCCTCGTATGTGAAAGCCCGATTACACAGGGCCACCGATAAAGGCTTTTCCTTCGTGTCATCTCTAATCCAGCTTTGGCCCATCCCGTTGATTCTTCAGGCCTGTTTACGGACTACAAATGTCTTCATGGGCAGAGAAAAAGTATCCTTTTATACATCTGTCTGTCGTATAGTCGGCAATAGAAGGGTGTATTTATGACGCTGAAGGGAAGTCAGACTGAAAAGAACCTGCTGGCAGCCTTTGCTGGTGAATCTCAAGCTCGGAACAAGTATACGTTCTTTTCCAGCGTGGCAAAACGTGAAGGATATGAGCAGATTTCAGCGATTTTTCTCGAGACTGCAGACAATGAAAAGGAGCACGCAGAGATTTTCTTCAAGCATCTTCAGGGAGGGATTGTCGAGATTAAAGCTGCCTACCCTGCGGGATCAATTGGAACTACAAAGGAGAACCTGAGAGCCGCAGCTGAGGGAGAGAAACTTGAATGGGGAACATTGTATCCACAGTTCGCAGAAACTGCAGAGAGGGAAGGAATGGCTGATGTGGCAAGAACCTTCCGAATGGTTGCAAACGTGGAGAAGAACCATGAGAGACGGTACTTGAAGCTTCTGTCGAGTGTTCACGAGGGAAGAGTCTTTAAAAGAGATGCTCCAGTCAAATGGAAGTGTCGAAATTGTGGGTACGTTCATGAAGGCAATAGTGCTCCTGACAAGTGCCCAGTCTGTTTGCATTCGAAGAGCTACTTTGAACTCTGGTGCGAAAACTACTGATCCGCTACTGAAGTACTCACACATTTACTAGAGGCCACAAGCTGCGTATCATCTAGTTTCATGCAGAGTCCAGTTGTGTCTAGTCTAGATCAACTACGCACTGCAAACGCAGCGGTGATTCACTGTTTCTCAGTGGCACCTTTTCAATGGACAGAAGGCTTCACAATTCTGTTAGTTTCACTATTTTGTCGCTGTGGATGATTGCCGCAATCCATAAAAACGTGGGCTTGGAATAGAGGTTAGCCAAATGCGACCACAGGTACCAGGTGCTTGTATGAAGCAAATCTACGTTGGAAAAACAAAGGATGTCTTCGAGATTCAGAAGGAGGATAGAATAGGGCACGTAGGCAAGTTGGTGATGCTTTTCAAAGACAGCGCGACCGGCTATGTTGTGGATAAGGGAAAGCCTACTGAACGAGTTGTGTTTGACTCTGGGTATGATACCGTAGTTGGGGAAATCCCAGGAAAAGGCGTAATAGATCTGCAGTCAACAACATACTTCTTCTCCCTCCTTGAGAAGCAGGGTATACCTACCCACTTTATCAAGAAACTGGATGATAGAAGAATCATCGTGGAACCTGCAGAACTATTTCAACTTGACAATGAAGCAACCGGTTTTGAGGGCTCTGCACCTTTGAACAACTTGGAAGTCGTCTTTCGAAAGGCCTATTATGGAAGTCTCTGGAGAAGGCACCCTCACCGGAGACCAGGCACTTCTGTGGACAACCTCGTAGAGATATACTCCAAAGGCTTACCAAACGAACCGGACATCTTGATGCGTGACGATACGTTGAGTGAGTTAGGAGTGATGAGGCCTGCAGAGATAGAGGAAGTCAAATCCCTGGCGAAAAGAGTGGCTGACATTCTGTCTGAGGAGTTTGCTCGCAAGAACCTGCATCTGATTGATGGAAAAATTGAAGTGGGAAAGAGGAAATCAGATGGGAAAATCATGCTGATAGACGAGATAAGTACCAGCGTGTTCAGAGCATGCGAAGGGTACCAGACCAAGGATGAAGAAACCTGCATCAAAGCTGATAAATGTATAAGAACAACATACGAGGATGGGAAGAGAACAATAACTGCAAACAACCTTGTAACTCCGGATCACATAGCTGAGGTATTTGGTTTTTCACATGATCCAGAAAGATGAGATTGATCGAATTCTATCTGAATATGACAAAAGCCGAATCGCGATAGCAACAATATGCTCCCACTCAGCCCTACAAATCTTTCATGCAGCAAACATGGAAGGTTTTAAAACCATTGGAATCTGCCAGAAGCACCGGAGACCACTGTATGACTCTTTCCCCGAAGCAAAGCCTGATGAATACATATTGGTCACTGACTTCTCACAGGTTCTGGACACCGACGTCCAAGAGAAACTCAGAGAATCTAATGCAATTGCCATAGCTCATGGCTCATTTGTCGAGTATGTTGGCCCAAAGAATTTAGAGAACAAGTTTCATGTGCCAATGTTCGGCAACAGACGAACTCTGGAATGGGAGAGAGATCGGAAGAAGCAACGAGAGTGGCTTGACAGAGCAGGATTGAAACTTCCCAGAGAATACGATTCCATCCCCTCTGAGGGCACAAAGGTGTTCGTGAAAATGTCTGGCGCAAAAGGTGGAAGAGGATTTTTCACCGTGAGCACCACGGAAGAACTGCAGATGAAGCTCCAAGACAAGGTCAGAAGAGGCTTGATCTCGGAGCAAGACGCGGCGAAGAGAACCATCCAGGAGTTCATCCCAGGAGTCAGATACTACAACCACTATTTCTACTCACTCTTCGAAGGCACTGGGCCGGGCATGACGGATGGAAGAGTCGAGTTGCTGAGTATGGATAAGAGAATTGAACCCATTGATGAAAGCTACCGAGGACTGCCGGATGTTCCCGAAGAGTTTCTCGATTACACCGTCACGGGCAACCAGCCTATCGTCATAAGAGAGAGCCTCCTTCCATCAGTGATGAAGATGGGGATTGACACTGTCAATGCTTCGAAAGACCTTTTTCCACCGGGGATGCTGGGAGCATTCTGTCTGGAAACCATATACAATCCGGAAAGAGAGTTCACTGTATTCGAAATCTCAGCGAGAATAGTGGCGGGTACTAATTTATACCCTGAAGGATCGCCCTATTCCTGCTACTTATTCAAGGAACCAATGTCAACCGGAAGAAGAATCGCCAGGGAAATCCGGCGTGGTATAGAGGAAGGAAAGCTACACAGCATCGTCTACTGACAGCAGAGCAAGTTCCTTATGCTTCGAGTGAAGCAGGTCGCGATAGTGTCCATCGCACAGTGCGCCGTCAAGTCACGATGGCACGCAGTGACTTCGCTTCTATTGCCTGCTTTACCTCCATGGCCACTCGTCTGCCTGGACCGACCTCTTTGCCATACTTGTACTTCATGTATGGTGAGGTTGGCTCCACACACGGGCACCCTGGCGATCGCATACTCACGTCGAAGACGTAGAATCGCAAGTCCTTGGTTATAGCTCCTTGCAGTCCAAAGAGCCCAATGATTCCAGGCGGGTACTCCGTCTTGCAGAGAGAGACAAAGCGTTCGGCTGCGTCGAAGACCTTCTCCACTTGACTCTCCCGCATCGTCACTCCCATGTGTCCGATTTCCACATTCTGCGTAGGGATCTTTAGCTCCAGTTGTTCGTTTGCTGGGAGATCTAAAACACCATCCAAATCTGTCTGAATGCGTCTGTCAAAGCCGAGCAAGTCGATCTCATCAGTCAATGGTGACCAGAAGAAGTTAGCGTTGAACTTTGCACCCAGCACATACTCCTCAATCACAGCGTCTTCGACATCATCACGAGTGATCAGACCCTTTCGTATCCGGTTCTCAGCCTGTTCCTTGAACTCTTCAGGTGACGAAGCATAGAAGAACGCTCTCTCTATTCTCCGCTGTCTTTCCTGCACCTTCACAATGACCAATCGATCGATCTCTTCTGGATGATTTAAGATTCTCGGTGTGGGTATCCCGGCCTCTTGAAGAAGATAGTATTGATTTCTCTTCGCAGTGCGCTCTTCAGCGCGCAGCATCTGGCGGTTACCCATGATTGGCACATTAAATCTGTGCTCGATGTTGTCATAGCCAACGTACACTGAGAAAGATCGATTTGGGACAAAAACTGTGTTCAACTGCCTGAGCTTCTCAATGTTCTCAGCATTCATTATCTCAACGAACTTTCTCAGAATTAAAAAGTGGCTGAAGAGGTCGCGATAGTGTTTCGTGTAGGTCTTTTCTCTCCCTTCTTGGCAAACCACAACCGTTTCAAACCCCTCTTGTCTGGCGCCATGGGCGATCTCAAGTGCAGAATGAGACCCCAAAACACCTATTCTCACATCACTTGCGTCGTATCCCACGACAAGTTCCTCAGGCTTCATGTTACTCCCATTGTGGGAGCTTGAAGCCGTAGGACACTAATTAAACTTGCGCGCGCAAGATGTTGTAGCAAGCGTTAAATTCTCATTAATCAAATACGATCGAGGTTCATAATGAAAAGAAAAGCGATCGTGGGCTTGGTCTCGATATCGTTTCTGATAGCCATGCTGGCAATGACCTTCAACATTCAACCACTTAAAGCATCTGGAACAATCACCATTAATCCTGATGGAAGTGTTAACCCATCCACAGCGAATATTACCAACGCCTATAACGTTACGTACACCTTCACTGACGACATTAACGATTCCATAGTTGTTGAGAGAGGCAATATCACAATTGATGGAGCAGGGTACAAGCTTCAAGGAACAGGCAGCGGAACAGGGATACAGATTTGGGTCTCTGGGTTTCAGGAAAACGTAACGATAAAGAACATGGAAATAACATCATTTACAACAGGAATCTCTCTCACAAATACTGGAAACATCACTGTTTCTGCAAACAAAATCAGAAATTGCTCCCGTGGCATTGCTTTTGGCGAATCTTTGGACATCGTTATTTCTGGAAACGTCATCACAAACAACAGTGATGGCATCGGTGGCAGCACGGTCATAGACACCGTTGTTTCTGAAAACACAATCACAAACAACACAAATGGCATCCTTTTCAGTTGGGCTCAAAACAACACCATATACTTGAACAACATAACAAACAACGAGTACGGTATCCATATGGAGGGATGGGACGCGTACAACAACGTATTCTACCATAACAACTTCATTAACAACACAAACCAAGTTTACATTGAGGAAACTAATTCGAACACTTGGGATAACGGCTATCCTTCAGGCGGCAACTACTGGGACGATTTTCCGGATCTTTATCCCCTTGTCGAAGACATTTACAGCGGTTCAAGCCAGAACGAATCTGGAAGCGATGGCATATGGGACGGCCCATACGAGATCGACGGAAACAACACGGATAACTACCCACTAACAACCATAATTCCAGAGTTTCCCGCATGGACATCAACACTACCAATATTCTTCGTGCTAACAGTTGCCACAGCCATCTACAAACGAAGACAAGCCAGAAAACCAATCCGCTAAACAAAATACCTCCATTCCCTTTTTCTGTCAAATACCAACGCCAATTGCGCGCGCATCACTGCAATTGTGGCTGCAGAAGCCTAGACGGCTGCACACATATAACTGGATTTGCGCCTCTATTATGGATGAAACCTCATAGAGGAAGTCTGAGGATGTCTCATGGCAATAAATCGATTAAGAAGATGGATGAACTAAAGCGCCTGATTCGGGAGAAGGCCATCAAATGGGGGGCTGATCTTGTCGGATTCGCGGACTCAGAGAGATTCAGCCGGTATCCACAGGAACATCGTCCTCCTGAGGGAACAAGGACTGTTATTGTTTTGGCGATTTGGATGGAAGATCCAATCCTAGATTTGTGGGTTCATTCTCCGAGCTGG
Source organism: uncultured Candidatus Bathyarchaeia archaeon (assembly GCA_964346975.1). GTDB lineage: Archaea > Thermoproteota > Bathyarchaeia > Bathyarchaeales > SOJC01 > JAUWDF01. Next base: position 9,296 of record CAYFWV010000040.1, read on the forward strand.
GAGGCTCAAGGAAAACCAAACCGCGCATTTGAGGATGAGATTCTACGGGGAGTATCACTGCGTGTTGCGCTTCTTCTTGAACGAGAAGGATACTCAGCGGAACCCGCATCCTACGAACCCGGACTCTTTCTGAAAGAGGCTGCCGCTCTCGCAGGACTGGGGCCTATAGGTAAAAACAATCTTCTCCTGACCGAGAAATATGGGCCGAGAGTCCGCTTGCGTGCAGTCAATACAAACGCATCACTGCAGCCTGATCCGACGATCAAGAACTCTGATCAATGTGACGATTGCAGCATGTGCGTCGAGGCCTGTCCTGCTAATGCACTGGACAAAGGCAGATACAATAAAGAAGCTTGCCTTGCCTACTGTGAGAGTCACTTGGAGCAGATCTCCCACCACTCTGCTCTGTGGTGCATGAAGTGCTCAACGGTCTGTCCAATGGGCAGAGACAGATGAAGGAGACATAATTGCGTGTATCCTCAGCCATCTGTGACAATGCACGCTTGCATTGTCAACTAGCGACGTTTATCACCACAGTGAGTAGTCAACTCTTGTGCGCACTCAGGAATGGTTCAGAGATGCACTCACGCGGGCAAGAGAGGATCGGGTTCCCGCTCAACTTGTTGCGAAGGCACATCAGAGATGCATTCGTATTTTCCCACCAAGGTGACGATGTTGAAGAGGTCTATAGCTCCAGGTCAACCTTTCGATAACTCTTCACTAGAATCTGATACTGCGAACCTACGGGTCGTTCTTTCGTTCCTCTGAATTCCTTTTGCCAAGTACTTGAAGTTCAAAGGCCTGTAGACAACTTCTCCAGCGAGATTCACAATGATCGTTTGGACATCATCTACGTAGTCTCCCAGTTCCCGTCTGTGATTGGACAGGAATTCGTCAAGACTCACGTAGTCTCTATGAACTGAAAGCAGAACACCAGTCAACTCCAGCCCTCTGCCCATTGCACAGAAGATCACATTAGGCTGTTCATCTAGCCACTTCATTGCTGTCTCAATAGTGTTCTTCCTGATCTCTGTTGACCCTAGATTAAATGAAGTCTTCATTGATGTAATTGCTAGAATTTCATAGCCAAGCTTCTTCCATCTGGGTATCGCAGTGTATCCATCAATGAGCTCTCTTTCCAGTCTTGTCCTTCTTCTTGTAACAGTGGGTTGAGACACTCCTATCTTCTTGGCTAGTTCTCTATCGCTTGTCCTGGAATTGTCCAGCAATCCGGAAAGAATCTTGCGGTCAATATCCTTAAGCATGCATCGATCAAACCCATTTGTTCCATACATTTTTTAATATAGTTTACGTAGGAAGGCTGGCAGGACAGCGTCTTCTCTTTCCTGCAGATTCATCACAGTCCATCCAAATACGTGTCAACACAGAAAGGACTACGTTTTGTCCGGAAGTGGAGTCAACTGACACCGCTTCTCTGTACCGACAAAAGCTTCGCCTTCTTCAACTTGCCAAAGAGGGGTGTCATTCCAACATGACTGGAAACGGCATTCGATATTGGGTAGCGATTTGCAGCTGTGTTCTGAGATAAACGACTGAGATACTTCTGGATCCTTGGATCACCTATCATACCCATCAATGCAGCATGGAGCTAATCAGCTTTAAATAGTGAAGTCATTATCAACTACTTGTGACACTGGTTGATTCCATGACCGAAGTCAGCGACAAGAAAGACTCTAAAGAGCCATCGGAAAAACTGCCCATTTCCGAATTCTACAAGGTCATAGACTATCAGACGATCTTCAGAAGTGACAAATGGTGGGAAGCGATAGTAGCCATCGAGTCCTATGGAAGACGCTCCATCGCCATGTACATGTGGCAGTTCAGGGATGGAAAATGGACACGCAAACACAAGTTCCAAATCAGAGGAGCCGACGAGTGGAGCAAAGTCAAGATTGCTGTTGAAGCCATGCTGCCTAGACTCAAGCTTTGAAATACAGCAAGCCTGATTAGGGATTCTCAGTGACTCAAATTGCTGAGTTGACTGCGCTTCATTTATAAGGTTATTAGACCTTGCCTAACACTTTGCGATACATATACATGATATGGTGCAAAGCTTGCATGTAGGGTTTTCTGTCAATAATCACGATCTTGCTTTTCCTTTTTACAAAAGTTTGCCTATTTAAAGATTAATTTAGGTTTTAACTGTAACTAGAGGTCGGTGTAAGCGATTGATTTCGTGGAAATATTCACTGGAGAAAATAAACGGTGAACTGGACCTCGCTAGAAAGAAAAAGCAAGCTCTGGACAAATTACATGAAGAAGGAAGAGTCTCCCAACCAACCTACGATTCATTCAGCAGCGAAGTAGCTGAGGCCATAATTGACATAGAGGAGAAACAGAAAGCCCTGGTCGGCAAAATGAACAGCAAGATCGCGGAACTGGAGCAACAGATGAAAACCTTGGAATATCTACTGGTAAACGCTGAGATTAGACGTGTCTCTGAAGAGACAGAAGAAGAAACCTACAGACGTGAGCATGATGTGCTGTCATTAGGCTTGGATACCACACGTAGGGAACTAGATGAAATCAAGGAAGCAGTCTCGCACATCGGTGAGCAAGACTTTGGTATTCAACCATCACTCGTTACGAATGAAGGAGACCAGTCAGAGATCGAGTCGGAAACTGAGAAGCGTTTGGAGATCATTGTGGACACTGAAACATCAACTCAGATAGAGACGACACCGGAGCAACCAGACATCGAAGAACAAACCGAAACAGCAGATACCACACTAGAACAACCAGACATCGAAGAACAGAGTGAGACGATGGAAAGTGATGCAGAGGATGAAAATGCCGTCGAATCAACTGTGAAGGAGTTCGTGGAGCCCATCGAAAGCCGTACTGAAGATGTGCCAATTTCAGGACTGGAGACTACAGAGGATTCGATTGAAACTGCAGAGGAGATTGTAGCGGAAGATTCGGAAGAGCTATCTCTTGAAGAGAGTGAAGAAGAACCAATAGATTAGCATCAGAACCTCTTCAACCCTCTTTTTGTCACTTTTTTACCGATTCTGATGTTATTCAGAGTACACGCGAGACCTGTTGAAGCATTTGCCTCACTTGTCAGCGATTCTCTCTTTTTGCTCTGATGTGAAGGCCGCCATTTGTTTCTATTGGTGCGTAGACCTCTTCAGATCTCGGTAGGAAAACTATAGAAACACCTATGCACAATTGAGCCTGCTCAGATAGAAGTGTGTCCAAAGTGCGTTTTGGAATAGCGTTTCATGAGAAATATCGACAGT
>CAYFWV010000041.1:0-40989 GCA_964346975.1 uncultured Candidatus Bathyarchaeia archaeon
AAGCCAATGAAGCGAGTTGCAGTCATAGGCTTGGACGGATTGCCCTGGCACATACTTAACAAGCTTTTTGAGTGGCAGGTTATGCCAAACCTTCAGAAACTGACAGATCAATCAATTAGAGGACCACTGAGATCCACCATCCCACCGGAGTCAGCGCCTGCTTGGACAAGTATAGCAACAGGTGTAAACCCTGGGAAGCACGGAATTTTCGGATTCACAAAACCTATAGAGAACTATGATGATTCCGTAATCTTGAGTGCACGCGATGTAAAATACCTCAGAGTCCATGAGATGGTCGCTCTCCAAAATCTCAAGAGCATTAGCATCAACCAACTTCTCACCTACCCCATAAAGAAAATCCCAGGATCAAGTGTTATTACTGACTGGTTGTCACCGGAAATCAAGTGCTCACCGGAAATTCAGTCGTACTCCATCCAGTACAGCGGACCCACTCTTGGAAAAACCTCTCCCCTGCTGAGAAAGGATTGGGACTCTGAATATGCAGAAGTCTCAAGCAGAGTTAATACCGTCAACACACTGCTACGCGAAGTTGACTGGAATCTCTTTTGGGTGGTCTACAGCGAGCCTGACCATCTCCTGCATAGATTCTACGATCTTGTCCTGCAGAAAGACCAACGATTGTTAAGACTTCTGAGCAAGATTGATGAAACGTTTGCTGTGGCGAGAGAGCTAGCACAATTGTTGATAGTTGTATCAGACCACGGCTTTAGAAAGTTCAGGTATGGAGTATACTCCAACACACTTCTTGAGCATCTCGGAGTGGCAAGAAAAGCAAAAAGGCAAACTATGAGAGACATTTCATGTCAGCGCCAGGTTGCTGAGCAGAAGGTGAAGCTACGTGTCCCAGAGGAGTTTTACAGATACCTCTCAGCATTGCCAACTCCAATTGAACTAGTACTTTTAAAAATTTACAAGCAATTGGTCAAAGCAGATATCAAGGCAAGCTTGACAACTCACGTGGATCCCAAGCTCTCCCAAGCGTTCGTTCATGGTTTTGGAATTTACGTCAAGAATAAAGACCTGCTTAATTACCTGATTATGAAACTGAAGCAAGAGCAGTTCATTGGAGGTGTTTGGAGAAGAGAAGAAATCTATAGTGGGAGGCAGGTCGATGCAATGCCTGACTTGGTTATCATACCTAACTATGAGCAAGGATTTGCGCTGCGCGGGGATGTCATCGCCCCAAAGACTGTAGTGAGAAGAGACTTTGCTACCCACCATCCAGATGGGATCGTAATCATCCATAGAAGGAATCAGGAACCTTCTTGGGTGAAGAATGTGAAGGCGTATGACATCGTGCCAACAATACTAGACTTCCTAGCGTTGGATATCCCTGAGGATACGGATGGGAAGGTTATTTCCATCCCTGCTTAGGTCATCAGACGCTTTCGCACTAGATACGGTGCTGTTCGTCGCTTCAACGCTAGCTTGTTTTAGCAAAATGTCGAAAAACCTTGACGAACCATTGAAGACGGGATGGGAGATAGTCACTCACCAATTCGAGGTCTCGTCTTGTAATAGCCTTTAGAAGAAGCAGAGAAAGTATGTAGACAATGATTCCGACGATAGCGTAGATTGGAAGCAGACGTAGCCGAAGAACCAAGAATTGGAAAGAGGTTGGTTCAATCACTGATCTAAGCGCTTCTAATCCAAGAAGAGATAGAACCATAAGAAGGGATGCTAGTGTCGATTTCCAAATGGCTTCTTTGTCATATGTAATTCTGATTATTCTATTCAACAGGTATGACCCCAGTATGAATTGGCACACAGTGGCGATCAGCCTCGTGACAGCCACAGCCTCAAGACCAGCATTCAGATAAGCTAGAAAGATGTATGAAAGAGTTGCCTCCACGATGATAGATACCATAATTGTAGCAGAAACCAGTTTAGTCTGCTTGAGCGTATAGAGTATAGGAGAAATAGCTAGACCTAGTATGGTGGGCAATGAAGCTATGCACATCACTGCGAGCGGGATCACAGCATCCACGAATCTGACTGTAGCGAATAGGATGAAAATTGGGTACGCCAATGTTGCCACCAAGAGGGACACAGGGAACCCAAGCAAAGCAGCATATCGAGTGGCGGTCTTGAATGCATCGCGGAGACTCTCAGCCCCTAGTCTGGCATGTATTTCTGTTAACTTGGGAAAGAGGGACGTGACTAGTGCTACTGAAACCAGATTCGGTACTATAGATGCTCGAACTGCAAGGTTATAGGCACCCAGTGCTTCGACGTTCTTAAACGGAAGGACGAATATCTGGTCCACCCAACCCACAACAAGGGTTAGAATCGTCGACACATAGATCGGTGCAGAAAAGGCGAGGAGAGGCCTAATCTCATGTGCACCTATACTCCCACCATTATCCTTCATTACTAGAAACAGACTGGATCCCAGAGAAATAGCTAGACCTATGATCCAGCTCACAATTATCCCGAGCAGTCCCAGACCGATGTATACGAAGATTATTCCCAGTGAATAATGAACGATCGCGTAACCAGTGATAACAGTTGCTAGCTCACGCATTTTCTGTAGTCCCTGAAGGAAGCCTTGCGCCTGAGAGAAGAATATAGTCAACACGGATGGTAGAGGGAGAAGCACGAACAATAGAAATGAGCCACCAAGGGCGCTTGCAAGAAGCCCTGCTAACGCAAGCAGGATGACCCCAATAATCGAAGAGGTCAACATAGAGATTCGAAGCACCGCTTTTACTACGGATCTGGCATCTTGCTCTTTCCCTTCTGCCAGATAGTGGGCAATGTATCTGGTTGATGCAGGTCGAAGAGCCAAAACCCCAATAGTCGAGGCCAAAGCCATGATAAAGCTCAGTATGGCGAACATTCCCATGTCATACTCAGTGAACAAAACTTGGCCTGCAATCTCTTTGGTGTGGAGAAGGAACCATACATAGAGAACCCCGAGAGCGGAGTTGATAAAACCTTGAGCAAAAATAAAGGTAGCACCTCGTGCAACGTGGGTTTGAGGGCTCAATGCTCCAGCCAAGTAGTCATTCACTATCCTAGCTCAAGGATGCTTTTCGCTTCTGTCTGGCAGAGATTTCTGAAAAGCCTGTAGATGCAGTATTGAAGTGAAATTTGTGTTTGTGCAGGTCCGCATAGCATGATGACATTTTGTCTCAGCTTATGTATGATGTTTTTCCTTCATCGCTGCTTCGCATCTTCTTTGCCCGAGTTTCTCTCCGAGCCTCTATCTGCCGCATCTTCTCCAGTATCTTGTCAGATTTGAGAATCTCTTGATTCAGACTGTCGAGTGGGACGCTAATGTCCAGCATCTTTAATAGAACTTGGAGAATGCTTTTAGCTGCCTTTGGGTCAGGAAGATACCCTCTTGTTTCGCCGAGGAGGCACAGTGCCTGCATCTTTCTGAACCTTGCCATTCCTATGAGTAGCCCAGCTGTTCCGACAATAGGATTTCCGGGGGGACTTGGAGATGCATCTGCTGCAATCGCTTTCTTGAGAGTTGCTGGATCGGTCGCAGTAGCAATGACTTCCGGGGTCTCCCTAGCTTCATTTCGGTACCCTCCAAGGGTGACTATTGTCTGCACATTGTGTTTCTGGGCGAAATTCAAGATGGTTTCCGCAATCTCATACTGGCCTTCGATGGTTTGAGCCTGGCTGTCTCCTGTGAAGAATATCAGGTCATTGTTCCGTGGACTCTTCCAATAGCGAAATTCTCCGCGTAGTAATCGAGCACTCCCTTTCTTGTCCACGATGACGTAGTACGGGAAATGAGGTGAATGGAGAAGGGCGAACCTATCAGCCTTCAGCTGCCTAGCGAGATAGCGTGTGGCGATTCTCCCCACCATACCAAGCCCTGGCAGCCCTTCTATTAGAGTCGGATTCCTAGGCTTGATCGATGCTTTCTCGTCTATTATTGTTTTCACGTTGAGGACCTACTATTCTTAAGGCGATTCGTTGCTTTGCATACTTGTCATCAGGTGAGAACTTTGCCGGGTGCGGAACATGAACTGGTCCGCCACAGTGCGGGCACTTTGTCACATTGAGGGTGTACACTTTGCATTGCTCACATCTTCTGAGGAGCCACCCCATCATTTTTCCCTTTTGAAACTTCCGGCTCCACCGTTCTTCTCGATCGTTTTCACTGCAGCCTCCGATGCCTTGTTAAAGATGGTTTCAGCTTGTTTGTAGTCTTCAGCTTCGACTTTGAGACGATACTTTGGAGGGGTGATTGTGTGTATGTAGATTTTAGCTGCCTTTGGGGTCTTTGTCTTTTGAGCTTCCTGCAATGCACCCTTTATCACTTCAACGCCGTCTGGTTTGAGGCTGCTCAGCTCTAGGATTCCTTTGACTTCAACTAGCGGAGGGCGGATGCGCTCCTGCGCCAACTCCGTGAGGGCTTGAGCGATGTCGGAAGGCACACCAATTTTCAGAAGCACATCAGAGCCTTGCCGGCTCACTTCTTCGAGACCTGTATAAACATCTCCATAGTTCTCTTCCATGGGTATGCCGGCTTTCTCAATGATTTCTGCAACGGGTTTCTTGAGGGTTTTGGCGATTACCCGCAGAAATGTCTCAGCTTTGCGTTCATGCTTGAATGTGTAGATTTTGTCAATGCGTCCTCGTTTGGTGACGCGTTTTCTGGATAGATCTATGTGTCCCTTGCCTGGATCGACACGGACAACCTTCAAAACCAGCTTCTGTCCCTCACGGACATGGTTGCGGATGTTACGTATCCAGCTGGTACTTATTTCACTTCGATGAAGAAGACCTTCCTTGTCACCGTACTCTTCGAGAGCCACATATGCTCCATGGTCAGTCACCTTCCTAACGGATGCGAGAACCAACTCTCCTCTTTCAGGCCATTCAGGTTTCCGCACGGGCATAACTATTCCAGCTCACTCCTCAATGGCAGTTATTTCGCCGCTAATCCTTCCTTTGCCACCTGTAGGAGTAGCTAAGGTCGTCTTGCAGATGTTGCATTTCACAATATTCGTTGGATGACTGAAAATCAGCTGTTCATTGCCACAATCAGGGCATCGAACTCGAAGGAAATAGGATTTCGGTTTTGGGATTAAAGCTTCCCAATCAGCACTCATCGGCTAGGCTCCTCCTATTGTCAACTTCCTAAGCCGCATGCCTTTCTTTTGAATGACGAAACCGCATTTTTTGCATTTGAGCTTCAAGGTTTGTTTCTTGGTGGTTTTCGCGAATTTCTTCTGCAGCGGCCATCCTTGACCGCCGTACCCCCGCTTTTCTCGTTCATGGCGACGGGCTCCCACTGCAAGGGCCCTTCGTTTTCCAGTCTTGAGCAAACCTACAGAGTGCTCTGTGTGAGCTTTACATTTCGAGCAGTACGTGTTAATCGCTTTTGGTACATTCATTATTAGTGCACGCACTTGCCTGTTCTTCTAGAACACTCAGAAATCAGCAATATAAACATTTAACAAGCTGCGCGGACCGAATCACTGAAGGATTTTTCATCCAGAGAATCCTCTACTGCAGGCATCGGAGCCTTCCAACCATGAGCGCACTCAGGTCAAACAGTTTTATTATCCTCAATAAGGAATCGTAGGCTATGAACTGGCTTGATATCCTCACCGAGATCACTCAACGCGTGAAGGCATCGGTTGTCCCACTCATCAACACGCCACTAGCTGATAGAACTCTCGGGGTGGGAGCAGGAGGTGATCCGAAAAAGTACATTGACATGCAAGCTGAGAATGCCATTATAGAGACACTAATTGAGAGCAAAATAGATTTCACACTAATTAGCGAAGAAAGTGGCATTAAGAAATATGGGGCTAATCCTCTTCACTACATAACAGTAGATCCAGTAGACGGAACCACAAATATCTTAAGAGGCTTGCCTTTCGCCTGCACAAGTGTAGCTATTAGCAGAACTCCCCGCCTAGATTCAGTTGAAGCCGCGGTAGTCGCAGATTTCTTTCACGACGTGACCTATCTGGCTCAGAAACAAGTGGGCTCATACTGCAACGGTCAGAAGATAGCCCCTTCGAAGACAACCAGCCTAAAGGAAACTCTCATAGGGGTGGACCTCAACTTCTGCGAAGTTGAAGAAACTCAAAAGAGACTGGAAGGACTACTTGCCGAAATCAAGCACATTCGTCACCTAGGAGCCAATGCACTTGAGCTGTGCTATGTCGCAGACGGCACTACAGACGCTTTTGTTGACATTCGAGGGAGAATCCGCCCAACTGACATAGCTGCTGCTGCCCTCATAGCTCAGGAAGCGGGGGCATCCGTCACAACGCTTGAAAACACTGCGCTCTCATTCAGCCTTGATCCGGAGGAAAGACTAAGATTCGTAGCATCTGGAAATAAGCATCTTCACCAAAGAATCCTTGGAATAATACAAGAGGCCAGCAGAACATGATAGCCCCGATCAAAGATTATCCTGCATTCCTCTACAAAGCAAAACACCAAAGAACACTGATTATAGCAGATCTTCATCTCGGGTGGGAAGCAAATCTGGCGAGAAAAGGAATCCACATCCCATCTCAGATGCCGAAAATCCAACGGAAGCTTCTACGCCTGGCAGAATCAGTGAAGCCAGACTCCCTCATGATTCTTGGTGACGTAAAACACACAATAGCAAGAGCTGAACGGGGAGAGTGGCAAGATGTTCCAGACTTCTTCAAGACCATAGAAACTCAGATTCAGAAAATACAGATTGTCCGTGGGAACCACGATGGGAATCTTGAACCGCTACTCTTACCCACAATAAAAGTGTACCCATCAACTGGAACCAAGATTGGAAACATTGGACTTTTCCATGGGCACACTTGGCCAGCTCCGAAGCTTCTCGCGTGCCCAACAATTGTCATGGGTCATGTTCATCCAACGGTTGCCTTCCGAGACTACTTTGGGTTGCGGATCACGTCTCCTGCTTGGATCAAAGCTAGCCTCGATGCCGAGAAACTCACCGATGTCTACCTGGGAAGAAGAAACAAAGGTGCGCATGCGAGAAATACGAGGGTATCAGCATTGAAACGGTTGGACCGAACCAAGAGCAAGAAACTGATAATAATGCCTTGTTTCAATGACTTTCTTGGAGGTCGCCCGATCAACCGGAAGACTGAACGCAGCAGGTATGTTGGTCCACTCCTTCGGTCAGACGCTGTAAACATCAATGCAGCCGAAGTATACCTATTAGATGGAACGTTCTTGGGAAGAGTTGAGCAACTTAGCTCGCTGGACTAGTCTGTCAAGAAGAAATCTTAAAAGCATGGAGAATCGTCAATTCATGTGCTTTCAAAGGAGTTCTTAGGAGAAGTTTCAGCTGCAACACTTAATCAGCCAGAATGCGAGCAAAGCACAGGAGAAGCTCTTGGAAACATCGCATATTCACCACACTCTTGCGTGAGCACCCATAACTAGCAGTACTCGCTCGACAATATTGAACAAAGTGCGGTGACACATCTTGATGAAACCTTCAGAACTTAGAACCCTTCGGAGAATCTGCCGAAAAGCATCGGAAACGAAAACCATTACAGACAACGATTGTGGCAGACTCCTCGCTGCATTTGGCCAACGCTTCACAAAAGCCATGGAAGCAATTCGAGGAAAACGCGTCAAGAAATACGTATTCAAGCCTAGTAACCGTACAGTATGGATTGTGGTAGGCAAAGAAAGAGACTACCTGATAATGCCGGCAGCCGATTTCTGCTCCTGCGACGACTTCTACTTTCGTGTCATCGATAGAAATGTACACCTGTGCTATCATTTGATAGCCCAAAAAATCTCAGAGATTCTAGACTCCTTCGACCTCTACGAGGAAAACGACGAATTATATGAAGCGTTAATGAGAGAATGGAGAGAAGAGATAGCTTAAATAAGGAATTCCAAATACTATGAAAAAGGTGACAACATGGGCATATCTGAGTTCTTCCAGTCGATCATAATGATACTAATGGTCACATCTTTTGTGGCTCTAGCGGTAATCTTCCTCCAGCTGCTTAGAGGCCGAGAAGACATAGCAGAATAGCTGAAATCTCTCGATTCATATGTCAAAGCTTTTCCTTCTGTGCATGAAATCAGTCAGTTTCCATCACGTGTATGTTAATGCAGAGTGAACCACTCACAGGAATGCTAGTCACCAATAACTGATCCCAGCATGAGACAAGATCCAGTAGCAAAAGTAGGTTTATATGAAACAAGCTATGGCTTTTGTGCAGTTGTTGTGAAAGATAGATGAATATGGAAGAAGCCATATTGAGCATTCTTGCCCGCTGCCCAAGCCTGACTCGCCAGGATGTTGAAAAGCGGATTCAAGAAAGAAAGACAGCTAGTGGAGGTCTTCTGACTGATGCATCGGCAGCACGGCTAGTGGCAGCTGAACACGGAGTCAAATTCAAACTTGGAAAACCCTCTCCGAAACTGTATGTAGAACAACTCGTTTCTGGTCTGAACAACGTGACAATCACAGGCAGAGTAGTGGCCTTGGGAAAACCACAAACCTTCTCACGGCGAAATCGACAAGGCCAAGTTGCACACCTGACAATTGCTGACAAGTCAGGGAGCATCAGAGTCGTTCTATGGAATGAACAGGTGGAGCTTGTCGATAGAATTCGGCTCGGTCACGTGATAGCAGTGGAACACAGCTACGTTAGAAAGTCGAAGTATGGACAGAATGAACTACATGTTGGACAACGAGGTAGCATACAAACAGTCCCGGAACAATGCACAGATGCCGATTTTCCCTCAATCGAAAGAGTGCAAGACAGTTGCCCCAGAATCTCAGAGCTAAGAGAAGGATCAAGAATAGATGTGATCCATGGAACAGTGAAGACAGAGCCGAACCTTAGGGAAGTAACAACTAGACGGGGTAGCAAAGTTCTTCTCGCTTCCTTTGAACTCGAAGATCACACGGGTAAGATTAGAGTATCTGCCTGGGAAGAGCAGGCGAGGAGAATCGCAGAACTACCTGCGGGTTCAACAGTCACATTAAAAAACGCTCAGGTAAAAAAGGGATTCGGAGATCAACTGGAGATAGTCACCCGCGCCTCGACTCAGATAGCGACCTAGCTGCAGTCAATATGTCATTGCTTTCCTTGAATTATAACAGTCAGGACACATGAAAACACTTATTTCAACACACTGTTAGAATATACGTCTCCTTGATCTGGTGAATTCATTGAAGACAAATCAGATTTCTCTTCCCGTTGAGGACTTACCTAAGAAATGGTACAATATAGCTCCTGATTTGCCTGAACCGCTGCCGCCTCCAAAAGAACCTGAAACTGGTCCATCCCGCATGGATTTCCTAGGAAAAACAATGATTCATGAATGTTTAAAACAGGAAACCTCGTCGGATCGTTGGATTCCAATTCCCGAAGAGATTAGAGATCTTTACATTCAAGCGGGGAGACCCAGGCCTCTGTACAGGGCACGGAGACTTGAGAAACAACTTAGACTGAAGAAAGTCAGATTATACTACAAGCGAGAGGACCTGTCACCAACTGGGTCACACAAGGTCAACACAGCTCTGGCCCAAGCCTATTATGCTGCGCAAGAAGGAAAAGCGACTCTAGTAACTGAAACTGGTGCGGGCCAATGGGGCAGCGCCTTATCCTATGCAGCACGATTGATGGATTTAGACTGTATTGTGTTCTGGGTCAGAGCAGTCCACGACTGGAAAACTGACCGTAAAACCTTCATGAAACTTCTAAGAGCAACCGTTCACGCGTCCCCCAGTAGGGAAACCAAGATTGGCCGCAATCTGTTGGCGAAGAACCCACAGCATTCCGGATCCTTAGGAATCGCAGTTTCCGAAGGATTAGAATACGCTAGTTTACACGATGGCAGTGTTTACTGTTTGGGATCAGTCTTGAACCATGTCTTGATTCACCAATCTCTGATAGGATTAGAGACAATTCGACAGTTCCAGCTAATAGATGACGAGCCTGACCTGATTGTGGGTTGTCTGGGAGGGGGATCTAATTTCGGCGGCATTGCGCTGCCTTTTGCAGGCGAGGTTCTTCAGGGCAAAAGGAAATGTGCGTTTCTCGCTGCTCAATCTGAAGCAGCTCCAAATCTAGTTAGCGGAGAATACCGATATGATTTTGGGGACGTTGCGGAACAGACCCCATTACTCAAGATGTTTACTCTGGGGCATCAGAGAGAAATGGTGCCAATCAAAGCCGATGGACTGAGGTACCACGCGGCCGCTCCATTGGTTAGCGCCTTGCGGAGTCACAATGTGGTAAAAGCAATTGCTTATAACATAGATGAAAAGGCAGTCTTTGAAGCAGCTAGAAGCTTTTTCCAGAGTGAAGGCTGGCTCATAGCGCCTGAGTCAGCCTATGCAGTGAAGGCCGGCATAGACCAAGCCCGGAAGGCTGAGAAGGCAGGCGAGGATAAGGCCATCTGCATGAATATCAGTGGTCATGGCTTCTTGGATATCGAAGCGTACCGAGAGAAGATCAACCTTGACTGAAGGCATTGCGTCTATCGCTCGAAGATGATTCACCGTCCACGCAGAATAGGTTGGATGCTCTCAGATGATTTCTGAGACTTACAGAAATACTGTCCTCATCTTTGTCTGGAAGCCAACATCTCAAGATCTTCTTCCCCCTCAGAATATCCTGAAGCGATCACAACGTCTTGTGCCTCTATCATGGTACTCGGTTTCGGGCGTATCCATACATCGTTTCTCTTGATCGCCAAGATCCACATACCTGTTTCTTCGTGTATCTGGGCTTGTCGGAGAGTCTTTCCGACCAAAGAAGAGTCAGAGGCTATTTGCACTCGTACCACGGTCTCCTCAGCCTCTTCAATTGCGAGAGTCAATATTGGATGAGGCTCCAAGCCCCTCAGAACCACTTCAGCAATCTCCGCCCCCGCATCTGCAATCTGCTCAGTGGTCACACCCAGTCTGATCAGACCCAGGAAGTCCTGGGATTCTTCTGGCTTGAAACCGCTTGACAGAACTAGCTTTTCGAATTCTGTATGAAGGTCGTCCAACCGTTCCTCTAAAGCCTGAACTTCCTCAGCTAAGTGAGTGCTCTTCAATAGAAGAGCGGAGTAGGCCAGATCAATTATCAGTTCAGAGGTGTCCTTGAGCTCTGCAAGTTTATTGGCGATCATTTTAAAATGCTCTAGTTTTCCACTCACTATTCCTGCAGCTCCTTTATTGTGCCCTCAGCAAGACCTTTCATCTCATCAACCCCATGAGGTGCGCCACGGACAATCAGGATGTCATCTCTTTGGAGGTTAAGGTCTTTGGGCTTTATCATCCATTCCTTGTTGCGCCTAATTGCGATGACATCAACACCGATCCTTGCAGCTAGTTCGAGTTTGCGGAGAGGTTTCCCGTTCAAGATAGAAGTTGAAGAGATTCTTGCCCGAACAAGATGTTCTTCAACCTTCTCAAAAGCTTGGCGAACAATCGGATGGATTCCGACGTCTTTCATGATCAGCGTGGCAATGTCAGCCGCTGCATTTGAAATTCTGTCAGCTGCCGAGGCTACTACCGAAACACCAACAAGAAGTTCAGCATCTTGAGCATCTCTGACTGCGATCATAACATTCATATCCAAGAGGTACACGAGAGTGTCCACACGCTCTTCAAGCTCCAACACCTCTTCGGCAAGTTCTTTGCTGTCGAAAAGGGCTGCCGAGTAGGCGAGATCTATCATTAATTCGGATAAGTCTTTGATTTCAACTAGCAAGTTTCTTACTGAAATTGGTTTGTATTCTATTTTCTCCAACTTCACCATTCGGCGCAGAACACTCCACTAGGAGGTGCCAGCCACCTCAATAACATACTGTGAGACAGCAGATAATTCTTCCTATACAAAAGATTCATCCAATCAGACCTAATGAGAATAGTAGGAAGGTGGTTGTCACTGCGTCAGCCAATGAGCTTTCTATGGGGATGACGAAGTTGTCCGGATCGAGACCTCTGTGAAAAGTGAGAACGGCAACACCAAAGGCAATCAAGATCAATGAGAATGCTGAGAGCAAGTTGGTTGTCAGAATCACGAAGACGAACGTCATTGCTCCAAGAGAACCTATAGGAACTCGGATTATGGATGATATCACAGCGAGAATGACACTGACAATAATTGAGGCAGTCCACACTGCGGCTATCTGAATCTTATGGTTGCTGATTGATTTCAGAGACGAGTCCAAGGTTCCTAATGCAAGTTTTGTGGTAGCCGTGGAACCGACTATTGCTCCAACATCTCCCATCATGTTAATGAGAGCAGGATAGGCAATGTAGACTTCGGGTCTACGACTAATTCTTGTACTTATTCGAGAAAGCACAGACCCTGTAACGTTGACTAGGAGAGCTATCGGGACCAATGTATAGACAGCCTCTTTCATGGTTTTTCTGAACTCTGGTTTCCTTCTATTCCTGTAGGAAACCAGAAGAACAACACAGAAGAAGACCGCACAAACAACAAGTCCAACTAGCTTCCCTATCATGCCAGAGAAAAGTAGTAGACTCAACACAAGAATGTAGCACAGAGTAGCCAAGATGTCTGCAACCGTTGAGATTGTTGGGTAGACTACTACGTCTGGATCCAGACCTCTCTTGAAAGAAGAGAAGGCGATGACTATTGTTATCGGTGATATAGCCACCAAGGAGAGTCCCATGGTGGCAATGATTGACCCGAAGATGCTGAGTGTATTCAACAGGTCTACTCCCCACAAAATGCTTCCAAAAAGAAGGGATAAACCGCCCAACAGTATACTGCTCACAAACGCCAACACCACAATCGAACTCCATAGTGAATGGAGTGTTTCAGCATCTTTGCCGAAGAAGCTTGTGTTGATTGTGCCTAGATGCAACGCTGTGCTCAAACGACCGGTGAACAAACCGCCGATAACTCCTCGCATGCTGAGAATTCCGGGGTAGAGGGCAACGATCCATTGTTCGCTTATGAACACACTGAAAGAAGAAGCTATGATCAGACCCGCTGCAATGCCACCTAAATCAAAAAGGAGGGTAAGAAGTGATTGTTTGAGCATTCTTGGCATCTCAACGTGAAATCCTCCGATTCCAGGCATTTCATGCCCTCCTCTGGCTCTCTTTTCGAATCCCTATCGCTTTCACCTTCCATACTCAAATCCCTCGAGACTTCTCAATGAGAGTTCTGAGCTCTTCGACCAACAAATGCATGTGCCTACAGCTTCCGGCTTTTCCTGGGAAGAAGTCACTGTTCGTCTGGAGGATCTGATAGAGGGAGCTATCCTTCCTTCTCAACTTGTTTAATCGCGTCTTCTATTATGTCAAGCCCTGCTTCAACGAGTTCTCGTGTGATTATGAGTGGTGGAACCAAGCGTATGGTTGACTTGCCACAGGTTATTACTGCAACACCGCGTTTCCAGCTTCGGGTCATGACTGCTTCGGCCTTCTTCGACGCAGGTTTCTTGCTGGCTTTGTCTTCAACCAGTTCAGCGCCTACCATCAACCCTTTTCCGCGAACGTCACCAATTATCTCACTCTCATCTTTAAGCTCTTGAAGACGCTTCATCATGTAGGTCCCTTGTTTTGCTGCATTTTCTCGTAATTTTTCATCGAGAATTACATCTATAACTGCTGAAGCAGCTGCGCAGGAGACAGGGTTGCCTCCAAAAGTGCTGGCGTGAGAGCCTCCTTCCCAATCCATTATTGTGGCTCGTGCCACCATTGCGCCCAGAGGGAGGCCGGCAGCTATGGATTTGGCGATACATACCAAGTCTGGCTGTACGTCCCAATGCTCTATAGCGAACCACTTGCCGGTTCTTCCCATTCCGGTCTGAACTTCATCGTCCATCAATAGTATGCCATACTTGTCAGCTAGTTTCTTGAGCCTTTGAAAGTATCCAGGGGGAGGAACGACGTAACCGCCTTCACCTTGTATTGGTTCAAACACGAAGGCTGCGACTTCCTCTGGTGGTATGTACTTTTGCAAGAGGTATTCATCGATGAAATCTATGCACCAATAGTGGCAGTCTGGATAGGTAAGCTTGAAAGGGCATCGGTAGCAATAGCCGTAGGGTACATGAGTCACGCCGGGCACCAGAGGGGAAAAATAGCGTCTTTGGACTGGTTTGCTAGCTGTAAAGGACATTCCTCCAAAGGTTCGCCCATGGAACGCACTGACAAAGGCGATATACAACGGCCTTCGTGTGTGCCAGCGTGCAAGTTTCGCACCAGCCTCTACGGCCTCAGCGCCGCTATTCGAAAAGAACACTTTCTTATCCCATGTTCCGGGAGTGATTTCCACAAGCTTCTCAGCGACTTCAACCACTTCATTGTACATGAAGTCAGTTACTGAGTAGTGTAGAAATCGGTCTAGCTGGTTCTTGATCGCCTCCGTGACCTTTGGGTGGCTGTGGCCAACATTGAGACATACTAGGCCGGAATTGAAGTCAATGTATTCATTCCCATCGACGTCTCGGATTATGCAGCCCCTTCCACTCTGGATTGCGAGAGGATAGAAACGTACAAATGATTGTGAGATCACCTTTTCGTCTCGCCTTGCGAGCTCTCTGGCTTTTGGTCCTGGGGGTGTTACTACTATTTTTGGGTAAGATGACAATCTATTCACCCTCTGAGTGAAGATTATGATTAGCTTGAAAGAGAATTTATAGGTATCTGTTGGAACCTCGAATAGGAAAAGTGTAGATCAGGTCTCGTGCGACTATCGAGGAGTTAGACCCTGTTCGAGGTTTAGGGCTTGGCTAGATTGATCTCAATTGTTGAAACGTTGCTCTTTCTTCCCTCTTCTCTCTGCACTTCTTCAGTGCCAATAGTTATGCTGTTCACATTCACATCTGTCGCGAATCCGCGTCGGAGAAGTTCGACAGTGTCGACGGCTGTACTAATCGCTCTGCCTCTGGCTTTGATGCATATATCCTTCTCACCTGAATTGAAAAACGTGAGGCAGGCAACCACATAGTTCATAACTGGTTTCCGACCGATGAGGACAACGTTTTCGCTGGTGGCTGTTACCTTTTCGGATTTCACTGATTCCGCTCGTGCAGTCTCTTCTTCATTCATGCCTTCTTCCTCCTCAAATTGCTTGAGGCGTCGATGCCAAATGATCCCATCTGGATTCGTTGCGTGGGATTCTGGTTTATATGACCTGACGAGCTTCTCTTATAGTTTTCCTATGCATCAGACTAGCAGATGGTGCATCAAGTCTCCTTTCTGGAGACTGCACCGTATGCCATGCCTTCCTCAAAGGCACGCTTATTCACGTCAAGGAATTGATTCTTCTCTCCGAAGAACTCCTTTAGACCTTCGTAGATGCTGTCTTTTGTCACAACTTTTGTTCGAGATATGTAGGCTCCTAGCATAACCATATTGGCAGCCTTACCTTCACCGAGTTGTAGTGCAATGTCGTTTGCAGGGATATTTATGGATTCAATGTCGTGTCTTGTTGTCTGTTGGTTGACCAGAGAGCTGTTTAGGAACATAAGCCCTTGGGATTGTACACGTGGTTCAAAGGCTTCAAGAGAAGGATTATTCATAATTATTAGTGCTTGAGGAGATGTTATGACTGGTGAACCGATTTCCGCATCGGAGATGACCACCGTACAGTTAGCAGTCCCTCCACGCATTTCGGGACCATATGAAGGTATCCATGTCACGTGTTTTCCACTTTTCATTCCACTGTAGGCGAGGAGTTTTCCGATAAACATCAATCCTTGGCCTCCGAACCCCGCCATTATTACGTTGGCATAGAGAGGTTTTTCCATTGTCATCCCTCTTCTGGAACTTTGAACTCACCGAGGGGGTAATATGGAATCATCTTGTCCTGCACCCATTGTGCGGCGTCAACAGGCGTCATGTGCCACCCTACAGGGCACTGAGACAGGATCTCGACCATTGAATAGCCCAAACCTTTGATCTGTGTCTCAAATGCTCTCTTCAGGGCCTTTTTGGTTTGAATTGTGTTTTTCGGATTATTCACAGCTGTTCTGGCAATGTATTTAGCTCCATCCAGTGTCGCGAGGAGCTCAGCCATTCGCACTGGAAAGCCAGCTTGTTTCGATTTTCGTCCCAAAGGGGAAGTTGAGGTTTTTTGGCCCAGTAGTGTAGTGGGTGCCATTTGCCCGCCTGTCATTCCATAGATTGCGTTGTTGATAAACACTGTTGTCACTAGTTCTCCACGAGCGGCCACATGAACTGCCTCAGCGGTTCCTATCGATGCGAAATCTCCATCTCCCTGGTATGTGAACACGACCAGATCTGGATGTACACGTTTGCACCCTGTTGCCACTGCTGGTGCCCGACCGTGTGCAGCTTCATACATGTCAATATCCAGATAGTTGTAGAGAAGCACTGAACAGCCAACCGGGGAAACACCTATAGTTTGCTCTCTGATTCCTAAGTCATCAATTACTTCAGCAACAAGACGGGCTGCAATACCGTGTCCACAACCAGGACAATACTTTGTTGTCACGGATCGCAGTGCTTTGGGTCGGGTGAAGACCTTTTCCACTTCCACTTGCATTTCTCAGGAGCCCTCCTTGATGAGCCGTTGTGTTTGGTATACGATTTCATCATATGTTGGAACCATGCCTCCAGTTCTTCCATAGAACGCCACTGAAGCTTTGCCACAAACACCGAGCCTAACATCCTCTATCATCTGGCCCAGACTCATTTCGATCGCCAAGAATTTGCGATTGTTGTCAGCAAGTTTCTCGAAAGCTGAATAAGGAAAAGGAAAGACGGTAATTGGCCTCACCATTCCGACATTGTAGCCTTTCTCACGCAGAACTTCTATGGCCGTTTTGGCAATTCTTGCAACTGTTCCGTAAGCTGCAATGATCACATCAGCGTCTTCAACTCTGTATGTTTCAACCCTAACCTCGTTGTGGATTATTTCTTGAATCTTGTGGTTAATTCCTAGATTGTGCTTTTCCAAAGCCTCAGGGTCCAGGTATAGGCTCTTCACCAGGTTTGAAGGGCGTCCCTTGGCGCCAGTTAGAGCCCATTTCTTTTCAGGAAGTTGAGGGGGATCCTCTTTTCTGAACTCAACAGGTTCCATCATTTGGCCGATATAGCCATCACCCAGCACCATGACAGGATTCCGATATTTGTCAGCCAAGTTGAAAGCCTCCATTGTCAGAGTGACTGCTTCTTGAACCGTGTGTGGTGCCAAAACAATTAAACGATAGTCGCCGTGTCCTCCACCTCTGGTAGCTTGGAAATAGTCGGATTGTGAAGGCTGGATCCCGCCTAATCCTGGTCCCCCACGCATAATGTTGATTATGACACATGGAAGTTGGGCACCTGCTATGTATGAGATTCCTTCCTGCATTAGGCTTATTCCTGGACTGGAGGAAGACGTCATCACTCTGGCACCAGCACCAGCTGCCCCAAAGAGCATATTAATCGCTGCCACTTCGCTTTCAGCTTGAAGAAAAACTCCTCCAATTTCTGGAAGTCTTTTTGACATGTATTCAGGGATTTCGCTCTGAGGAGTTATGGGGTAGCCAAAGAAGTATCGACAGTCAGCTTGAATTGCAGCCTCAGCAATTGCCTCATTTCCCGTCATGAATCTCTTCTCCATCATTTTTCGCCTCCAATCTTCTTTTCTCGGTAAACCTCTATAGCTACGTCAGGGCACATAATCGCACAGAGAGTGCATCCAGTGCACTTGTGGTCCTCATCAACGAACTCAGCTGGAAAATACCCTTTAGAGTTAATTCGCTTTGAGATCTGTATTAGACGAAATGGGCAAGCCCCAACGCATAGAGTGCATCCCTTACACGTGTTTTCATCAATCACTATCTTCCCCATTTTCTCTTGAATCCTCCAACTCATGCTAACGGCTAGCTTCAGTTCCATTCAGGATAGGGTAGGATGTTAGAAGTATCAGTAGAAAGGGAAAAGTGTTTCGCACCAGTTTCAGTCTGCAGTTGCAGCAGCTACTCACGCGACAAGCGTCTGTGATCCAGGTCTTGTCAAGCTAGTACTTTCGAATGTTTCCTATGGTGTTTACTACTTTCAGGGAAACGTGTATATTGGACAGGAGCACTTAGAATTAGTTTCCAGAGGAAAAAGGGATGAAAGAAATACGATGGCATGGTAGAGGCGGCCAAGGAGCATGGACAGCGAGTGAGCTCTTGGCCAAGGCTGCTATACTTGAGGGAAAGCATGTTCAGTCATTTCCCGAGTTCGGCCCTGAACGCATGGGCGCTCCCCTCGCAGCATTTACGAGAATCAGTGATGAACCAATCAAGCTTCATTGCTCTATTTACGATCCGAATGTAGCAGTTGTACTTGATCCGACTCTTCTAAAGACTGTTAAAGTGACTCAAGGCCTTGCTCAAGATGGTGTACTTGTTGTCAACACCAAAGAGAATCCCTTAGAGTTGAGAAAGAAGCTGGACGTTGCAAAGACTCAGACACTCTGGAGTGTTCCAGCAACTGACATCGCAATTAAGATTCTGAATGCGCCTATTACGAACACGTCTATGCTTGGTGCTGCCACGCGCGCAGCATCGTTGGTGGACTTGACAAGTATCGAAGAAGTCGTCAAGCAACGCTTCAGATTGGAGTTGGCTGAAAGAAACATTGCTGTGATTAGGGAGGCCTATAGGGAGGCGAAAATGCAATGAGTGGGAAGAAGAAGGGATGGAGCGAAATTCCGATTGCTGGGGTCTGCTGGAAACCAGCCACTGAGTACCTAACTGGTGACTGGCGAACCTTCAAGCCTGTACGTGATCCTGAAAAGTGCACAAGATGCCTTCTATGTCCCTTGATTTGCCCCGATTCATCTATAAAGTGGAATAAAGACAGGCAGGATATTGAGTTTGACTATGCCTTCTGCAAGGGCTGTGGAATATGCGCCAATGAATGCCCATCCCATGCGATAGAGATGGTGAGAGAAGGAGAGGCGTGACGTGACAGCTCTTCAGGAACAGAAAACCCTTGCTTTGAACGGAGATGAGGCCGTGGCTCTTGCTGCCAAACAGTCAGATGTCGACGTGGTGGCAGCATATCCCATAACGCCTCAGACAATAATTGTCGAAAGATTCAGCGAATACGTGGCCGACGGAGAGGTGGACACTGAGTTTGTTTGCACTGAGTCAGAACACAGTGCCCTGACAGCATGTTTGTCTGCTTCTGCCACAGGAGCTAGAACCTTCACTGCAACAGCTTCGGCGGGTCTTGCCTTGATGCATGAGATACTATATGTCACCTCGGGTTGCAGGGCCCCGGTAATAATGGCAATCGCCAACAGAGCTCTATCTGCCCCCATTAACATTCACTGCGATCATTCAGACAGCATGCCTGAGAGAGACAGTAGTTGGATCCAAATCTATGTGGAGAACTCTCAAGAAGCTTATGATTCCATCATCCAAGCCTTTCGAATAGCTGAGAATCCAGAAGTGCTCCTCCCGGTCATGGTGTGCCTTGATGCCTTCTTCCTCAGCCACACCCTTGAAAACGTAAGAACACTTCCTGATCAGACTGTGAAGGACTTCGTCGGGAAAAGACTCATACCTAAGATCATGGGCCACGAAGGTAGACAAGTGCCCTTCAAACTTGATACGGGCAACCCTATAACGATGGGGCCTTTGGCTCTCTACGACTACTACTTTGAACTCAAGAGGCAGCAGGAAGACGCAATGAAATGTGCTTCACACATAATCAGCGAAGTCAATGACCAATATGCCCAACTAAGTGGACGCAAGTACGGTAATGGTCTAATTGACCCCTATCGTCTTGAAGACGCTGAAGTCGCCGCCGTATGCGTTGGCTCAGCTGCTGGAACCAGCAAAACAGTCGTAGATAAGCTCCGTGCAAAGGGACTCAAAGCAGGACTGCTGCGTCTTCGCTCCCTGAGACCACTCCCATCAAGCGACATCATCTCTGCTTTGGCGAGTGTCAAGGCTGTAGCGGTCATGGACAGAAGCAATAGCTTTGGTGGGCACGGAGGACCGTTATTTCATGAGGTTCGCCACGTGTTATACGATGCTCAAGCCCATCCTCATGTTGTGAACTACATATACGGTCTTGGAGGAAGAGACATGCCCCAGAGCATCGTCCAAGACATTTACATGGATCTCAAGAAGATCCTTGAAACCAACACAGTTAAGAAGCGTGTAAGTTTCGCGGGAGTCCGCGAATAGGAGGCGGTGATATGACACAGAGACCTTGGAAATTCACGGCAAAGGAAATCGTAGAGAAGCCTGAGTTGTTCACATCCGGCCACAGAGCGTGCGCTGGATGCGGGCCCGCTGTTGCTCTCAGGCAAATTATGAAAGCCACCAGAGGACCGACGATTGTCACCAACGCAACAGGGTGCATGGAAGTAGTTTCAACGATATATCCCTACACTGCGTGGCGAGTACCGTGGCTTCACACTGCGTTTGAGAACGTAGCAGCCAACGCATCAGGCATCGAAGCTGCGTTAAAAGCCATGAAGAGAAAAGGAGTCATCAAACAAAATGTTGATGTGATAGCAATTGCCGGAGACGGAGGAACCTTCGATATCGGAATACAGGCCTTGTCAGGAGCTGCGGAGCGAGGTCATGACTTTCTGTATGTCCTTTATGACAATGAAGCCTACATGAACACGGGGATTCAGCGAAGCGGAGGCACACCTCTTGGCGCCTCCACAACCACCTCTCCAGCGGGCAAACTTATCCCTGGGAAGACCCAGTTCAAGAAGCCAATTGCGGATATAATGGTAGCCCATGATATTCCTTATGTCGCAACCGCAACAATTGCCTATTGGCAAGACGTACTCATGAAAGCCCGAAAGGGAATTGAAGCAGAAGGCCCCGCCTTCCTTCACGTATTCGCTCCGTGTCCACGAGGTTGGCGCTATGATACTAGCAAAACAGTGGAAATCGCTCGCCTAGCAGTCGAAACATGCGTCTTTCCTTTGTGGGAGGCAGTTGACGGAAAGTACAGCTTGTCCCCCCAAAGCAGAATGGTAGCTCTGAAACCTGACAGAAAGAAGCCTATAGAAGAATACTTGAAGATGCAGCGCCGTTTTAGACACCTCTTCAGTCCTAACTTTGAGCACGTGAAAAGTGATCTTCAGAATAAGATCGACAAGCGCTGGAACAGACTGCTGAAAAGATGCAGCATGACCTAGCCAAGTCTAGATTAGAACATGGAATACGATTAGAGCCGCACCTGCAGCACCGAACAGAGGAGCCGCGATCTTCTTAGCGTGGTGTAGCGCTTTATCTGCGAGTAGCGTGATTCTCTTGATCTGCGCTTCTCCAACAACTCCAACGTCAGCAACTGCGCCTACATTATAACCAAAGGAAACAGGCTCCATGTTGCTCAGTGCTTCATTGACACCATCTCTTATGTGACCAAGTAGTCTGTCGTGAGGTATTGCCTCCCCGATAGGGTGGTAGCCCCGAGTGGTCATTTCGATCGCGTTTACTGCATGTGTGTCAGTCGTGAAGATCTCTCCTGAATCAATCCCAGAACTATTCAATGATTCAAGGATTTTTTCTCGTAATCCCGAAACCATGTTGTTGCCGTCAATTGTCACGTAGGTGCAAAGCCTTCCGTTGTTTCTAATAAGTAGAACACCTATCCCGCCAGGTCCCATTCCATCAGCTAGGCTGAATTCTCTTGGGACAACCTTTGCCACGCCAACTTCAAGTGGGTATTGAGTAACCTGGGAAGCTTCTCTCAACGCTTTCACAGCAACTTCCTTCAAGGATTTCACTGCGTTCCTCACATCAAAGGGATTGTTAATACTGTTGTGAGCGTTTACTGTTACGACATGGGAGAGCTCCAGTTTTGCTGCTTCTTCGAGAATGAAATCTCCGATTTCCTTTGGAAAGTCTTCAGTAGTCTCAGGCGCCAGAGTCAAGGAGATGAATGCGCATTTTCCGAACATCTGGCAACTAGCACTGGCAACACCATTGCTTACCCTCACTAAAGCGGTGCCTTTATCCGCCACAGTGTCGAAATCTGTGGATCCCAGTATACTCTTCAACACCTTCTGATTTTGCGTTTGAGAAGACAGATCAAACTCGTGACCAAACAAGCCATGAGGAACTGCAGCAAAACAACCTAGTTTCTTTTCTAGTGCCTCTTGGATCATAAATGGAAGTGTGCTGCTCCCAACATTTCTGAAAGGCCCTGGATGGAACGAAGGAATAATCGCTATTGCTTTGAACTTGGTTCCAAGCTTGAATCCAATAGCTGAGAAATTAATAGTTCTCTTTCCACCAAGATTCTCCAGAAGACGTTCTACAGGGCCATTAAGACCTTCCATCCAATTGGCAAGAAAGGCCTTCAAGATTGATGTTGTGGGGATCTGAAGAGACCTCACCCCAATTTTGTCAACTGAACTAATGAACAAGTATGCTGTGAGAAGAGCGATTGAGATCGAAAACACCAGATCAGTTACTGTGAACTCAATCAATCCTCCGACAGAGTAGGGTACATAAAGCATGGCTATTAGGCATACAATCGGCTGAAATATCGCCGCAAAAACATTTTTCCAATAAGCGGAGTAACTGGTCGCTGAAAACACGATCAGACGAAGGATACAGATTGCGCTAAGACAAATCCACAGAAGGTCAAACCAGAAGCCCCAATATCCTGAAAGCCGAATAGCCAAAGATCCGAGTATGAGGAACCCAAGCCATAGAAGATTGGAGAACATGGAAAGCCCGGCACCGCGCCGTATCTTGTAGATTTGATCAGATCTCATTGGTACTTGTCTGATGACAATATCTGATGCAACCGACACGAGGAAGAAAGCAAGACTGAACTGCAAAGCCGAGGAAAGCCCGTCAAATCCGAAACTAAGAGGCAAAATGGCTATAATGCCACTGAGGAAGCATTCTATACCTGTGAAGATAGCTATTCTTGTGTAGGATGGCATCGTGAACAGCGAGTAGTAGTGTTTCTCTGCTCTTTCAATTGAATGGTCCAAGCTTTCATTTGAATTCAAGGATGGTCGAGGCCTCGCACAAATCTCCTTTCTGGTGGTTTTCCTCAATATTAAGGTTGGGAACTCCGCAGTCTATATTTGATTGAATTATCTGAGGAGAATAGCTTCTGTGCGCGCAAGTTATTTATGAGGGTGCGTTCACTAGAGAGTACAGACTGTTTATGTCATCTAATTCCATCCCACCTCCCTCAATCTTTCACATGCTGGAGAGAAACGTGGGGAATAAGCTTTTGGTGATTCTGAATCAGGCTTATGGTTTTGAGGGAGACCTGGTAGCGGTTACTTATGATCCTCCAGGTATATGGCTTTCAAATGCTGAGGCAGTGATTTTCCGTGCAACAATAGCGAACCCAATACCTCAAATTGCCGGTAGAGAGGATAGAAGCGAAATATTCCTGAACTTGAATTCGGTTCAGCGAATAGAAGTTCTTCACAAGAGCGAAGACTGACATAGTAAGTCAGGAGAATGCTCCTGTACTGTAAAGCTGTGCAAGCAAACAAAAAACTATCAATGCAATTGAAAGGACGATGATTAGCTCAGGGCGTATCTGAACACCTTTGGTTTCCTCTTCAAAAAACCTGAGTAACCCAGCGCTTGCTGCCGGCATAGGCGCACCACTTTCCCTCTTTTTCTTCCTACTCAACCCTGTAAACTCCTGTGCAGTTGATATTCATTAGACGTAGGCTAATTAATGTTACGCGTTGAACTTCGAATCAATTACAGTTACTGACTTGTCCACGACATCTGAAAGGTGCACCACCTCGCACCAGAGGTAGTGTACTCTCACCAGTGAGTGCTCGTTTCAAAGCTTTTATTTCCAAGACGAACCTTCAGTAGACAGAGGTGCAGAATTGTCAGCTCATGAATCTTACAACCGAATATTTGGGTTGCTCGAGAAACATCACAGATGGTTTCAGGAGAGTATTCCACTTATCGCCAGCGAGAATGTGTCAAGCCCTGCTGTTCGAGAGGCGTTAGCGAGCGATTTCGGCCATCGATACGCCGAGGGTTGGCCAGGTGAACGTGTCTATGCAGGTTGTTCATACATTGATCAAGTCGAGCTTCTCTGTATGGATTTGATGAAGAAACTGTTCCTTGCGGAGTTTGTTGATGTACGCCCAATTTCCGGTGTGGTGTCCAATCTCGTATTGTATTCCGCTTTTACTGAGCCAGGAGATGTTATGATGGCTTTACCCATTCCATGTGGTGGTCACATCACAACGGGGAAAAAGAGGTTGGGAGGCACAGCTGGTGCGGTAAGTGGTCTAGATGTTCAATACCTAGCTCTGGATTATGAAGAGTTGAACATCGATGTGGATGAGACGAAGAAGCGCGTAAAGAAACTGGTTGCGACAGGGAAATCTCCAAAGCTTGTTATGTTCGGAGCAAGTGTCTTTCCGTTTCCACATCCTGTGAAGGAGCTAGCCCAGACGTTCCACGAAGTAGGTGCTACTGTTGCATATGATGCTGCTCACGTTGCCGGTTTAATTGCCGGTGGGATTTTTCAGGATCCGCTACGGGAGGGAGCTGATGCTGTAAGTCTGAGCACCCATAAGACCCTTTTTGGCCCTCAACATGGCGGCGTACTTTCTTGGCTCAAGCACTCAGAGAAGATCAAGAAAGCTACATTTCCAGGAATGGTCAGCAACCATCACTTGCATGCTCTCGCAGGAGTAGCCATTGCTTGTGCTGAGATGCTCGAGTTTGGAAGAGAATACACCAAGCAAGTAGTCAAGAATGCTCAAGCATTAGGAGAAGCTTTGTCTGAACAAGGATTTAAGGTGCTGGCAGAACACAAAGGCTTCACACAGTCACACGTCATTCTTGTTGACGTAACCAAATATGGCGACGGA
Source organism: uncultured Candidatus Bathyarchaeia archaeon (assembly GCA_964346975.1). Classification (GTDB taxonomy): domain Archaea; phylum Thermoproteota; class Bathyarchaeia; order Bathyarchaeales; family SOJC01; genus JAUWDF01. The sequence continues at coordinate 24,762 of CAYFWV010000041.1, forward strand.
GGCACAATTGAGGAAACCTTGGAAAAAGCAAACGTGATAATTAATCGCAACCTGCTTCCATGGGACATCAAGGAAGGTCGCCATTTCATGCATCCTGGAGGAATCAGACTAGGAACATCAGAAGTCACGAGGCTCGGCATGAAGGAATCCCAAATGTCAGAAATCTCAGAGTTCATACGACGAGTGGTTATCGAGAAAGAAGTCGGCAGTAGAATTAGAGGAGATATTGCGGAGTTTAGACGGAACTATTCAGAGATTCATTACTGTTTCGAAAAGGCTGTAGATGCATACAAATACTTCAAGATTCGCTGAGTCTTAGGTTATCTGAGGCTGACCGATGGTATCCATAAGAAACTTCCAGAATCTCATGCGCCGCCTCTATTTTCACAGAGACTCAAAGCGAGGAACTGAGGGAACCTATCAGTGGCTTAGAGAGGAAGTTGACGAATTGGGAGAAGCTCTGACGGAGTCAAACATGGAAGCTCTGGCAGGAGAATTCGCCGACGTTGCTGCTTGGCTCACTTCATTAGCTAATCTTCTCAAGCTAGATCTAGAAACTGCGTTGCTTCAGAAATATGGAAGTGGGTGTCCGAAGTGTGGTTCACTACCGTGTAAGTGCTCTTTCATAACTAGGAAGAGCTAGATCCGGATAGGCTTTTCTGACCTAAACCAGTTAACGCCCAAATGAAAGGTTTTCCCTTTCTTACAATTGCCACAATCATCTCGTCCTCGAGAAGGTGTAAGTGATGAAGCACGACGGAGTAGCTCAATTCAGACTTCTCTGAAATGGTTCTTGTCGAGATGTTCTCTTTTTCCAGCACCAATAGGATTGTTGTTCGCGAAATTAGTCCCTGTCTAACATTTTTAGTCTTCGCCAAATAGGAGTTTGGATGATAGGCGCGTTTGGCCATCGTCATCAACTACATGATTGACATTCCCGCAGAAAAGGTTTAGGCAAAGTTCTCAAGGCTGATTTGGCGAGGTTTGTTCCCTTCAAAAAGGGAGGTTATCTCCTGTTGAACTAAAGATAGACGCTGAAGATAGTATTTGGGGAGTCCATATTTGTCAATGAGGTGTCGTGCAGCTTCTAGGTATTTTTCAATTCCTCCGCGGTAAACTGTAAGTGACAATAATCCTCTACATTCAGTGCATTTTCCTTTTAGCGGCATTCGGCGAAAGCGTTTCCCACATTGTTTGCAGCGGAAACTTTGAGACGTAAACGCTCGGAGATTCCCTGAAATGTCTCGCATAAAATGAGTGGTTAGCACGCTTAGAGCTACAGTCCGAGAGTTGACTGCCTTAATCTTCTCTGCAAGTTCCATTTGGTGATCTAGTTTTTCGGTCATCTTCTTAAGCTTCTTGTACATGCTTTGGCGGTTGCCCATGTTAATGTTGGAAACAGGAGTCGTGAAACCAAAGCCTTCGACTTGCTTCTCATTTCCCAACTTGTCCGACATCAGTTCGATAAGATTTGTCACTTTGCTGGGTCTAGATTTTTCCATTGTTTTTTCATAAAATTGAATTGGATACTTGGTGGCAATGTCAAATTCATGTGCCTGCCTTTGCACTTCATTTGGGTTGACAACTGGTATTATGAATAGAGGCGCGTCCATTATCCCACCAATCTGAGAGGGTAAGTAACTCTTGGAGAAATTCAGCAGAGTGTCAAGAGCTAGCATGATGGCATCCTCATCTCCATCGCAGTCACGGCGCTTCGCAGAGTGCCAGAGAGGGTGAGCATAGCAGACATCAAGATCTGTGAAGCCTATTATGCGGCCGAGAATGCCCACGGAAGTGTGGGGAGCTAGACCGAGAACAAGGTGGCCCACCAGATCTCCGGCATTCTTCACCTTGTAGAACTTGGGAAGTCCGTATACGCTTTCAAGGAGTTGATCAATGAATCTTGCGACGCGCACGAAGTAGGCTGCGCTCTTTTGTGGAACAATGATGTCTTGCACCCTTAGTTCACAAATCTGTTCACTGCCACTCAATTGCTGATTGTTGAAGTCAACCACGTAACCGAGCTGTCGCAGTCTGTCAACTGAAACCTTGATTTCCGAAGGTTTGAAATGTGTTAAGGGAGCATTAGTTGCATCAAACCTTATCGTGCCGTCTTTATAGATTGACAGATCTTCTTGGGCTCGAAGAATGCCCTTCTCGATAACTTCTGGGATTTTTTGCTTGTTTGAGAGCCCCTTAACTCCTTTGACAATCGGGGGATGCCTGACTCCTAATCTCTGGCAGGCAGCTGTAACCAGAGCCTTAATGTTCAGCCTTTGGCGTTCATATCCATGAGCAGGGATCTCGCATTGTGGGCAGACATCTTGCTCAAGCTCCTTGCCACACCGTGGACACGTTCTTCGAATAATAGACTCAGTCTCACATCTTGGGCACTTTATCTGCAGCGTGTTTTCATGACAGCGAGGGCAGAATCGCTTGATTAGTTCCACATTGATCAATCCGTTTCTTGCCGCCAAGATCAGATTGCGCTTTGCCCCTCCAGCTAGTCCTATGGGAAAGAGGAGATTAACATGTGGTCTCATCTCTCTCCGTCTAGCCTTTTCAGGTCGACCCATCCTAGCACCTATTGTAGTAGGAGCCTTCGCTCGAACTGTAATGTTGGAAAGGTTCTTGATCATCTCCAAGGTGGATTGCCCTGCCTCCATATTGTCCTCTGAAGAATCCAAAAGCAGCCTGGCCAGAGTGTAGGCTTCGTCCCCTTCAAGGATTAGCTGCTTGCCAGAGACTCTATGAGGGCAACACAGGCGTTCAAGAATGTTCTTGACAGGCTGGACAAGGCTGCCCTTGATTTCACAGGTTCCCTTACTTCTTTGCTGTGTAGGAGACTGAATCAGCCATTGCCTTAGAACTCCAAGATCATCAGGTGTTATGTTTTGCCAGAAGAACGTGTGGCTTGGATGAAGCGATGTATTGAGCTTCTCTGCGATTTCGAAGGCTTCGGCGGCGTTTGGTTTGTGTCGGAATGGGCTTCGAAGAAACTGCATTAATCGGTGTGCCGAAAGACTCGCTGCCGCAGCCGCCTCTTCAACATTTCTGAAGTTTCTGGTTGTAACCACCCGAAGCTCTTCGCTCCACCATTCTTCCGTATACCCAGAGGGACGCAGTTTCTTGTTGTTGTAGAGGAAGTCTCCATAGCTGATGAGCAGGTCACCCAGGAAGAGGATTTTCTTGATCTTGTTCTTTATCTGGGCAACGTTTTGTGCCGTTACTCGAATTACCGCCCCGTCTTCAAGTAACACTATTGAAGGCTCAATTGTGTCCACTGGCAGCACTACACCTCCTTTGCCAGGGAGCTCGATTCGAATTTGTGTACCACCTGCGAGGAATTGATTCAGAATACTCATCGTAAGTGGATTTATTCCAATAGCTGCGAGTCCTGTGTTTCTTGCGCGCCCATATCGAAGGCGAAATCCACTTTGATGGGAGGGAAAAGAGAAGACAGGTCGTCCTGCAATTATGTCTTCCATAAAGCCTGCAATCTTCTTCTTTTCATTTTCTGCACCTTTGGCTTCGCCTACGCTCTTCAGCCAGTCCCAGCTCTCCATACCGATTTTCTCCACGATTGTTGATACTTTCGCCGCTCGACCAATTATGCCGTCATTGACCACGCGAAGAGCTCCGCCTCGAACACGATTTGTTTCTATTCTAGGCAGATTCCTGAAAGTCTGCACATCTACTGGATCAGATTCAGTGCCAGTAACCTCGATTGGAATTGACTCTATTGCCATTCGTAGTTGTTCATCAGAAACGTGATACTGGAACCTGCCCACAGACCGTTCGAAAAGCCGCATTTCTTCAATGAACCGATTGATCTCCTCCTCCGTTGGTTTATATCTGTCTAAACCTAGAAGACCGCGCACGAAATCTCCTATGACAAGGGTTAGTGCTTGATCTGTGCCTCCTGCGGATCGAATAGGTCCTGAATAGTATATGGCAAGATATTTCGTCTGATCACGATCAAGATTCTGTTTTATACAAACCTTGGCGATACCTTGAAGTGGTGCTGCAGTAATGCCTTCAGTCAGGATAGCTAGTGACGTGCGAATAGCTTGTTCGGCGGAAATCTGCATCTCCATGTGACCAAACTTACCATACACAATCTCTTCCGCAATCTTGAAGGCAAGTTCTTCTCTGGGGAGTTTCACGCTTAGTTCTCTTATGCTCTCTGCAACACCAGAAGGACCGACAAGTCCTTCAACGAGTTCAGCGAGATCTCGAGCTACCTCTGATTCTGGTCTTAATTCAGGATCGAAACCCTTTCGCCGTGCTGTCTCTGCAACCTCAATCAGCATCTTTAGTTCTGCAGAAAGAGAGGTCACGTAGTGTTCATTTTCCTTACTCATCTTTGCCCCCAAGAAAGTCGCCACCAAAGGAAAAGAAGAGCAAACTATTTTGGATTTTCTGACACCAACAATGTAAATCGTCGCTTCAAGCAGTAGTACTGTTGCCTTTGTGGGCATCAGTCGGATAGTTACGGTTGCAGAGTGCAGTCTCTTTGGGCTTGGGTCAAGGCATGGCTACTGGTTGATGGTGGTCACTAGCTCTCTGAACTGTCTTGTTGCACCCTTTTCCTCTATGATGTTTCCTGTGACTATGATATCAGCACCAGAAGCAACAGCCGTCTTTGCTTGTTCAACAGTGCGAATTCCGCCCCCAACGATTACTGGGATGTTGACCGCTTTCTTCACAACCTTTATCATCGTTGGTGGAGCTGGTTGCTTCGCACCTGAACCCGCTTCCAAGTAGACGAATCGCATGCCGAAGTATTGTGCAGCCAAAGCGTGAGCAGCCACTAGCTCAGGTTTCGAGTATGGAATTGGAACTGCGCGCCCGACAATTCCAGCTGTGCCTCCTTCTCCCACGATAATGTAGCCCATGGACAATGTTTCCAATTCATGTTCTTTCACTATTGGAGCGCCTAGAATCTGAGCGCCAACGAGAAAGTAAGGGTCAACCGAATTGAGAAGTGACATGAACCATATAGCGTCTGCGTATTTGCTAATTCCCGTTATATTGTTTGGGAACAGGATTACTGGGATGTTGACCGCTCGTTTCATCGCTTTTATTATGCTGTCAAGGTGTGTAGTGGATATAGAAGTTGAGCCACCAACCATTAGACCAGTTGTTCTGCACTTCTCAGCTCTTACAGCTAGGCGAGGAGCAGAAGTTCTGGTAACCTTCTCAGGGTCAATTAGAGTAAGATGAACTGCACCTTCTTCTCGAATGTGTCTCAGGAGGTATTTCTCTATGGGGCCCACTCTACGCAACCTCTTTACGTTGTTCTTTGGCTCTTAGCCCTTCTTTCACTATAGTATTTATCTGTAAACCTACAGTAGACATCTATCTCTTTATGTGGTTTTAAAGCAGCCAGTTCATCCGCTAAGCCGCATCCGCCACAACGCACCACAGCTTTCTCCTCGCTGGGCATGAGCCGCACATTAATAGCCTCCTTTCCGCATCGAGGGCAGAGAAAGATTTCAGGCAAGCGCTTCTTTAGCACACGAACAACCTTTCTCCGACGTCGTCCCATATCTCCAACCCTTTTCAGAGATTCTGTATGCCATTAGTCCTTAAATACTTACCCGAGAGCCTTAGTTTTGGCCAGCGAGCGTTGTTATTTCATCTCAATTGCATTGGAATCCATTCTATATCTCACTGGTTCTTAGGCATAACGAGATCTGCGATGTCGACGGAATACCCGAATACCTGGAGCATCATGGAAACCGCAGTCAAGACCAGAGGCACTACCTCGTCTACTCGTTTCTTCACAGCAAGCTCTACATCATAGTAGGCGTTCTCAACAGTCTGTCTCTTCTTCCGAATTTCCTCAGCTAGGGGAACATCATGATCAAAGAATGCTCTCAGCGCTTGCTCTTGAGCGGCGAAGACCATTGAGTGAAACCTGCCTATCAGGCGTTTGACTTCTCTTGAAACCTGCATATCCTTCAAAACGAGAGCCTTATGAGCGATTTCCACAGCCCTATCCCCGATCGCTTCAACCAAGCTTCCACACAATCGATAGTCAAGACAGTCAATCGCCTGGATGCCCAGCTTCTCACCAAGGTTCGGATTTTGAATCACAGTACGCAGTGTCCGAACGAGGAGAAAGTAGAATCTGTTGACTTCAACGTCACGCGCAATCACGTTCCTGGCTAGATTCACATCACCAATCAAGAAAGCGTTGACTGAGTCACGATGCATACCTGCAGCAATGTTATATTCACGCCTCAGGATTTTTGCAGGTGAAGAAGCTGTAGGCTCAAGCAAGCATTGAAGGACTATTCGAGCGTAATCTTCTTCCACTATTTCCAAACCAACAAGTCGACTTGAGGTTTGCTTAACAAGAATTCTCTCTTGAGGAGAGATTGTGCTCTTGGTTTCCACACATATCTCATCGTATCCAAGCAGGTATTTGCCTACGATCTCTCTTCCCAGGTAGGCTGAAGGTTCTATTACTGCTCTCATCTGCTTACGTTCAGGTTCATTTTGGGGATCAAGATACAATTGCCCTTGAATGGATTCCCTAATTGCTAGAGTGGATCCTTTGGCGATCCCAGCTTTTACCGCCCACTCCTTGGGCAAGGAGACAAAGAATGTCCCACTGTTGGTTCTCTGGACTTTCCGAAGTTCCATGATAGAACCTCATTTGGCAATTCTCTAAACTGGCGTGACTTATATAAACATAGCAAGAAAGAGTGGCTCTTGTGAACTTCATCCTAACATGCTCTATATCCTGCCTCTTTTCACATTCAAAAGCTAGTGCACGGCTCCCTACGTTGACTCAGAGAAATGCGTAATCATTGGTAAATACGTTTAAAGGCATACGCCTAGATAAGAAAGTGATGCAGGGAAACTCTCGCAGCTACTGTATTGAATCCCGACAGCAGATCTAGATGAAGAGATATTCTTGCGTACCATTGGGTAAGGGTCGAAGTTTCAGATGGATGAACAAGAACGCCTCCAACAAGCATTGTCCCTTTCGCTTGCTGCAGGTTACCATCTTGAAAAAGAGGCTTTTGACCTGCTCACTCTAATATCAACGACTGAAGACCCCCTGGAGCTTATGATAGTTGCACTGAAAAGATTGGAAGCAGCGGTTGAAAAGCCATTTTTCATAGACCGAAACTTTCTCGAAGAAACTGCAGGATCTACGGTTGTTTCAGCAAGTGAGATGAGTCCCTCTGAAACCTTGGCCCCCTCAAAATCTATGGAGCAAACCTGGAAAGCTAGAAAATCCTTTGACCCCCTCGCTAGGAATGTTCGACGAGACCTACAAGTGCTGGAAGATCCTGCCAAAGGGATATGCTCGACTGGATCGATTGATGAATATCTCGAGTATTTTCAGGATCGATTTCAGCGATTGTCGCAGCTTTTAAGACGAAGAATGGACTCGCGAAGTGCAGGAAGTCTAAGGGATGCGTTTCGAGCCCACCCTCGTTCTAGAGTGAAAGTTCTTTGCATGGTCACAGAGAAGCGGGAATCAAAACATGGTGTTTTTCTCAGAGTCGAAGACCCTGAAGTGACCACGACCGTACTGATTCCTCAGGCAGCATCTTCGAGGCTCTTGGAGAAGTCGAAATCGATATTGCCTGATCAGGTGGTTTGCCTCTGTCTGCTTAAAGGGAGGAGAAATTCCTTGACTGTTGAAGACCTTCTTCTACCGGATGTCCCGCAAAGACAGCCACGTACAGCAAAGGATCCAGTTTGGGTGGCTCTCATATCAGATCTCCATGTGGGAAGTAGGGAATTCATGAGCGATGAGTTCAATCGCTTCACTCAGTGGCTCAATGGTAAGTATGGAGACTCCAGCCTAAGAGATATCGCTGGTGCAGTGAAGTACGTTGTCATAGCAGGTGATATAGTAGATGGGGTAGGGATCTATCCAAATCAGATGAAGGAACTAGCAATACAGGATGTCTTCAAACAGTATGATATGGCTGCGAGATTTCTTGAACAGATTCCCGAGTACATTGAGCTAATAATAATCCCAGGTAATCATGACGCGACAAGGAAAGCATTGCCACAACCTGCCCTCGCAAAGGAGTATGCAGCCCCTCTTTATGAAACCCGGACACCTTTATCTTTAGGAAACCCGGCGACAGTCAGTATTCACGGGATCAGGTTTCTTCTGTATCATGGTCGAAGCCTAGATGATGTTTTGGCGACCGCTGCGGATATGAACTTTCACTCGCCCGAAAGAGCAATGCGCCTCTTGCTTCAATCAAGACATCTGGCACCAAGCTATGGGCAACGAACTTTGATTGCTCCCGAGAGGCGAGATCACCTAGTGATAGATGAAGTGCCAGACATCTTTCACGCAGGCCATGTTCACGTCATGAAACATGATTCATACCGAGGCACATTAATGGCCAATTCGGGTGCTTGGCAGAAACAGACGGTCTATCAACGGAACCTAGGTCTGGTTCCTACACCTGCAATCATCCCTGTCGTCAACCTTCAAACCCGAAGTGTTGTGACAATAGATTTCAACTCATAGTTTTTCCCAGCCTGTTGGTCAAGCAGCTGGGGTTAAACTCCAGTAAATCCCCCAAGTGATCATCATTCGCATATACTTCCTTGAAGGGACTACGAGGTATGGCTAGGCTTATCTTCTTTGTGCGCCCATACCTGCCTCTACTCACAACTCTTGCATTCAGAAGCCCAATAACGTCAAGCTCGTTTATAAGACCGCTTACACGTCGCTGAGTCAGGGGGGGAATCCCTATCTCTTTGCAGAGTTCAGCATAAACCTCATATATGTCTCCTGTGATAGCGGAGTGAATATTGGCCTTGCCGAGAAGATACACGCTGTAAAGAACGAATTTCGAGTGCAGGGTCAGGTTAACCAATGCGTCAACTATTCTGTTATGTTCAATTCGCTTCTCAGCTTCCCTAACATGATCTTCAGTTATAACATGTACTCCGTTTCTCTCAGCTACTTCCCCTGCCACCCTCAGAAGATCAAGAGCACGTCTAGCATCCCCATGCTCCGCGGCCGCTAATGCCGCACATAAGCGTACCGCACCTTCGAGCAATACGCTCTTCTCAAACGCCAAGGCGGCTCTTTCCGACAGTATGTCTTTGAGTTCAGTGGCATCGTAAGGCCTAAAAACAATCTCCTCTTCACTGAGTGAACTTAAGACACGTGGTTCAAGAAGCTCCTTGAAACGCAAATCATTTGAAATGCCAACTATCGAAAGCTTGCCATCTCGAAGGGATTCATTTACCCTTGTCAACTCGTACAGAAGTACGTCGCCCCTCGCCTTTATCAACTCGTCCAACTCATCCAATACAACTACCAAGGAGATTCCACGCTTCTCGAGTCCTTTCTTGAAGCGATCGAAGACTTCTCCAACTGCCAGACCAGTAAAGGGGACGTTTATGTTGAGAGCTTCACATAGCGCTGAGAAGACTCTGTATTCAGTACCGGCAAGACGGCAATTGGCATAAGCTATTCTGACTGGTGCATTGAGTTCCACTGCTTTCTGCGCTAACCGATTTAAGACATACTTGATCACAGCCGTCTTCCCAGTTCCAGTTTTCCCATAGATGAAAATGTTTGAGCATCTAGCTGTCTTGAGAACTGGGGCAACAACCATACCGAGATACTGTATCTGCGTTTCCCTGTGAGGAAGATTCTCTGGAACATAGTCATGGCGAAGTACATCTCTATCGGTGAAGAGACTAGCAGTATGGATGAAACGATCAAACACTGCGTCAAGCATGTTGACTTCTTCGTTTGCTTCCTCCACCATAGTACAACCTTCTCCCTTCAACAAATGCACTTGCACAACCTGCCTTTCAAGTGTAAGAAATAAAGGCTATTGTACAGAAAATTAGAAATCCACTATAGAATTCGAAAATTCTGCTAAACCGATTTGATGAGCAACATAAGAGAGGTAGGATCTACACGATATGGAAGTAGTTTAGTAGAGATTCGAGCACACACCCGTCAATTTCCGGTGGAAATATACTGTAGTAGCTTTTTGGGAAGAGTGTGATTTAGTTATAATAAATATACCTTGATAGTTTAGGTTGTTTCGGCCTTTTTATTTCGCTTTGTCTAATTTTCTTGAACTAACAAACAATTTTCTAACAACCAACCGTTTGCTACATCATTATCCAACATATGGATTCAAGATATGAATTATATTGTTTGCAGTAGAAAGCAAGGGGGGGTGGAGATGCTTGGGGAATGATCAAGTTGATCCCTACTCTCAACACTGTTGTGAATCCCTTGTGAAGTTTAACCTCTAGAAGCAGTTCCTAACAATCTTTTCCTGCTTTTCTAGCTCTTTATGTCAACTAGGAAGTGAACAAGGCACCCCTACGTTTCCTTTCGAGAAATGAAAACCATATGTCTTTCTGAGCATTCCACGACGTTCACGATGCTGTTAACACTGTTAAACCAGAATAGTTGACACAATCGCCTGTTTATTGCATTGGAGCCCAATAACAGACTCTTCACCTATCACTCTTCTCGCGTAACACCTATTAGCTGTGAACTCTAGCTGTGTTAGACACAACTGACCGGTGTGTACATGCCTGCAAAGAAACTGCGAGTTGAAGTATTTGATACAGATGGTAATCGCTACACAGTTACGCTTGAAGGAGAGGTGACAAGAAAGAAGGCTTTATGCGTACTCGATATCGTGGAATTGCTAGGAAGTGTCAAAGGTCAGCGAGAACAGAGTAACTTCCATAAGGCATCGAAGTTTGAGAAAGTGAAATCTGTACTTAGTAGCAAATTCCCTTTTTCATGGTTTTCGTCCCGATCTGTTCTCATGGCATATCGTCATACTTTCAATGATCCTATTTCTCTAAGTACGGTTTCCACCTACTTGGCTAGAATGACTAGCCGCGGTTTCCTCATGGCAGAAGGGTCGAATAGCAAGAGATACAGAATCGTCACTGAATTGGTTCAAAACGCTATTGGCGCTTCGACCGAACATACGTGAATTCCTTAGAAAAGACTTACAACCATCTTCCACCATTCTGCAACTATGCCATTACTACGCAGAGGGTTCTCACATGATGCAGAACTTGAATCAGATTTCGAAGAGATGGCGGAAACACTTGGAGATTACATGCATAACGGCTGTAGTGTAGATTCGAATGACATTAAGGGTGAGCCGCTAATATCGCAAGCTCCTTTGTTGTCGAATTTTACTGCTCTGGAGGTCTTCGAAGCCAATGACGTACGGTTCTTCGCTGTTGACTGCTCAACTAGAACTCTCAAACGAGCGAACAATTGGGCGATATACGTGTGCCGGGTTTCATACGCAGCTGTTCTAAAGAGAAAAGTGGATTGGGGCTTTCAGGAATCGGTGAAAGCTGTCAAGGGTGACGCCTATGTACGTCGCAAGATTATGCAGGAAGAGAGGCTACAACTTGAGAGTGAAATGGGATTGAGATTGACTCGTGAAGCCAGCAAGGACGATATCATCCTTCTAGATGGAGCAAGCTACTTCGGTGGTGAAAGGAAGTTTAACGTATTATTATATGAAGAATGCGAAAGAAAAGGGATAAGGCTCCTCGCCCTAAGTAAGCAGTCTCCAATGCTTCGTGACCAGAAAGGCCGGGACCTTATCGCTGCCGTGTGCAGCCTTGGAACAGACCACCCTTGGGTCTATCACCCAGTCAAGAAGGCAAGCATTCATGAACATCTGTATGGTGATGTATCCATAGTCAAACTCTCTGCTGAGAGTCCACGAGCCTTCAGGTGTGATATAATGAGCTACCTAACAAGCAGTGACTTGCAGGCTGTTCTTGCACCCCTTTGCTCAATATCTGAGGATCCTCGGTGTCTGGGATACCCAGTGGCACTATGGCTCGCTCACGATTTCTCGAGTGTTTCAGAAACTAAACTGCTTCAATATCACGTCGAAATTGAGAATGTGCTTCGTTATGCTGGTCTCCTGAAATCACTTCAGAAAGAAGAAATGGCCTGCAACTTTGCTGATCAACTCCACGGGGCGAGACATGCTTTCGATTGGGAGCGAATACCGAATGTCTGAAGATCTAGGTTCGGTTTGTGAGGTAAAAGGCGACAGGATCACGTTCTTCTTGAATGAGAGAGCAGGTGTCACCTTCGGTCAGATTGTTCGAGTAGATTCAAAGAACAACCAAAGCTTCTATGCAAGGATTATAAACGCTGAGAGTAGATCTACGTTGGAAACGGGGGAACAACTCCGGGAGGCAGAAGGAAAGGAGGCTTTTGGCCCATACTCTTGCTACAAGAACATCGAGGCGGTACTGTTTCTGGAAAGGAATCGTGGGAAAGTGCGGTCTCCCACTTTCAACCCTAATTATATGGACAAGGTCGTCTCTCTGACGAAAGAAGACTCGAAGTTGTTGCGGCTCGAAGGCCAACTCGTGACGGGAGTCATAAGGTCAGGAGGAGAAACCTTAGACACTGTTGGCATTAGCATTGATGCTTTGCCGCGTATGATTGGCATGTTTGGCATGACGGGATCAGGAAAAACCAATACGGAATTGATGCTGAATGCGCAGCTAATCGACAACAGCCCCAGAGCGGCTGGATTGATTTTCGATTTCGCAGGGCAATTATTGGAAGGGAAAGAAATAGGAGGAAAAGGGTTGAGGGATCATCCCATGTTCCATCACAGAGTCAGATTCTACTCGACAAAAGAGGAAAGATTGCGAATAGGGCTACGTACACTGGTTCCTCTCAAGCTTTCCACCCTTTTTCCTGGAATGGGGTATCCTCAGTACCGGCTCGCCAACGAGTTGTACAAGAAACTAGGATCCAGATGGATAGAAGAAGCGCGGGAGGTATATGTGGTCAAAGGTCAGAAAGGAATTGCTGAAGTAGCAGGGTACAGCAACAGAACAGTCATTGAAGCTCTGATGAGTCGGCTGCTAGGCCTTGATATGACTCTTTTCCCAGCATCAGACTACAGTTTCGTAGACAGTGTAGTTGAAAACATAAGCAAGGGAATTACATGCCTAATAGACATTTCCGGAGTTGCATCCGAAGAGCAGCATCACATTGTCTGCTTAACAGCCACCGGTGTCGCAAACTACTACAAACGATTGTGGGAGGAAAAATACGAGCAATGGCAGCAGCTTCCAACGTTACTGATCACTCTTGAAGAGGCTCACGAATTCCTTGATCCAAATAGACCCCAGACGATCTTCTCGTCAATTGCATTAACCTACAGAAAATACCGTGTAGGACTGAACGCTGTCACGCCTAGACCATCTAGAATAAACCCGAATGTTTTCGCGGAATTGTGGACGAAAATTATCATGAAAACAGAGTTGAAAGCAGACAGAGACTACCTTACTAAGAATGCACCCTATCTGGAATACAGTGATACAGAGATAAAGATGCTAGACATAGGTGAAGCATTACTCATCTCAGAACCAAAAATCCGCTTTGCAGTCCCGGTAAAGATCACTCACTATCTGGAGTATCTTGACAAGAAAGAGAAAGTCGATTACAACCTTCCCTCTTCTAAGGCCCTTGAAACACTCAACGAGAAGCTAGAAAGACTGCACAGTATGGGCAAAGATTCCAACACGTCCCCATGAATCTAACTTCTTTGTTCGGGTCTTCTCAGAATCTTCCTCATCTCTTCTTTCAATCTATAGGTAAACGGGACCTTTCTAGCACTGCGTTCCAAGTAGCCGTCTGCATATAATTTCTTCATCAGGCGTGCAGTGTGCTCTCTACTGAGCTTTATTGCCATCTTTATCTGGGGTGCCGTCTTCTCCCCTTCAGTCGCCAGGATCTCGAGAACAGCTAGCTCAGTTTCAGTCAAAGGAGCCAAAGCCTTCTCACGCTTAATTGGAATCGCCGATTCAATCTTCACCTCTGACTCCTGGCGGAAACGTTGCGCTTCAATCTCGCTGAGCTTCTGCAGAATAGCCTTTCTTGACAAGCCTACTTCTTTCACCTTCTTCTCCAAAACATCCACTCGGCGTATTGTATTGTCCATGACCGGCAGAGATTGCTGTCTTTCAATGAGGGCCTCAAGATCCTTTCTCAGCTTGCTGAGTCTTTCGTCGATGTCACTGTCACGATTTGAAACAACAGCAGTCCTCTTCTTCACAGCTTCAATTTTCGTCTCCTGTCTGTCCAGCTGCTTGTTGAAGCTAGTTATTATCTCGTCGATTACTCCCTTCGCTTCATTGTACTTCGCATTCGCTTCACCAATTCGCTTAATATAGAAAAAAGCGAAAGCTGAAGTGAACACTGACACCAGGACCACAAACGCGATGCTTTCAATCAGGACTCAACACCTCATGTGATTTCACTGTGATTGTTTGTGACCTCTGAGACATCACAGTTGACATTACTTTATCATACGAACATAACTTAAAACTTATGGTCTGTCACGAGAAGTGTGACGTCACAAATCACATTGATTAGGAAATGCATGAAGAGGTTGCTCATCGAGCGCTGAACTGCAAGAAAATATCCGCGTCTTAGGCGGCAAATGGTAATTGAGGCTTGAATCTACGAGATAGCGAGAAACCTAGAAAGCGCAAAAATGTTTGTCCCAGAATCCGCTTGCAAGTAGCGACTTTGCTCGTGATATGTGACATCACGTTTTACGGGAAATCCATGGGCGCGAAAGTTGCTCAAACATTGCTTGAAGCTCTTCTCGCAGGATTTGTATGAAATGGGCCTGCTCCTTTCTTCCTCCATCGTCAGCAAGGAGATCTCTGTATGCGTTAGTATATGCCTTTAGTCTATTGGCGACTTCAATATACGGGGCGAGATCAGGGTCGTCAAGAATGCCAAAATATCCAAGCAGTATGATCGTATAGATGGACTTTATAACGTTTTGTTTCGCCTGTCTAAGCGTTCTGTTGAAAGAACCGCGGCTTATTGCCGCCTTCATTACGCGTAATTTTGCCTTTTCTTCGTATTTTAGCGGTTGTAAGGACAAATTGGAGGCTAAAACGTCTATGAGGAGCGTTTCTAGCTGTGCAGCGGTTAAATGGCTGTTCTTGGAGAGTTTTTGGACGAGAGGGTCTGCCATGGCGGTTTTTAGCCAGTTCTGGACGTTTTCCTTAAGGCTCAAACTGTTTACACCTTCGCGTTGCATTGTGGATACAGTTTTGTATACCTTGGGGATTTAGCCTTTTCGATTCAAGAATCCGAGAGAGGAATCCAATTGCTGAGGTAAAGCATTTTATACTGAAGAAATGAAAGGGAATGGAGGAAGACAATTGCAAACATTGTTTCGACGTGCGGAAAGGCTAAGAAACATTGAAGTCTCTGGAATCCGTCGCCTTTTTGCCCTAGGTCAAGATGCATCTGATGTAGTAAGCCTTGGGATAGGAGAGCCTGACTTTTCACCTCCTCAACATGTGCTTGATGCAGCAGTACAAGCAATGAGTGAGGGAAAGACACACTACACTGCTTCCAATGGAATCCTGGAGTTGAGAGAAGCCCTAGCAAGGAAATATCAAAGAGAATATGGATTAAACTACAACCCAGAAAGTGAGATCCTAGTTACTGTAGGTGCCACTGAAGCAGTCGCAATTGCTCTTCTGGCATTCGTTAGTCCAGGTGATGAAGTGCTTGTCCCGAATCCTGGCTTTGTTTGCTATAAACCTGCAGTTCGTATTGCTGGAGGCAATCCGGTCGAAGTACCTATACATGAAAATAATGGTTTCAAGCCAAACCTGGAAGCCGTGACATCACTCATCACAAAGAAGTCACGTGTGATTATAGTAAACTCGCCAAACAATCCTACTGGCTCAGTCCTGACACAAGGAGAATTGGCCGAGTTGGGTAGGATTGCAACCGAGAATGATCTTATCGTTGTGTCTGATGAAGTGTATGAGAAAATCATATATGATAATACAAGCCACCATTGCCTAGCTAGTCTGGCTGGTCTGCGGGACCGAACGATTGTTGTGAACTCCTTTTCGAAAACCTTTGCGATGACTGGTTTCCGGGTCGGTTGTGCGCTAGGACCAAAGGAGCTGATTGCTGGTATGCTACTGGTACAGCAATTCTTGATTGCGTCTGTGAATGGTCCAGCACAATATGCAGCAACAGCAGCTCTGGAAGGTTCTCAAGAATTTGTTTCTCAGATGGTATCAGAATTTGACAAGAGGCGGATGTTGATTCACAGACGATTAAGTGAGATTGATGGATTCAGATGCACCATTCCACAAGGAGCCTTTTAGGGATTTGCAAGTATCCATGGCTTACAGATCAAGT
>CAYFWV010000042.1:0-9014 GCA_964346975.1 uncultured Candidatus Bathyarchaeia archaeon
AGCCCAAGCCCAGAAGTCGCGAGTTCGAATCCCGCCCCCGGCACTACGAAGAATGACCTGGAAAAGCTTCTACTGAGCGGTGGGACGAACTAGACTTCTCCAACGCTTGGCAGCCTCAGTTTTCTGCCGCTGCTGAAAGCCTCGAGTTCGTTGATACTATACTCGTACGTTGCTGACTTGCCGGTTCTCTCTTTCTGGTATTCCAAAGACAAATGCACCCTCTTCTCATCCTCTGACCAAAGGGCAAATTGAATCTGTAAATCACCGAGATGAATCTCCAGGAACCCATCATCAGCCTTCCGCAAGATCTTGAAAAAGATCTTCCATTCCACAGAGTTGAACCCAAGCAGCTTCTGCACTTCTTCCAGAGCATCATACCGGTTCTCCGGAAACTCTGGAAAGACACGCGAGCAGTCTTCAAATCTCCTTTCAGTCATTCAGCAGACCCGAACAACACAATAACATTCAAGCTGATATAGGTTTTCAAAGCATGGAGTAGGTAGCCCTCGTTCACACGTCTGCCCCTAACAAAAGATTTAAGCTTTGATTTCGATGTTTGTCTTGAAACATTCGCCTCGGTAGCTCAGCTGGCTAGAGCAACAGCCTTGTAAGCTGTAGGCCGCGGGTTCAAATCCCGCTCGAGGCTCCAGGAAATGCGAGACTGTAAGAATTCCTGGAAGTCTACCTACACTTTTAGTGTTCTCTCCCAGTAGAATCACCAGTAGTCCTGAGAGCAATTTAAATACGTTAATCATCCAATTGTTCGTTGTCCTTGTGCACAGGGGACAATAGCAAGAAATGACCTCAACAGAAGTTGAATCCACGGAAACCTCAAGAAAGAAATACGCGACCTTCGAAGACCTCCCAGGCGTTGGACCAGCCACTAGTCAGAAGCTGCAGGAAATGGGCTTTCACACCATCGAGTCCCTCGCCACAGCAACAGCTCGTGAGCTTGAGCCTGCTGGAATTGGCGAGAAGAAAGCGTTGGATGTCATCCGACTTGCTCGAGGGTCCATCAGCCTTTCCTTCGTAAGAGCTGATGAGCTCATAAAGCAGCGTGAAAGTATACTGCGTCTCACAACTGGCAGCAGGATTTTGGACGATCTGGTAGGAGGAGGCCTTGAAACCCAGAGCATAACTGAGTTTTACGGCGAGTATGGCAGCGGCAAAAGCCAAGTGTGTCACCAGCTATGTGTCAATGTTCAACTCCCACCTGAAAAGGGTGGTCTAGATGGAGGTGCTCTGTATATTGACACAGAAAACACC
The DNA here is from genome assembly GCA_964346975.1 of uncultured Candidatus Bathyarchaeia archaeon. Classification (GTDB taxonomy): domain Archaea; phylum Thermoproteota; class Bathyarchaeia; order Bathyarchaeales; family SOJC01; genus JAUWDF01. The sequence continues at coordinate 1,267 of CAYFWV010000042.1, forward strand.
TTTCACACTGAACGCATCGTTTCGATGGCAGAGCATCTCAACTTAGATCCAGAACAGGTTGCAAAGAATATCATTGTAGCAGAAGCCTATACGAGTGACCACCAAGTGTTCCTCCTTGAAAACTCTGACAAAGTAATCAAAGAAAACGGCATCAAACTCATCATTGTGGATTCTCTCACAGCTCACTTCAGAAGCGAATATGTGGGTCGAGAAACGCTCGCCATGCGCCAGCAGAAACTCAACAAGCACATGCACAAACTGATTCGGCTAGCGAGGGCTTTCAATGCTGCAGCGGTGGTGACAAACCAAGTGATGGCAAAACCAGACGTCTTCTTCGGTGATGCGGTCCACCCAATAGGTGGACACGTTGTCGGACACACTAGCCACACACGAGTCTATCTTCGAAAATCTGCCAGAGGCCCAGTGAGAATCGCTCGCTTGGTTTCCAGCCCCTATCTCCCAGATGGAGAGGGTATCTTCAAAATCACCGAAAAAGGCTTGGAAGAAGCTGGCGAAGGTGAGCAAAAAGGGAAACGATGATGATGACCTTCCCAAAAGCTCTAGTCACACGTTTCTTCCAACTGATCAATAACCGGCAATTCGCTGAATCGCAACGGGAGCTACAAAGGCTTCGGGCACAAATCAAAAAAACTGAGTGGAATCATGGCTACTACCGTGCGCTCCACGGCATGCTGCTGGCTCGAAAAGCCAATGGAAACCAATACACCTTCATGTCCAATATCGACGCAACGAACAGAACTGTAATCCTAGATCACAAGAAGAGCTTTCTGAAACGTGTGCAAAGCAGGTTCAACGACGATTTCGATCGAGGGTTCTTCTCCGCCTGGACTGACTATGCTCGATTACTGATCAAGACAATCGACGAGTCAAAACCAGATGTGGACACACAAGGTCAGACGACCATAGTACATTATGCAGAATCTACCCAGAAACCGGCGTAACCTGAAAATCGATATTGCGACTATCCAGCCACGCTATTAGTGATGTCTGATTCTGATTGTCAATCAAGTAATTACCAACGATTGCCAGCTGGAACGTGTATTCTCCGGGTGGCAATAAAGTAATTCTGTAGGTTCCCAGAGGCGCAACCTTCTCAAAGTCTCTTCTAGTGATGTTCCGCACAAGCTGGGAAGTGGCAGCATTCCTGACGAGGACGAAGAAATCTTGATCCTCAACAAGGTCTCCTGTAGTTGAATCATATATGTTCACCGAGACAGCTGGCATAAACAGAGTGACCATTAGCGTCCACGAGACAATCCATGCAAAAAAGTAGATTCCAATTCCCTGTGTCACGAGTTTAGAAGATTTCTCAACTCTCGCATAGAACTGCAGCTTAAGGACATAGTATGTAGCCAAGTAGAAGAGTATCGCAAAGGATAACCCTGTGAGCAGTGTGAAGAAGTCGAAGAGTTCAATCGTTACAGAGTAATAAATGTATATAGCGCACAAGAGCCCAATCACCAATCCAAGAGTAGCCCGTGTCCAATAGATCAGGGTCAGCGGCTTCATCAGATTCAGCTCAACGATTTTGCCTTCTATAGATTCCATGACCCTCAATTTAAGGTTTTGACTGCGTGTAGAAACCCAGCCTATAAATCCTTAAAGAAGCTGAAACAGTTATTGCCAGATGGGACAGACATGCAGAGCACTTTGACTAGCCTCGAAATTGCAGCAATCATCCTGGAACTCAGAGATCGACTTCCAGGTGTACGCATAAAGAACATCTATCAAACCAGAGGCAAAACGGTGATTCTAAAACTCCACAAGCCAGATGATGCAAATCTGAGTCTCTTGATAGAATCTGGAAAACGACTCCATCTGACTTCATATCTTCAGGAAAAGCCTCAACAACCACCTGGTTTCTGCATGGCACTGCGCAAGCACCTTCGAAATGGAGTTCTCAACGACATCAATCAAGTTGAGTTTGAGCGCATTCTGACAATAACTGTGAACACTAGAGCGGGAGAATTCAAACTGGTTGTGGAACTCTTCGGCGACGGCAACATAATACTTGTGGATTCCCACAACTTGATTCAACAAGCCCTGAGGTTCAAGAGGATGCGAGATCGCAACGTGGTGCGCGGAGAACTCTATCAACATGCTCCCACAAGGGGCAAAAACCCCTTCACCGCTGAACCCTCAACTCTATTACAGCTCAGGAACTTCAAAGAGATGGAAATCATCAAGGGCCTCACCAGATTCTTGAGCATCAGTGGAAAATACGGTGAGGAAATCCTGGCTATTGCTGGAGTGGACAAGAACAAGATGTGTGAGCGACTCGAAGATCGGGACGTCAACCGGATTTCCACCGCACTGAGAAACACACTCGCACATCTGAAACTGGGGAAACTCGAACCAAGCATCATACTTGACGAAGACGGCGGCTGGATAGACGTGGTTCCAATCCAACTTAAGAAGTATGAGCAGTTCACGTGCAAGAAGTTTGCGACCTTCAATGAAGCAGTCGATGAGTACTACGCCAGAGCACTCGGCGAAAAAGAGCTCACAGCTGAAGGAGAAAAAGTTGAACAAGAACTCGGGAAACAGCGGAGAATCCTCAGCGAACAGAAGGAAGCGCTAGCTGGTGCCCGAAAAACGCGGAAAACAATGAAGAAAGCTGGGGACGAAATTTACCGACATTTCAATGAAATACAGACTTTCCTAGAGAGAATAATGAAACAGAAGAGAGAGGGAGAATCATGGAGTGTGATAGTCTCGCAGATTGAGCAAGAGAAAGCGAAGAGGCAGACTCCGTCTCACTATTTTCAGGCCTTAGACTCCAAGAGACTAGTAGTCAAACTGGAGATTGGAGACTTGCCCCTCTCTCTCAGCCTCCGTAAATCAGCTCAGGCGAATGCAGCAACCTTTTACAACCATGCCAAGAAGGCTCAGAAGAAAATCGATGGAGCAGAGAAGGCAATTCAAGAAACAACCCAGAGACTAAAGAAACTTGAGCAACAACGTGAAGTCAACCTTCAGCAGCCTGCGAAATCACCTCGGAAGCAACGAAAAAAAGCATGGTACGAAAAGTTCCGTTGGTTCTTTTCATCAGAAAACCTGCTCGTCGTCGGTGGAAAGGACGCAATTACCAACGAGATTCTGATAAAAAAACACCTAGAACCTGACGATCTGGTTTTCCATGCTGATCTCACTGGGGCACCCTTTGTCATTATCAAGACGAAAGCAAAGACACCGTCACAAGCATCGATATTTGAAGCCGCCCAGCTAGCAGCATCTCATTCACGTGCGTGGAAAGCGAAGTACAGCGCCATCGATGTCTACTGGGTTTACCCATCACAAATAAGCAAGACTCCCCCCGCCGGGGAGTATATTCAGAAAGGAGCGTTTGTAATCAGAGGCAAGAAAAACTACGTCAGAAAAACACCGTTGCAGCTAGCAATCGGAATCGATCTTAATGCGAAACCACCTGTCATTGTTGGCGGCCCAATGCAAGCAATCAAAACCAAAACTACAGCTTATGTACAGATTACTCCTGGCGAAATCAAGAGCAGCAGGCTGGCAGGAGAGATACAAAATACGTTGAAACGTTTGATTGCCGACGACCTGCGAGAAGAAGTATCACGGATTCCACTTGGAGAAATACAAGCCTTCATTCCCTTTGGAAAAGGAGTAATCAGGACGAGCAGAGATCACACCACTGGCAAGAGCCGGGCACAGAGGCGAGGAAGAGGGAAAAAGAAATCAAAGTGAAGCTCACATAGATGATAGTGGTTTAAGAAAATGCCAATTTCAGGTAGAACGTACTTTTGGGGGGAAAAAGCAAAGAATGCTCCTGAAGAGGCAGGAGTCTTTGCTCTCTATGACAAGAACAACCGTCTCATCTACATTGGGATGGCTCCTAATCTTCGGAAGGAATTCACGGATTATTTGGAAACAGGTTTTAGCAACAACTCCTGTATAGGTGAAGCAAAATACTACAAGAGAGAAACCACCTCAAATCAAGAAGAAAGAATGAAAGAGCTTATGGAAGAATTCAAACTGGAAAACGGTGAGTATCCGAAGTGTAATGCTTTGTCAGCGCAGCCAACACAACCAGCGCAGCCTACGGAGAAAGATCCCATGTCAAACATGGAAGGATTCTACTTCTACGCCGGCATTGGCAGATTTCTCGGTGAAGCAGCATCAGACCTTGAGGAGTTCAAGGAAAAGATAGCGAGGATATCAACAGAATCACTCGACTTTCATCAAGAAAGAGGAGACTTCGCACGCTGGATTAGAGATATCGTAAGAAATCAGGAACTCGCGGAAGCCATCAAAGGACTTGACAAATCTGGAGAAGATCTCAGGAAAGACCTACTGAGTTCATTGACGGGACCTGGCGAGAACCCAAACAGAGCTGCTTGCCCCTCATGTGGAGCTGAGGTGGATCCAGCCAAAACATGGAAGATGGCTGGCAAACCGAGCAAGAAGGGAGAACGATTGCAGCTGACAATTGCCTACTATAAATGCAGCTATTGCAGCAAACCATTCAGGAGAGTCATCGCAAAGGAAAAAATTGAAGCATAGCAGCCGCCAATCTCGACCGTCAAACTCGAGAGACCATCCACAGCCACGCTGGGAGAACAAGCTAGCCATCATACATAAACTTAAAAGGCAGGTGCCATGTATCTCGGAGTAGAAGTGAAGGAACACAAGGTGAAGATCGAAAGGTTCCGCCTTTGCACACGTTTCCTTTGTTTCTTCTCTTGATTCTGGTGAGTTGCAATGAGTGAAATCGGCTTGAGAACACGGATGCTGGTGAAAGACATCATGTCTAGCCCAGTGATCACTGTTGACAAGAATAGGAAGATCGACGAAGTAGCTAAACTCATGGAAATGCAGCGGCTTGGCTGCATAGTCGTAACCGAGGATAATGGGAAGCCAATTGGAATAATCACTGAAAGAGACCTGGTCACACGAGTTCTGGCGAAGAATAAACTGCCTAGTCAGCTATCAGCACAGGACGTCATGACAACACCATTAGTGACGATTCGCCCTGATGAAACATTGAACAACGCTGCTAGACAGATGAGTAGATTGAATCTCAGAAGATTAGGTGTAATTTACAAAGGAGACATGGTCGGCATTGTATCGAGCAAGGATATACTTGCCATCACACCAGAGCTCATTGAAACAATTCAAGAAAAGACACGCATCGAAAACAGCAGCATTGAGGAGACCGTTGACAACCCACCAATGGCAGGATACTGCGACCGCTGTGGCCAATGGTCAAGTCGACTCAAAGAAACAGAAGGAGAATTCCTCTGCGGAGACTGCCAGAGTCCGAGTCAAACCGAATATTAGATGAACCGACTTCGCTTCATACACTATCTAGTAGACAAGCACCAGCAAAAGATGCATTTATTTCCGAGCCAGACAACACACGGATATGTGTGCTAGCAGAACAAAAAGCCAAGCAGGGGGACACCTAGGTTCAGAGTTGACACGATTCTTCACAATGCAAGAATCTATACTGAACAGCAAATCCTAGAGGGAGGAATCGCAATTGATGAAGGAAGAATCCTCAGAATAGCGAAAGAAACCAATCTTCCTGCTGCAGATAACAGAATCAACCTGGAGAAATGCCTGGCCATACCAGGTCTAATTGATGCTCACGTGCATCTTCGGGATCAACAGCAGGCGAACAAGGAAGATTTCTCCACAGGAACCAGGGCAGCCGTCGCTGGAGGCATAACCTCCGTTCTTGATATGCCGAACAACACACCAGTGACCATGGACTCTGATTCCTTGAGAGACAGAATCGCCACGGCGCGAAGAGCAATCGTGGCAAACGTTGGCTTTTACTGTGCATTTCCAGACCATCTGAACGAGATTTCCAAGATAGTCGAGTCTGGAGCTGTCGCCTTCAAACTCTACATGGCGTCTCAGATAGGTGGACTGGACACAAACGACGATGCTAGACTCCTGGAAGCTTTTACTGAAACTTGTGAACAACGAATCCCCATTGCAATCCATGCGGAAGATCAGGAGCTAATGCAAAAAACGGAATCTGAACAACGGAGACTGAGTCGCAACGACGTTTCTGCATATGTGAGAACTCACAATCCCGAAACTGAAGTGAAGGCAGTAAAGAGAATTCTCGCAATCGCACTCGCATCAAAGGCCCAGATTCACTTCTGTCACATCAGCACCATAGAAGCAGTCAGTCTCATCCACAACGCGAGAAAAAAAGGAGTGAGGGTCAGTTGTGAAGTGACCCCTCACCATCTGCTCGTATCTTCAGATGATTTGATGCGACAAGGTGCAATTGCTCTTACTGATCCACCTGTCAGAAACAAAGCTATGGTAGCGAAGCTCTGGGAGGCCGTGGGAAGCTCGCTCATAGACATCATAGCCTCGGATCATGCACCCCACATGATTGCAGAGAAAGAAGACGATTCTGTTTGGAACGTGAAGCCTGGCATTCCAGGCCTTGAAACTTTGCTCCCGCTGCTTCTCACAAAGGTGAATGAACAGAAAATTTCCCTTGCTGAAGTGATCAGACTGACCACAAAAAACCCTGCCGAACTGTTTCATCTTCACGGTCAAGGCCTGTTAAGAGAAGGCTACGACGCTAACATTACCGTAGTGGACATGAAACGGCGTGCCACAATAGACTCCGGGCAGTTTTGTTCAAAGGGGAGGTATTCCCCATTTCACAAGTGGTCTGTGAAGGGCATGCCAGTGAAGACTTTTGTCAACGGCGAATTGATGATGGATGAGGGCGAAATTGTTGGAAACGCTGGTTCCGCGAAAATACTGCGGAGTGACAATGTCCGAACCACTAGTTGGTGAAGGAATGTGAACACAGATAAGTCTTGAAGGATTCCAACTCGAGATCCGAGATGATCACTACCCAAACGGTGAGAGAAGCTGAAATTCCTTACTGACAGTATGCTGGGAAAGCTGACTCGCTGGCTTCGCATCTTAGGCTATGACACAAAATACCCAGCCAATGTCGACGACAAGGCACTGATAGAGCTGGCACGACTCGAGGGACGAGTCTTGCTAACCCGAGATGTTCAGCTATGCCGGTTGGCGACAGGTCGTCGAGTAGATCATCTTCTCATAGAAGGACAGAGCGGAGCCGAACGCCTTGCAGCCTTGTCAAAAGCATGCGGCATTACGCTCCACCTCGATCCCAATACTTCTCGGTGCCCAAAGTGTAATGCCAGGATCAAGCCCATAAATAAGGAACTGATTCGGCTGAGCATCCCTGCTGCTACTGCGAGGGTTTTTCAGGAATTCTGGAAGTGCCCAGAGTGTGGAAAGATTTACTGGCAGGGATCACACTGGAGAAAAATCCTGGAGACACTCGACAAGGCACAGGAATACAAAGATTCTTTGTGAGGAATAGAAGGGTATGATAGAAAATACTGCTACTTCTGTTTCAGTAGCCATTTGAGAGGGACGTCTTGATACTTTCCGTCGGGCAATGTCCTTCTTATGGTTAACGGAAGACCGTTCTCAAGTTCTCTCAAGGCTATGTCTATGGGGCTGTCATGTTCCTCTGGTTCAACGAGAATAGGTGCGCCCATGGCAACTTGAAGAGCCCTGGCGCCTACTATTCGAGCTTTTTCATAGCGGGTTAACTTCGGAGGGCCCACTAGTACTTTGTTTTGCGAGGACGTCTTTTCGGAACTCCTACGCCCCTGGCGGCATGCCTCCCATACCGCCCATACCGCCCATGCCTCCCATACCGCCCATACCGCCTGGTCCGCCAGGGG
>CAYFWV010000043.1:0-52789 GCA_964346975.1 uncultured Candidatus Bathyarchaeia archaeon
AAATGCTGGCAATCGCTCCAGTCTCTCCTCTGTTAATCGCAACTTTGACTGCTCTTATCACATCAAAGAGAACAGATCCCGAATTCGGGCCATCAACGGTGTTCAAGCGCATCTCAATCTCGAGCGGAGATTTCCCGAAGTAGAAGCCCTTCATCCAAAGATAGCTGTCACGTCTGTTTCCCAGGAAATCCACATAGTCTGTAGTTCCTGCCACGACCGCGGCCTCGTAGTCCAACACTGACTTAACGTTCCTGGTCTTTATGCTTCTCTTCGTCTCACGAGTCCTCTCCAACGTATCCAAGGATTCGGTGCCTCCACCAACATCAAGTTGATAGGTCTCAGTAATCCGTGCTCCTTCATCTGAAAGAAGCTTCATCAAAATCTTGTGCAACGTGGTAGCACCCACCTGATCAATCAAGTCGTCACCCACAACCGGTAAGTGTGCGCTCTTGAAGCGGTCAGCCCACGTTTGATTGCTCGCAATACTAGTCGGGGTCACGTTTATGAAAGCACACCCTCCGCGAATCGCCTCTTCTGCGTACCACATTGCGGCTTTCTCAGCTCCGCTCGGAAGCATGTTCACTAGGATTTCTGCACCACTTTCCCTCAATATCTCTGCCACGTTGACTTCTCGAGAAGGGTCAATTGGAACCACTGGTGTGAGATACTTCCCAACACCATCTAACACACATCCTTTCTGCACGGTCACACCCGATTCGCCAACAGCAGCAAAAGCCAAGGTGTTGTTCGGCTCGGCAAAAATTGCCTCAGACAAATCTCTTCCCACTTTTCTCGAATCAATGTCAAAGGCAGAAACAACTTCAATGTCTCTTGGACCATACCCTGCCAGATGCAGATTCCTCAGTCCAACGGCATCCTCTTTCGCGTCCAGTTTTCCGTAGTAGCTCAGGCCTTGAACGAATCCCGATGCACAGTTTCCTACACCCGCAAGGGCAACTTTGATCTTACTCAAGTGACGCCACTCAGCATGCTATTGGAAAACACCCAATTCAAAACTCTTTCGAACTCGAAAATGTTTACTGCGATGTACAGGCGAACTATCGTCACATGTTCCAGCAGTGAGCAAATGGGTTCTTCCCATGACTTGCACATTGAGGAGATCCTAGCCATGAATGGCAGGTAATGTATTTATCTTGGTATATCTCTAGATTCGAGAGGAGAGTTGATTCGAATCAGCACGCGTGGTAAGGCAGTGGCTGCGCTCTTCTTACTGGCATTACTGAGCTTCGTCGTAATCTCTAGGATAGGCTCTGTCAAGAAATCATTCGCCGTAGAATCCTATAGCGTAGGGGTCTACTGGGACACCGAATGCACGAATCCAGTTACATCAGTTGATTGGGGAGAGCTTGCACCTGGGTCAACAAGTAATGCTGAATTGTTTATCAGAAACGAAGAGCTAGAGTCCGCAGCCTACATTTTTCTCTGGACTCAAAGTTGGATACCAAGGGAGGCAGCAAACGACATCAAACTTAGCTGGGACTATGACGGAAGAACGATCGCCCCCGCAGAGAGTCTCTCTATCACGCTAACATTGGATGTGGACGACGACATCTATGGAGTTACGGATTTCAGTTTCGACATCACCATTTTCGGAGCCACCTACATTATTGGGGACATAAATGGCGACAAAGCAGTCGACGTCTTTGATTTGGTTGTCATCGGTACAGCTTGGGACTCAACACCATCAGACAGCAACTGGAATCCCCTGGCGGACTTAGATCAGAATGGCATCATCGATATTTTTGATTTAACGGTGCTGGCAAGAAACTGGGGTATTGTATACCAGTAGACCATGCAGAACAGGTGCCTGCGAAACGTGCCTACACGCGAGATCTAGACGACCACGATCACCGCTATGTCATTGACATTAGTTGCTGTAGGGCCTGTGAGAAGTAGGTCGTGCATTCCTAAGAAGAAGTTGTAGGAGTCGTTGTTAGCAAGATGGCTTCTTGCGTCAAGCCGTTGTTCAAGAGCGCGGGAAACGGTATCTCCGTCTGCTAAGGCACCAGCTGCAGAAGTTGGGCCATCTATACCATCAGTGCTAAGTGAGGCAACAACTACACCCTTCAAACCTGAGATCTTCAGTGCTGCACTGAGCACTAACTCTTGGCTTCTCCCACCGTTCCCATCTCCAGTAACTGTGACTGTTGTCTCTCCACCAGCAACAATCCCACAAGGTCTGCGCAATGGGTTTCCTGACTGAACTATCTCTCTGGTGATGGCGCCCAGCACAGTTCCTACATGTCTAGCTTCACCCTCCAAGTAGGAGGTGGCAAGAAGAGACGAGAACTGCTGATCCTGCAAGCTTCTGCAGGCTGCTAACGAGGCCACGCGGTTATTTCCAATGATGAAATTGTGCACTTTCCGGAATACTTTGTCACCTTTCTTGGGCGTTTCAGGAATTCTTCTCAGCATTCCTTCTGTCAGCACAGTCCTAGCCGATGCGGGCAACTTCCCCCACAGTTTGTATCTCTTCACGATTTCTACAGCATCTCCAAACGTGGTTGAGTCTGGAACCGTAGGACCTGAAGCAATAAAGTCGAGAGGGTCACCTATCACGTCCGACAAGATCAGATTGATTATCGTAGCTGGATATGCTGCCTTGGCTAGCATGCCTCCTTTGAAATCTGAAACGTGCTTTCGAACTGTGTTGATTTCATCGATTGTAGCTCCTGACCTTAGTAAGCTCTCAGTGATGAGGCGTTTATCATTGAGACTTACTTTCCCACGGGGCAATGGCATTAGACTAGAACCCCCACCAGAGATTAGACAGATAATCAGGTCATCTTTGCTCGCTTTGCTGGCCAGCTCCAGGATTTCCCTTGCCCCTTTCAAGCCTGCTTCATCAGGAATGGGATGGCTGGCTTGTTGAAGTTTGATTGATCCAGTCAGGGAAGTTAAACCAGATGATCCTGTCTCCGTCGCTGGCTCGGTCCCGACTTCATGGTACGGGACATTCACAATGCCCGTGGATATTCGAGAACCAAGAATTTCCGCCAGCGCCTCAGCCATCTTTCCACTGGCTTTTCCACCGCCCACGACGAAAATCTTTCGAAAACTTTGCAGGTTGAATTCCTCATCTTGAACTCGAAGCCTGTTCTGGGACAGATGGATTGTTGATCGGATGATTCCTTTAGGATCAACGGCGTTCAAAGCTCCTTCCAAGGTTCTCAATGCTATTCGACGAGCTCTTCGGTTGACTCGGGATCTCCCGTTCTCAATGAGCTTCCTGCTGTTATGTATTCTCAGCATGGCGTCCGATATGCTATGCGTCTGAATTTCAGTAATAAAGCTATGGATTGACGGTGATTCACAAACCCTGGCGTCTAGTGGAAAGCGTAATAAACTCTCAGCAGCTATTGAAACCTACTCAGGTGAATTGTATGAAGAAACCTAGAGTATATGTTACACGGGAACTGCCCGAAAGTGGCTTGCGAATCATAAAGGAGAGATTCGACACTGAAGTATGGAAAGAATATTCACCTCCTCCAAAACCAGTGATAGTTGAGAAGGCCAGAAGCGCTGACGCACTCGTAACCCTTTTGTCTGACAAAATCGACACTGAAGTGTTCTCAGCTGCTCCGAATCTGAAGATCGTGTCACAACTTGCGGTGGGATTCGACAATATAGATCTACAGGAAGCGACGAAGCGAGGAATTTGCGTGACGAACACACCAGGCGTATTGACTGAGACGACCGCTGATTTCGCGTGGGCACTTCTTATGGCTGCTGCACGACGGGTGGTGGAAGCTGACAAATACATCCACACCGGAAACTGGAAGGTTGGTTGGCATCCCGCAATGCTCCAGGGCCAAGACGTCCACGGCACTACTCTGGGGATCATAGGCTTGGGGAGGATCGGTATGGCCATTGCGAGACGAGCCCAAGGATTTAACATGACGGTTCTCTACAACGATGTACTCCGCAGACAAGACGTTGAAGACGAGATGAACATCAGATATGTGGAAGTTGCCACTCTGCTCAAACAAGCAGACTTCGTGACTATTAATGTCCCACTACTGAAGAGCACCTATCACCTTATCGATGAAGAAAAGCTTAGGTCAATGAAGAAAACAGCATTTTTAGTAAACAATGCGCGAGGGCCTATAATTGACGAGAAAGCGTTGTACAAAGCTTTGAAAGAAGGCTGGATTGCGGGAGCTGCCCTAGATGTTTTTGAGCAGGAACCCACCTCAACAACCAATCCTCTGTTGACTCTCGAAAACGTAGTTGTCGCCCCCCACATTTCCAGCGCAAGCTATGCGACTCGTTCAAAGATGTCCACAATGGTCGCTGACAATCTGGTAGCCTTCTTCGAAGGTCGAACTCCACCCAATCTGGTAAACAAAGACGTAGCAAAGACCAAAAATCAAAGGTGACTCCTAGACCCTCTCGTGAGTACATACGGGACCATTGGGAAAGACCGGGTGATGATGCTACATCGTTGCTCTATAGACGGTATCGCCTTCCCTCACCCGATCATCAACCTTCAAACCAATATCTTGCCCAGCCTCCGCTTCACTAATGCTAGCATGTTCTATCTGCATGGAATTGACAGTTTGCTCTACATTAGTTGTTAGGCCCCTGATCAAGATTCGATCTCCGACCGAGAGCGTCTCTGTCAATTTCACAACTGTCACACCTGCCTTGGTAAAGTAGTGTGTCACAGTGCCCACTTCCCTGAATTCACTCTCGTTCATAACTCACCCTCGAAGCATATACTATTCCGTGGCAGGGTCTAAATATAACTTACCAAGCTGACACCTATCCACTGTGTGACTGTGGATTTCAGGAAAGTGCGTCGCGCCCACTTCTTGGAAAAGCTTTTATGGACAGGCCTACAACCTGCAGATTTCGAAGAGTGTGACGGAGATTGAGTTCTATTTTCGCGGAAAGAATGCAAGGGTTGGGTGGACGTACAGAAACCTCGTTTGAAGTGCTCGCAAAGGCGAAAGCGTTGGAGAAGCAAGGTCGCGAAATCGTTCATCTTGAGATTGGTGAACCAGATTTCGATACCCCAAAAAACGTTCGAGATGCGGCCATTGAAGCTATGAAGGCTGGCTATACTCACTATGTTCCATCCGCTGGAATCCCAGAGTTCCGAACAGCAATAGCTGACTACATTTCCAGAACCCGAAGTATCGATGTAAGCCCTAAAGAAGTGGTTGTGACACCCGGTGCCAAGCCAATAATTTTCTTCAGTATGCTCGCTTGTCTCGAATACGGTGACGAAGTCATGTACCCGAATCCCGGATTCCCAGCGTATGAATCTCTCACAAAATTCATCGGGGCCAAAGCTGTGCCCATGCATCTCAAGGAAGAGAACAACTTTGCCTTGGACACAGTTGACATTCTGAAGAAGATTACAGACAAGACCAAGATGATCATTCTCAACTTTCCAGAAAATCCCACTGGTGGCCTTCTCACAGAAGAGAATCTGGAAGGAATTGCCGACAAAGTAAAGGACAGACAGGACTTAATCATCCTCTCAGACGAAATCTATAGCCGAATCATCTATGATGGCAAGCATAGGAGTATTGCTTCGCTTCCTGGAATGAAATCCAAGACAACGATCATCGATGGATTCTCTAAAACGTATGCAATGACTGGATGGCGACTTGGCTACGGCGTCATGCGACAAGATATGGCAGAAAAGATCTCCCAACTAATGATGAACTCAAACTCCTGCACCAGCGCCTTTACGCAGATGGCTGGCATTGAAGCTCTGACCGGGCCTCAAGAAGAAGTGGATAAGATGGTTGACGAGTTCAAACAGAGGAGAGACGTGATCATCGATGGCTTGAACAGAATCGAGGGAATCACCTGCAAGAAACCTCAAGCAACCTTCTATGCCTTTCCAAACATACAGGACCTGCACATGACGAGTCAAGCGCTCACAGATCTGCTGCTGAACGAAGCAGGAGTCGCTGCTCTCTCAGGGACTTCATTTGGTTCTAATGGTGAAGGTTATCTGAGGTTCTCTTTCGCCAACTCAATTGCCAACATAGAGAAAGCTCTCGTTCGCATAAAAGAGACTGTAGAAAATCTCTAATCCTGAAGTCAAATGATTCAACGCACTTGCTGCAGCACCCGATGACAACAGGAGAGTGACTGCCCTTTCAGGCTTGCTCGCTGCCGCCTGACACGCTCCTGACGGAACACACCTGTTGATTACAGCATCCAAGCTTAAGATCTGCAGGTCGAGCTCCTAGAATATCGTCAACGGCCTGTATTCCCCGAAAGTGTCTCTCAGAACATTACAGATTTCACCGATTGTGGCGTATTCTCTCACTGCGTTCAGAATTGGATACATAAGGTTCTGCGATTCTGAGTCTGCCGCAACATGAAGGTTTTCCAGAGCTCTGTTGACTGCCTGTTGGTCTCTCTTCTTCTTCACAATAAGCAGTCGTTCAACCACTTTCTTCTCCACCGTTGGATCTACGCGCAAGATCTTTATCGGCGTTGTCTGCTCATCAATGAACTGGTTTACCCCAACGATAATTGAGTCTTCGTTCTCCACTTCTTTCTGGAATCTGTAAGCACTCTCAGTGATTTCTCGCTGCAGGTATCCTCTCTCTATAGCTCGTACAGCCCCACCTTGTCTGTCGATTTCCTCAATATAGTGCATTGCCTCCTCTTCGATTTGATTAGTTAACGCTTCGATGCAGTAGCTGCCTCCAAGAGGGTCCACCGTGTTCGGCACACCTGTTTCATGCGCAATCATCTGCTGGGTCCGCAAAGCAATCGTCACCGCTCTCTGACTCGGCAAGGCATAAGCCTCATCGAAGCTGTTGGTGTGAAGGCTTTGAGTGCCACCAAGGACGGCTGCGAGCGCCTGAAGAGCCACGCGAACAATGTTATTGTGCGGTTGCTGGGCAGTCAAGGTTACTCCACTAGTTTGAGTGTGGAAGCGCAGCTGCCAGGAAGAGGATTTCTTCGCCTTGAATCTGTCGCGCATTATCCGAGCCCACAATCGTCTCGCAGCTCTGAACTTCGCAATCTCTTCAAGAAAGTTGTTGTGGCACGCGAAAAAGAAAGACAATCTGGCCGCAAAATCGTCGATGTCCAACGCGCGATTCACAGCAGCGTCCACGTAAGCTATGCCATTTGCCAAGGTGAACGCAACCTCCTGCACCGATGTGGCCCCTGCTTCACGGATATGGTAGCCACTGATGCTTATCGTGTTCCATCGGGGCATATTTCTGCTGCAATACTCAAAGATGTCTGTAACCAATCTCATGCTGGGCTCAGGAGGATAGATGTACATACCACGGGCCACATACTCTTTGAGAACATCATTCTGAACGGTACCGCCGAGAGATGACGGGGGAATATTCCGTTCTTGAGCCACTCCCAAATACATGGCCAAGAGCACTGCTGCCGGTGCATTGATTGTCATACTGGTCGTGACTTTGTCAAGGGGGATGCCGCTGAACAAGAGCTCCATCTCTTTCAAAGTGGAGACACTAACGCCAACTTTTCCCACCTCCCCACATGAGAGTGGATGATTGCAGTCCAATCCAATCTGTGTAGGGAAATCAAAAGCGACACTCAAGCCGCTTTGCCCTTGGTCCAACAAATACTTGAAGCGCCTATTTGTTTGCTCAGCAGTTCCGAAACCTGCGTATTGACGCATGGTCCACAGTCGTCCGCGGTACATGGTCGAATAGACGCCGCGAGTGAAAGGAAACTCCCCTGGAAAACCCAAGTCTTGAATATAGTTCAGATGCGGAACTTCGAGAGGAGTATACAACCTTTCAATCGGCGTCATAGCACTGGACAGATACGGATCCTTTCTTTCCTGCAATCGGGTCAAGTTCTTCGTCAAGACTCTCTTTTTCCATCTGTCGCTTTCGGCTTTCAGCAGTCTCAGTTTTTCTGGATCAAACAGTTTCATTACACCTTGGTCAGCGTTTACTATACGTCGGCATGTTGATAGTTAGATTGATTCCAAGAACTCATCAAGTCGCCCCTTGAGCTCCAGTTGCATTAACCAGTCCACGATGCCTCTGCGAGGTTTCCGACGTCCCTGAATCACATCGATGATTTCCGACACTACGTCTTCAGGTTTCTTGCCTGAAACGTCGATTTCATGCACTTTGCTCTCCTGATAGGCATGAACTGCGTCGAATAGGCATACATCCAATATTTCGGCTGCAACGTTCTCCGCGATCTTCTCCTTCGCATACTTCCTCTTCTCCAGAACCTCTCTCAACTCATCAGGGTTACGCCTGAGTACGAATGCAAATAGAACATCTTCCCCTCTCACCACATCCATGGCGAAGTGCCCCTCTACAAACACGTATCCTTCAACCTCTTGAATGATTTCGGCGATTTTCTCTGCAACTCGTTCAACATCAGCGATCAGAGCTCCACGTTGCGTGTCCACGCCACTGTCTAAGCCCTCGTCCTTGACCAAATCACCTACGTTGATGTATCTGCCTTTCAGATGAGTGGCGAGGAGCCTGGATATGGAAGACTTGCCGACACCTGGTGAACCGACAACAACAAGAGCTTTTTCCACGTTCACATCACCCTAACCTGCCAACGCGTTGTCATTGAGGTTGACGCCACGCACCAGTTAGTACTTGTTCAACTCTCGCCTCGTGAGCAGCATCAAGCTCTTCCTATTCGCATAAGCTTTGGCGTGACTGCTGAATTTTTCCGAAATCACAATAGGTTTTCTGAAACCAGCATCTTCAGAGGCTTTGTCCACGTTTATTATGATGTTGATGCCAACTGTCCGTTTCCAGTTTAGGATTTGAACCACTCTCTGTTCATTAGTCTTGGTTATAATCAGGTCGAACTTCCTAAGGACACCAGAAGACCCTTCAAGTATAATATCTGATCTTATGCGGTAGCCCTTCTTATGAAAGTACTTTTCTGCAAGTTCGTTGAGAGTCAAGCTAGTCATCTGGATATGCCTTTTGCTATTTGTTAAATACCTGTTTGCGTGAAAAGGTTTTCGTTGATGTTGTCTTGTATCTGATTGTGGTTTGCAGCACTTGTGGCAGGTTACTCGTAGCCGATGGCGACAAGAAGAGCAGAAGATGTGCCTACTGCGGCACCAAACTATCTTTGAACAAGGTCAAGTTGATTGGTAGCGTTGAAACAGCTGGAAAGGCAGCAGAAGTCGTGCAGCAGTTGAAACGAGGGAAAGGCTGAGTCCTTCTCTGACGAACTCTTTTGGATCTCTGTCGTGTTCTTCCGGACATGGTTCCAGCAACGTGGCTTTTGTGATCAAGGTGGAGCCAGCGGGACTAGTCCAACCAGGAGTGTTGAAAAGGTATCGTGATGGCTCTCTTCGTGGCTGAGAATGTCTTCAAACAACTTACTTGTAACTACATCATCTTCAGCGTTCGCAAGCTCGATTACTCTCTTGTAGAGCGCGATCGCTTCCTCTTCAGCCTTTACATCCATTCTGAGTTGTTCAGGCAAGTCATTACCAACGAAGATCGGGTCAGGCTTCGTTGTAGGTGTTCCTCCAAGATATACCAGTCTTTCTACAATCGCCTCTGCATGTTTCATCTCACTCACAGCAATCGCTCTGAGTTCGTCTTTGACAGTGTATGCTTCTATTCCCATCCAAAGAATATGCTGCCACATGTACTGGATTGAAACTTGCAGCTCCCGAGCGATGGCTCGATTCAACATTTCCAGAAGGTTAGCGGATGTCATTTTGCTCTCTTATCTCTATTGGCATGACTGCAAATAAAAGGCTTAATCGTGGATACTCGTCAGGTTTACTGCGAACTGAAAACTCTGCATGAGTTTCTCCGTTTATATGCGCATGCATTGAAATTAAGGAGTACACTTACCAAACCTTGTATGAGTTGTGTCACAACTTGTGTCACAGAGTGTCACAGCCCATGTCATAACCTGTGACACAGCCTTGACATGGACAAGCCCCGTAGGTGAATCTCTCAACAGCTTATCCAGAATTGTCTGATATGGTGGTGGATAATTGGGAAGAAACTCTGAATGCACGTGTTTTTAAGAGCGAAGCGGAAAAGAACTAGTCGCTTACACCATAGGCAAGTCTTTTGCTACATGAATCTTTCGAGTCGGGTTAGCCCGATAATTTCCTCGAACTCCAGTCCTAGCGCGTCGAGAACTTGCTCAAGCGTGGATCGGAGATGCGCCACATACTTATCGATGTCGATTTCGCTTTTGGTCGCTAGGGCCACTGGTTTGACGTGGGGTGGTTTGATAACTTTAACGTAGCTGATCAGGTCTCCTGCCTTCACTTCTTCTCTCTCCTCCAGCATTCTCGCGGCTCGGACGTGTTGTGGGGTGGTTTTCTTGTAGAGTTTGGGTGCAGCTCCGAGCACGACATTGAAGGCCAAGTCACTCAATTTGCTCCATTCACGCCTTCTTAGCCTAGTATATCGATCCACGACTATTCTCTTGATGTCTTTCTTTGCGGCGGCAAACTCGGAAGGTGAGTTCACGTGGCCTAGTCTTTCCTTCATTTCTTCAAAAGCGTCCTTTATGAACCTGGGTATATGTTTCTTCTTTCCTGTGAGACCTTTAACATCGACGTTGCCATCCTCCAATATGCCAAGATAGTTCTTCTTGCGTGAACTGAACACGGCGTATCGGTATTCCTTGTCCACGTCCAAGCCCATCTTCAGTTTATCCTCTGACCATTTTGCCAATTCGGCGATCTGCGCTTTTGTAGGGTTTTTCAGGAAGACACTGTCCGTGTCTCCATACAGCACTTCAATTTCCAGTTGTCGAGCTTTGTTGACTATTTGTGTTATTGAGTGTCTCCCAATTGCAGCGGTGGCTTCCGCCACAGGTGGGCAGTAGAGATCGAAGGATTCAGCCCCAAATACTCCATAGCTTGCATTGAGGATGACCTTTAACGCTCTTTCTATGACAAAGTACCAGTTCCGGATTTCCGGTGGCAGCGTCTTGTCCTTCGCCTTTTGTTTATACCAGCTGACTCTCAGATCTCGAAGGGAACCGATGAGCAGGCTCTCTAGGGCCTTGCGTTTTTGGCAAACCCAGTGAGGCGTCCCAGGTATGGTGTTCTGCTGGCAGCTTTCATGTGTGCAACGAATCGTCTGATAGCCTAGATTCCACACTTTGATGATGGACGGATACAGGCTGGGGAAGTCCATGACCGCAACATTGAAGTGAACTCCAGGCACTGGCTCGACAACAATGGCGCCTTTGTACTTTTTACCCTTAATTATGGCGGTTGTCGCAGTCGAACCTTTCAGAGCCAGAATATCGGAGGTGCTGGGAATCAGCAGCCCCTTTCTGCGATGCTCATATTGAAGGAAGTTCCTGATCCATCGGGACACTCCTTGCCGGCTCACATCCTCCATGGGCATCTTGCTGATGCGGGCAAGGACCAAAATGAGCTTCATGACGAGATCATCATTGAAACTCGTTAGTTTGAATGTGATCTCTGAATCGCGGAGACAGTATGCTGCCAGCTCTGAATAGGTAAGTTCCGTGAACGCCTTGTCTAAGTCGACTTTTGCAAGATCAATCAAAGCTCTACCGACATCATCGAGTGTCACGTCACGATACTTGTTGCTGAAGGCATAGATCTGGATTGAGCGATTATAGAAGAACTTGTACAAATCAATGTGAACGCTATTCTTCAGCAGGCTCACACGACGACCAACTTCAATCGGTATGTCCTCTGGAGAAATGCCGAGGTTTCTCGCGCGATGCGCCAAGTACTTGAGATCAAAGTCATCGCCATTGAAGGTTATGACAAATGGATACTCCCACAGATACTTGAAAACTGCTTTGATAAGATCTTCTTCATGGTCGAAGAACTCGACTTCCGTTTTCGGTGGTCTTCTGTCAAAGTCTCTCTGCATCTTTTCTCGCTTCAACAGTAGTATCCTGTCGTTATCATCGGTGGTCACGAAGGAGGCACAGATAACCGGGTAGGGCGCCTCCTGTGGGTCCGGAACTCTTGTGGCAGAAGGAGAGAACACTTCGATGTCAAAAGCCACTCGTCGGAAAGGGGGAGCGGGGTATTCAAGCAACCTGGCCCACTGGGCAAGATAGTTTTTGATCTCTGAGCTTTCGAGCTCAAACAGTGATTCGATCTTGTCAACCGCTTTTTGTGTGGCATCAAGTGTTGTTGGCACAAGTTGACCGTTTTCTATGCTGAATAACATGCCTGGGACGATGTCGCGGTCGTAGATGTAGCATTGATAGTATTTTATGGCTGCTTCCCAGACTTTTGCTTCGGCTCCATCAGCTGTGTTGATCTTTCCGTGTGCCTCTGGGATGATCTCTCGTAGGCTCCTTTCTCTGCCTCCGATTGCCAGAGGGTTGTTTGCAATGACTTTTGTGAAGGTTCTTGTGTCGCATGTGAGGGGATCTATCTTCTCAACTTGTTCAAAGTGGTCTAGACCCTGATGACTTCTGACAGGCTTCAGTTGATCAAGTTCGTACGGAGAAAGATTAGTGAGAAGGTAGGATTTGTGCCCGGTGGTGTCGTGCCAGATGTAGTTTCGCTGAGATTGAGGCTCATACAATATTAGGCGAGCGACACCTCGCTTGCCATCATAGGACGCCGACACGAAATACGAAGGTGAAAGATGCTGTGGGTCTTCTCTTCTGGGTGGGTCTTCCCTTGGTGGCTGCTCTCTGGATTCTTCACCTGTCGGCTGCGCATACCTCGGTTCTTGCAACTGGGAACCTTGATGAGCATCTGAAAACGCGTCGAGTCGGCTCTGTTCCACCATCTTCGCTGGTTCCGTAGAGTGTATATGCATGTCAACGTTTTAATAAATGGTCTGTTGAATGAACTCAGTGAGTGTGATCATTGCTTCGTGATGCTTGGGCAATCGCAATTGAAGCTTTGCGTTGGATAGAAACACGGAAATTCAGTGAACGTCTCGTTTTGGAAGCGGTTTCCAAGCAGCTGGGTCTTCGAGATTCGAGTTCAATCGGTCTAGCGCACAAACTAGTCCTGGAGACTGTTCGACGACAGAACCTAATTGACTACCTCTTGAACGCGACTCTTAGACCCATAGATATCGCGAGTTTCAGCTCAAGCCTCCGCGCGTTCCTGCGTCTTTACACTTATCAAGTTCAATTCGAAGGATACAACACCTATGAGAAAGCAGCGAAATTAGCAAGTATTGGCCGGTCGATTCTGGGATGGCAACGGGTCAGAGCAGCCGAGGAATTTCTCGGTCTACTATTCCGTGCCGACAGAAAAGAACTTTTGAGAAACCTGTCAGATCCCGAAAAGACGGCACTTCGCAAGTTTCAACCTGTATGGTTCGTGAAATATTGCTTCAAGCTGCTAGGTCGCAGCCAAGCAATGGCATATTTCAACAGCACACTTGCGAACTTGCCTATCTACATTCGAATCAACACTCTGAGAAATGAGGAAGAAGAACTCCTCAACAGATTGAATCGAGAAAACCTGATCCTACAACACGTAGATGGATTGAAATACACCTACAAACTTGTTGGCAAAGAGGTACCGCTTCTGCGAACCTCCAGTTTCAGGGAAGGCCTCTTCTTCATTCAAGATAAGGCAAGCTGTTTAGCTGCAGAAGTTGCAAACCCACAAGCTGGCATGGCCGTGCTAGATGTCTGTTGTGCCCCTGGCGCAAAAACAACTCATCTCGCTCAACAGATGGAAAACCAAGGAGAAATATTGTCCGTAGACTATTCTCAGAGAAGAATTGACGTCTGGAAAAAAGCGATCCAACGGATGGGCGTGGAGATTGCTCAACCAGTGATTGCGGATGCCTGCAATCCGTTGCCCTTTGACAATCTGGATGTGGATCTGGTTGTCGTTGACCCTCCATGCACAAGTACCGGAGCTTTCAGTCGTGTTCCCTCTGCCAAATGGAGGCTATCCAAGCGATCCATAAGTAGGATGGCGAAGATACAATGGCAGATGATAACCAGTTGTGTCGACCATTTGAAAGAAGGAGGCAGTCTCGTCTACTCCACATGCAGCATTACTTTGGAGGAAAATGAGATCTTGATCGAGCGATTCCTGAAGCTAAGACCTGAGTTTGCTTTGATTGAAAGCAGCCCCAAAATAGGCGCATCCGGGCTTCGAGGTCAGACCAGTAACCAGCGACTTTATCCACACCTCCATGAGTGCAACGGGTTTTTTATTGCCAAACTCGTGAAGAGCGGCTAGTTCACCCGGGCTCTTGACATACAACCCAAGGCTTCAAAAAGCAGTCTTGCCGCCTGAATCGCCGTGACTCCCTGGTCATATGGTGGGGCAACCTCAACCACATCGAGAATCGCCACCCGCTTATCGCAGAGCTGAGAAACCGAAGCCAGAAGAGATTGAGAAGACAGTCCATTCGGCTCAGGATTCTGCACCGCGGGTGCGAAAGCCGGATCAAGCACATCCATGTCGACCGTCAAATAGACACTTTTGCAGGGTTCAATGAGTCTGACAACGTCCCGCATCACAGCTTCCAGGTCAGGCTTTTCTCTCATGTTGGCTGCAAAATACTGTATACCAGCCTCTTCAGCGTACTGCAATTCCTCTCTGCAAACAGCTCTGGTGCCAACTTCAACTATCATCTCTGGTTTGACCTGCTCATTGAGGCGTCGCATGAAAGTAGTGTGGTTCACAGCAGTGCCCGAATATGTGTGGCGCAGGTCCAGATGGGCGTCGAAGCTTATGACAGCTAGCTTCTCTCCACTCAAAGCGCTCGCCGCCCCGAGAGTAATTGTGTGTTCTCCTCCAAGGAGGACAGGAACTTTGTGTGCACCAATTAGATCTTTGACTGTTTCCTCAAGGTTTCCGAGAGTTTTCTTCACATTGCTGCTTGTGTGGAGATCTCCTAGGTCATGCACTCTCAAATCTGAGAAATCGGTCGCTGAATAGAAACTGTACGTCTCTATGTTCAATGAAGCTTCTCTGATGGCTAGGGGCGCCAGTCTTGCCCCTCTCCTATAGGTGCTGGTGAGGTCAAAGGGAACGCCAACTATGGCAAACTCAGCTTCCTCAAACGGCGCCTGACCTCCGCCAAAGAGGTTCGAGGGTGAAACATAAAGCTCAAAGGCACTCAAGCAATTCTACTCACTTCTAAGAAAGACGACTAATCCCTAAATGCTTTTTCTGAAGGATGCAAACCAATCACAATTCTCGAATCGATTCGCGTCTACCCACACCGTTTCTGCAGTTTGCGCAGTCTCTCTCGAAAGATCAGCGCTACTGGAGAGAGCAAAGGTAGAAACAAGACCATTGTGACAAAAATCTCCGGCATCACCAGATATGTGCAGTCTGGTTCCAATCCATTCCTGATCGCTTTGTACTCAGCGCTGTCACTGACGCTACTTCGAATGGACTCGATGTTCCCGTTTTTTGGGCAGGTATCGCGGTCTCGTACAGGCTTGCTGAGCTGCCAACACTTATGGTTTGGAAAAGAAAGAAGAAGGGCGCTGTCTAATAGGTGATGTAGGTTCCGCTATGTGTCCATGGACGTGCCCAAACTCGAGATGTGTCTATGCCAAGGAACTACGGCCTGAAAGCCTCTGTCCACTTTGTGGGACTGCACCGCAGAACCTAAGTTTCTCGGAATTTGGCAAGGTTCTAAAGGAGAAAGCGGATAGGAGAAAATCAGTTGAGAGAGATAGGCGATTAAGGTCAAGACTGAAAAAGATGAAGTTCTGTCCAAAGTGTGGATCGCCAAACATCAATTTTCTCATCTACTACACCCCATCTCTCTGGAAATGCTTGAACTGTGATTATGAGGGTGTTTTCATATTGGAAGGCGAGCAACTGGCTGAACGAATACGAGAAGCTTATGATCAAAGGAAACAGGCTGAAGAATATGACGATCTCACCCGCTGAAACAGCAACGTTGCTGGATTCGATCCTGCAACAACGGTTATCAGCGAGTTTCTACAATCGAAACACCTTGACTGTTGCGAAGGAATTACTAGGCAAGCTGCTTGTGAGCCGGACTCGAGACGGCGACATAGTTGCGAGAATAACGGAAGTTGAAGCCTACAGAGGAAGCGATGACCCTGCCAGTCACGCATACAAAAAGCAGACCCCGAGAAATCGACTGATGTTCGGTCCAGCCGGTTTCGCGTACATCTATTTTGTATACGGAAACCACTACTGTCTGAATGTCACGACTGAAAAGGAAGGCAGTCCAGGCGCCGTGCTAATCAGGTCGGTGGATATTGTCGAAGGAATCAAACTGGCGCAAAGAAACAGAACCACGAGGTCAATCAGGAATCTATCAAACGGCCCTGGAAAGCTCACCCAGGCTCTAAGAATTGGCAAACGTCAGAATGGGTTGGACTTGGTTAAGTCAACGGACCTTTTCATCTGCTCGCCACTGAGAAGAGAACACCTCGAGATCGCTGTTTCCACTAGAGTCGGTGTCAGAAGTGGCTGTGATAAGCTTTGGAGATTCTATCTCAAGAAGAACGAACCTATGTCCAACTCGTAGAAGGAATTCCCAAGGAACTGGTTCTAGTTACCTCCAGGACCTCCAAGAACTGTAGGGCAATCGTTCTGTTTTCACACGGAAGGGAGATATCGCCGGCAAGTGTCTCGCACACTTTTCTTTTTGTGAGCTTGATGCAAATCACTAGCTAGCGAAGCAGCGTATTATGCCACAGAACATGAGTTAATTATGGGAAGCAAGCTTATCGAATTGGTTGTCTTATGACTGTTTTCCATTTTTCTGGTGGTGACCTACGGCGATCACTCAGATATATTTCATGATGTTTTCCTCTCAATTCATGACCAGTCTCTTTTATGACATCGTGAAGTTTCTTAATAGTTGGGGCTTCAGCGGAGTATGGACCTATATGCACTGTCTGGGCTGACAAACCTTCGTGAAAGCTTTCAAACCTGATTTTCGGAAGGGCAGGTGGGTTTTTCTTCTTCTCAACTTGCTCAATAGCTATGCTGACAAGATTTTCTGTCGCATATTCTGGTTGCATAATCATCGATGTCCATTTCCATACGTCCTTGTTTTCCATGCGAAACTGATTCATGTCATCGGTCCACCACAAACCTTCAAGAGGCAATACGCCATAATCGACTCCTTTCTCCTTCTTTACCATAAACTTGAGGGCATAAGATACGGTAAACAATGCTGCAAGAGAATCTTTGTATTCTTGTGCTGTGTTTGGATCGCCTGATCCATTGATCATCAAGAAATTCATCATAGGAACATCAACGGTCTCAACCCTCTTTGCAGAAGGGTTATAGAGGTGCTTGAGTTCCTTCTTGAAGTCAATCTTCATCATGAACATTACCCCTTCATTACGTCTTCAGTTTCAGTTTTTATGACTTGTGGAAGAAGCTCTGACTCAGAATAGTTGCCCGTAGAGCATCTTGTCACCAGTCACTTCAATGGCACATCAATTCGCACCACTGCCTTGGACTTGGAGATGCTACATGACTTGTTCCTGCACCCTCTCTTTTTTTCCTCACCAGGCTTTTGCTGTTGACCTACTCTTTTTCTGAGAAATGTAGTCAATATATGCTTGCTTCTGTTCTTTTCCCACAAGTATTATCCTCTTCTCTTTATGAAGGATCTGGAAATTTGCGAAGCATTGGTCTGGTTCATCATCCTCATAGTAGGAATCTGCAGGTCCCTCATCATCTACTGACACGAAATTAACAAAACAAAGCCCTTCTGGCTTGATTGCTCGCTTTATCTCTGCCATGGCGATTTCAACATCCTTCTTTGACATCAATGGCAAGGTGTTGTAGGAGTATGCGAAACTGAAGGCCTCATCTTTGAAGGGAAGCTTCCTCATATCTCCTTTGAGGATGTTTAACCTTAAACTCTGCTTTCTAGCGAACTTCTTTGCTCTGTTTAGCGAGTCGTCAGAGTTCTCAATTCCAACCGTATTATACCCTGACTCAAGAAACAGCCTGAGTGGAGGGCTATCCCCACCAGCACCGCAATCCAAAACAGTTTTCTCCATTGGACTAGCGTTACATTCGCTTAGAAATTTGTAAATCGGGGTTGCCCTAATTACCTGTCTCATTTTTCATCCTAGATTTGCGCTAGGTTTCGTTTTAGTTTTATGACCTATAGAAAGAACTCAAATCCTCAGCTCCTGTCGAGGTGGAGATATCACCCGAGTATTCCCGCAAGCGCGCGTGCTGAAGGATAAGCTACCAATTGACTATGCACACGTGTCAATTTTTATTGCTCAAAGCAAAGCTAATGTACTTTGCAGAAGATGAATTATTTGGACTCGGTGCAAAATGAGAAATCATCATAAAAGATTTGCATTCAAGAATACATTCAAGAAAGGAAATTTGCTTTTGTTGGGCTTGACGAGTCTTTTATGGTTTATTTTTCGAACAGGCACGAAACCAACTAGAATAGTATATCCATGCCAACGAGCAGCCTTAGCGAGTAGCTCAATTTTCTTGAGCCTCCTTGTCCCAATCTCGTTATCTGTAGTCATGGCGAAAATGAAGAAATTTTGGTCTAAAAAAAGCGTTGCATTGGCGTTGATTATCATAGTTACCGGGATGCTGATAGTATTTAACCAGTTTTTGGGAGGTTTGTTAGTCACTGGAACGATCGATCCTAATCAGGAAATCGAACTAACCCTTCAAACTGTAAATGCATCAGCCTTTCCTGCGTCTGAAATCTTTGTAGTAAACGGGCGTTCATCTACACACATCAGCGAACTTGTACACCTTATGGGTTTGCATGGACTCTTTTTTTACAAGTCTGATGCAAATGGAATGTTGCTGGATCCTGATGGGTTGATTGCTCATGACGATGTGGTGTTGATAAAGATAAATGAAGAATGGCCCTTTAGAGGAGGCACTAACACAGATGCTTTGAAAGAGCTCATACAGACCATCGTTGACCACCCTGATGGCTTCGTGGGTGAAGTCGTTGTGGCAGACAATGGACAGTGGCAAGGAAGCATGGACTGGCTTCAGAGCAACGCCGAAGATATAACACAATCAACTCAAGATGTTGTCGACACATTCTCTCCCCACTACAATGTTTCAACTTACTCATGGATACCCATGAGAAGCACGCAGGTCAATGAATATTCTGATGGAGACATGAACGATGGTTACATACTCTACGATGCTCCTGATCCTGAAACTGGAATCTACGTTTCTTATCCCAAATTCGAAACATCTTATGGAACATACATTAGCTTCAAACATGGTATCTGGAATGGAACCGAATACGAGAAAAGATTGAAAGTAATCAACATGCCCGTTCTAAAAACACACAGCTCTTATGGAGTCACGGCGTCCCTCAAACATTACATGGGTGTGCAATCGCAAGGAGAATTTGCCGGAGGATTAGCCAACGGTCACTCAACAGTTGCGACAGGGGGAATGGGAACCCTTATGGTTGAAACTGGACTACCCACATTGAACATTATTGACGCCATCTGGATTAACGCTAACCCACCTCCTTCAGCATTTGCTGGACCAGACACCCCATACTCTCATGCTACAAGGGTCAACGTGTTATTAGCGGGCACTGACCCTGTTGCCCTTGACTATTGGGCTGCTAAACACATACTCGTCCAAGCAGCAACCCTAATCGGATACGGGGATACACATAGTGTGGATCCTGATAACACTGACCGAACCGGAGTGTTCAATGAAGCCTTTGGCGTCTGGTTGAACCTCACGAAAAATGAGATACTTGCAGGAGGTTCCAACGTCACCACTGATGAACAGCGTATTAATGTATACATCAAAAGCGGGGGCACACCTCCAGAAATTGGTGCACCCTCCCAGGTTCCTTCAAGGGACGCTGTGGACCTAGGTGATACCGTAACGGTGTCAGTCAATGTGACAGACTCTGATGACGGAGTGAAAAATGCCACGTTATTCTACCTGATAAACAACAGCTCCACATGGGAAAGTCAAATCATGAATTTTAACAGCTCAACAAACCTCTACGAGGCTTCAATACCTGGTCAAGAAGCCGGAACATGGGTGAGCTATAAAATCATTGCTTACGATAACGCTGGAAATACAGCCACCAGGAATGGATTCGAACCAGATTGCACTTATCTGGTGATTCCAGAAAATATCCTGATGATTCTATTGTTGCCATTGCTCTCTCTCACAGCTCTGATTTTCCGAAAGACTCTTAAACACCTACATAAACCGCGCGTGAGTCCTCAGATGAGCCTTCTATCGTCTATACTCGCAATTAAAACAGTTATAATATTTCAAACGAGGGAACAGTAAATGAAAAAAATAGTCACAGTGTCAATTCTAATCCTATTAATTAGCTCTTCTATCTCCAACCTTCGCAGTCAAGGCGCCAGATCACCAAACCCCCTCCCCACGGGAACACCACCTGCTCCACTTGCACTTGGACCGTGGAGTGATTGGAGTCATTACCATAATTATTCGGAGATAGTTGACTCCCTCCTGTTTCTTAATCTAACCTATCCGAACATCGTGGATGTCTTCCCAATTGGTCTCAGTTGGGCTGGTAGAGCAATTTATTGCATCAGATTGACCAATGAAAACATCACTCGACCAAAACCAAAGTTGCTCTTTGTTGGATACCATCACGCTCGTGAACCCATCAGCGCTGAACTCGCCCTATATTTCGTTGTTGATGCTGCCACTAGTTATGACACTAGTCCCACTCTAGCCGAGTTGATTAATGAAACGGAGTTGTATGTTGTGGTGGCTTTGAATGTAGATGGTTTCGACATCGTGAATCAGAATGAGTGGCAGCGAAAAAACATACGCCCCATCGATGAAGATGGGGACTCCCTCATCGATGAAGATCTGCCTGACGATGCTGACGGGGATGGATACATTGAAGATCTCATCTTCTCGAATGGCACCTATTATGAGGTCCTTGGATGGGAGGGAATAGACGATGACGGCGATGGTTCATTTAATGAGGATTGGGTTGGTGGTGTTGACCTTAACCGAAATTACGGGTATGAATGGAATGCGTCCGTGGACAGTGGCAGTCCTGATCCACGCGATGAAGACTATCGGGGACCTGCCCCCTTTTCGGAACCTGAAACCCAAACTATGAGAAACTTAGCTTTACAACATGATTTCAAGTATTCCGTGAGTCTTCACTCAGGATCAGAGATGGTGATTTACCCATGGGGATACACTGGGAACCCAACATCTGAAGTTATAGTGTTCAATGAAATGGCCAGTGGTTTAGCGGCACTCACTTCTTCGACCTATCAGCAGGGAGGTACCTGGTATACTACAAGCGGAGTGTGGGACGATTGGATGTATGGCAATAGGAGTTCCTTTGCTTTCACATGTGAAATCTACATGAATGACAGCGCGTGGAGCTATGAACCTGGACCTGATCCAGATACTTGGTGGGAGAGCGGAGTTTTTGAACACTTTAATCCTGATCCCACTCAAATCGAAACGGTGATTCTGCAATGGCTACCAATCTTCACCTACCTCGCGAGCAGAGCAATGGAGCAAGATCTCCTCGGTGACGCAGATGGAGACCGCGATGTTGATATCTTCGACATGGTGAAAATGGCTACTATATACGATGCGGTGAAACCCGACCCTGATTATGATCCCACCTGTGACTGGGATAGCGATGGGGATATTGACATCTTTGATATTGTGACCGCAGCTGGAAACTACGGAAAAACCTGGCAACCATAACAACTTGCGCGCGCAACACACTGTCTTGAGGCGATGGTGGTTCGAGTTGGCGAGGGACAACCATTGTGCTGCATGAGATCACCCTGTGTGATGTTCTGTGTGAATACATGAGTGTCTGGTGAAACTTACATATTTTGAATCCTTAGGGATGTTCCATAAACTATTATTATTATTTATTTGAGAAAAATGGAAACAGCGAGGTGAAAAACAGTTATGACGTTCTATTGGACCTGGCTGAAAGTGGATCGATCAAAAGCATCAGAAGCCACAAATGGATTGAAGAAGCTGCCCAAGAAGTCTCCGAATCCAGGCATCAAAGTTTACTACGTTGCCAACGTGTTCGGTGAATGGGACAACTTTGTATGGTTTGAAGCGGATGACAACAAACATGCAATAGAGTATGTACAGAAGACTCTCAGCAAGATCCCTGGAGTAACCTACACATCAACGTATCCTTCAGCTCCAATACGCGAATACTATAAAGACTGGAAGTAACCAAGAGACGTGGCCAGTCTAGCCTCCATCTTTTTATTTTCTAGAGGTCACCCGAAGGAGACCCTGCTGTGCTCGAGCGCCTAAGGCACCTTCATATATGTTCTTCCGGAGCCCTCTCAGATCATAAAGCTACTTCAGAGCGCGCGCCCTTTGCATTTTAGTGAGTGTTTTCTATTTCACAACCCTTGCCCATGCATGCAGTAGAATTTTGGGCACCCTAGTTCTCTTTTGCGATAGCCTGAATTTTCGCGAAGTAGATAGATGAACTATAGATGGAAGTTGTTGAAAGCGAAGGAACTGGCTGCCACAGGCTTCCAGCGCTTCACAACCATGAACGGGATACAGATCTTTCGCAAACCTAAGCTGTTCCAAACGTATGGGTTAAAAAGGTTGAGAGTTGGGGAAAAAGTATTTAACACTACTACGCTGGCGATATCACCCGACTACATCCCGCACAAACCACTTTTTTTGTAGTAACCAAAGTCTCAAGAGTTAAGCCATGTTGAAGTCCCTACCATATAAATCTCAGATGCTGTTCACGAAAGGCACAGCCTCGTACATTGAACAGGCATTCTACGCCAAGAGAAAGCAACTAGCGTTCAAACTCCAGAACCCTAGACTCCTGAACATCAGTTTCCACACGCTCCGACACTGGAAAGCCACGACAGAATACCACCGAACCAAAGACATCCTCCACGTCAAACAACTCCTGGGACATCGGAACATCAATAACACGCTGATCTACACGCAGCTGGTGAGTTTCGAGAGCGATGAGTATCACGTTAGAACAGCGAAGACATTGAAAGAGGCATGCGAGCTGGCTGAAGCCGGGTTCAC
Source organism: uncultured Candidatus Bathyarchaeia archaeon (assembly GCA_964346975.1). Lineage (GTDB taxonomy): Archaea > Thermoproteota > Bathyarchaeia > Bathyarchaeales > SOJC01 > JAUWDF01. The sequence continues at coordinate 22,967 of CAYFWV010000043.1, forward strand.
GTACTTCACCACGATTGATGAGGTGCAGGTGTTCCGGAAACGCAAGTAAAACCTGGGTATATAAGTCGAAAACCATGGGCTATAAAGGTTTATACACTGAGGATTGGAGATACCTCCCGCAACTCCCCTCTTTTTGCTAATTTGCCTAAATTAGGTCCCTGTTACTAGCAGTTAGTAGAAGTCTCTCGCTCCCTTTAAAGGCTGCATGCGTGCGCGCAGACAAGCAGAGACAAGAACCTAGTAAACATCTTATTAATCCCCGCGCAATCCAAGATAAAGGATAGAAATTCTATGCACAATCACAAATTCTACTCAACCAGCAAAATCGTCGAGTGGTCATTGCGTTCTTCAGCTTGAAACTTGATGTCTACATCAGCATCTTCGCAAATGATAAATACGAAAGCAATTGTGCAAAGAGATGACAGAAGGGCCTATATTGAAGAACTTCCAGATTGCGTACTATGACGAACTCGATGATGTCTCTCAGCTAACTTCTCTGTACGCTCTGTCTTTAAACTGGCCAGTCACGCCACGGCTTCTGATGGAAAAACGTCGAAATGATGACAGATACGCACCAGAGTTTGGTCTGTTCGCTGTCACTGACGATGGCACAGTCATTGGTGGCGTTTTCCTCATGCAGATTCAGACAAAAACTCTGAAGGGCAAACTTACCGTTGGGGGGATAAACGCAGTTGCCACTCGACCTGGATACCAGAGAAAAGGCGTGATGACAACCTTGATGAACAGATGCCATAGATATTTCGCGGAGCGACAAATAGACTACAGCTTCCTCACAACCTCTCAGACCCTTGGAGCTCACTCAATGTACAAGAAACTCGGATACGAGGACATTGTGGTTCGAGAAATTGCTTGGAAAACGTCTGAAAAGCCGTTGCAGCTCGATTGGGAACTTATTGTGACAGAATTCCAAGAAGGAGACGACTCAGCTGTGTACAGAATTTTCTTGAATGCTACGAAAAACGGGTATGGATTTGTTTACCGACCAGCAAATTTCCTCAAAGCACGAATCAATGGGCCTTTTCCAAAACCCTCACCACTCGAAAAAATGCGACTAGCCAAACATGGTGATGAAACTATCGGCTACGCTTATTGGGAGGACGAAGCTCGATTTGCAGTTTGCACGGAAATCTTGGCCCTCAGCAAAATAGCCTTTGCATCCCTTCTTGCAGATGCGGAAACCAGATTTCAGAACCAAGTCCCAATTGTTCATTGTCCGGGAATGAGCAACCGAGAAATCGCTTGGCTCCAATCAGCTGGCTATAACACAAATGTTCCGACCTATGGGGTGGTTATGGCAAAATCCCTAAAAAGACACGCAGACTTGAGAGAGATAAAATCTCTATTCGGACTGGACAAAGGTCTCTTTAGGATGGGAGTCTGGGACTCCACATAGGCATCTATAAAGGCGACTTCAAGAATTGTTGACGAAGAACTTCCAGATCAACATTGAGTACTCCTCAGACGAGAAGCAGAACGTGAACTGGCGAAAGAAAGATGATTTATCCGATAGGTGCCGCACAATTCCCAATTCCCGAGCCTTCCGGGGTTCGAAGAAAAGAAAAAGAGGTGGAAGAAGAAATGGAAGAGCATGAAGAGAAAGAAGGATACCTGTCGCGCGCACATTGTTGCCAATTGTTTTTTAGCTGTTCCAGAAAAAATAACAGTTTGAAGGGTGTTTGAAGGATTTCTACATGGTAAATCGTTCAAATTCCCATGCTTTCAGTATTGCGCGCGCGACAGTAAAATCATGTAGGGAGGGGTTTGCAGAAACCCCAGATCACTTCTTGTTTTGGGATGTGACTAGCGTCATTTAAGCTCTGACCCAATGCACGTCATGCTCACGCAAACGCTATATTAAGGAGAAGGTGGTAGAAGTTGCAGTGCAATGGAATGAAACTGGATGGCTTCACGGCTTCTTTGAAAGCGCGAAAACTTGATGATGATCAAATTGAAGCGGCTGTGAATATCGTCGGCCAGTTTGGTGAGTTTCTCGCTCGCCGAAAGAAGTCAATTGAGAATTCATCCAGTGAGGACCTGTACGCCTTTTCTGACCATTTAATGGAGAGGAAGAAGAACACATTTGAGAACTATTTGTCTCTTCTCCGGCTTGGGTATTTCCAGAAGAAAAAAGAGCTAATCATCACCTTCCTGGAAATCCTTGACGGAAGCGAAATGATAGCAAATTTCTCTAAGCGATTGGAAGAGGAATATGGCAAGAGCATCCGAGACGAAGTTTTCAGAAATATTGAATTGCCCCCTTTTGGGATTCGCCCTCAGCAAAAAGCTGGAATTACCAAGGAATTGGTCAAGAGGTTTCTCGCCAAGATCGACTACTCGACCTGCAGAAAGTTTTTTGAACCTGGACTACGCGACAAATATCCCCAATCCTATGAGAAACCCAGAGAGTTGTTTCGGGAATTGAATGATATTGATGAATTTCTTAGGAGAAGCCACCAAAACCTAGTTAACACATTAACAAACCACCAAAAAGAAAACACGCTCTTTTTCACTCAAGAGGTTGATGATGAAGTTATTGCGTATGTTAAGCGCGACCAAACTATTGAAACAGGAGTTCGGAATGGAGAACGTGTAATAATCTCCAAAATTCCGTATTCAACGAAGAAGTATATCCATGAAACGGACGAAAGGAAGAAACGCTTTCTTCATTGTCATAACCCTTGGATTCGTCACGCGTTGTTGAACGAAGACCGACCAACCGATCCAGTCCTCTGTGGCTGCAGTGCAGGATATTTCAAGAACTTCTGGGAGGCCATGTTGAACCAACCAGTAAAAGTTGAGGTATTAAAGTCGCTTATCAACGGTGATCAGACGTGTGAATTCGTTCTACATCTACCTCCGAAGAATCATCAAGGTTTCCAGCAAACTGATAGCCATGCTGAAGTCCCTACCACATGAATCACAGATGCTGTTCACACGAGGCACAGCTTCCTATATTGAACAGGCATTCTACGCGAAGAGAAAGCAACTAGCCTTCAAACTCCAGAACCCCAGACTCCTGAACATCAGTTTCCACACGCTCCGACACTGGAAAGCCACCACAGAATATCACCGAACCAAAGACATCCTCCACGTCAAACATCTCCTAGGACATAGGAACATCAACAACACACTCATCTACACTCAGTTAGTCAACTTTGAATCTGACGATTATCATGTGAAGACTGCAAAAACACTAAAGGAAACTTGCGAACTTGTAGAAGCTGGTTTCGAATACTTCACAACCATGCAGGGTGTTCAAGTGGATCGTAAACGTAAGTAGTGCACTTGATAGAGTCAAAAAGACACTCGATAAAGGTTTATGCATGGAGGATTGGAGATATCTCCCGCATCCTCCCTCTTTTTCCAAGTTATCTTGATTGGTCTTGCCAAACCTCTGATGCACAAACTTCCAGCTACCATCGATGTCAACCAGCACTCCATCCATGTCAAGAACAATCACGCGCATGACCATTCACTACATGTACTTCGTCATATGAAGAGGTTCTATAGCTGATTTCCACTCTCCAAATAGGAAGGCCTCTCAGATTTTCTTTTGCCAAAGCACGCCCACATGATAATGGTGACGGTTGATCGAAGGCATTCAATAGACGATCGTGTCAAGACTTAAGTGTGCTATGGAGGAAGGTAAGGTTATGCAAAGCCGATATGTCAATGTGATTATTCTGTTTCTGGTTCTGCTAGCTGGGTTGCAGTTTGTGGTTCCTGCTTTTGGATCTGTAACAGGAAAGGGTAAAGGTTATCGTCGCCATAGAGATGTAGCCATGAATCGGCAAACACAGGTCTTTGACGACTCACCGACAGATGACATCACATTCTATGCTCCACTGATAGCGGTGGTTGCAATAGTCGGAGTACTAGGATTCTTTGGAATTCGTGATGCTAGAAAGAAAGACACATAGATCTAGAATTGGCTCAACTATCATTTGATGAGCGCGCGCCTCGATCTAGAGAAACTAGGAAGTTCTTCAGCTTGAACTGGACGGATGTGAGATGGAATCGCTGGCACACAAACTAGAAGCAGGGAAAGTAATAGTGACAGAACTACTCTTCTCACTTCGTCCCCCCCAGACAAATAGACGAAGAAAGAGATTTCTTTTTCGGTCGTCTGCGCGCGCTGGAATACATGTTTCTAGTGTGTCTTGCGAAACTGATTTATGAATGTCAGAGATTTCGATAGTTGAGAACACATGTGCTTGGCCATTCCAGCTAGAATTGTTGAGGTTCAGGGTGACGCAGCCAAGGTGGATTTTGGAGAGGGCGTTCTGAGAGACGTAAACGTTGCTCTCGTAACAGCACATGTTGACGACTATGTCCTGGTTCATGCAGGATACGCTATCCAAGTGATCAGCCGAGAAGAAGCCCAACAGACACTTCAATTGTGGAAAGAGATTCTCAGAATGGAAGATCCGCGTGCAGATGGAGTCGTCTAGATACACTGTGGTCGGACTAGGTGTGCACTTTCATGAGTGAAGCCCATGAGTCTCAAGATAGGAACCAGCGAGGTTGCTTTGTGTGAAAGAGCTTTCAGGCTTCCGTGACGCGCAGCTTGCACAGAAGGTGGCTAACCACATCATTGAAGTCGCTGCTGATTTCCCAATGAAATTTTGCCATGTGTGCGGCACTCATGAATGGACGACAACTCATTTTGGTTTGCGAAGCCTGTTACCGAAGAACGTGGAGGTTGTCGCTGGGCCCGGATGTCCAGTGTGCGTCCTGCCTGCATCTGATATCGATACTGCGGTCGAATTGGCGTTGCAGGGAGTGACTGTTCTCACTTTCGGAGATGTTATACGAGTATCAGGTTCAGATTTGTCGTTGGCTCAAGCAAGAGCTAGAGGAGGAGACGTGCGAGTTGTTTATGGTGTAAATGAAGCTGTGAAGATCGCGAAGGAGAATGGAAGCAAGGAGTTCGTCTTTTTCGCAATTGGGTTCGAGACAACTGCTCCAACGACGGCCAACGAGGTTTTGAGACCCCCGCCCAAAAACCTGAGTTTTCTTGTGTCCCATCGGCTGATTCCACCAGCTATGGAGCTTTTGCTTGGAATTGGTGATCTACACATTGATGGATTCATTGCTCCAGGCCATGTGTCGACAATAATTGGTCTTCAACCCTATGCGATCATCTCCGACGCCTATCATATGCCCATTGTTGTAGCAGGGTTCGAACCCTTGGATGTTCTGTTTGCAATTGACATGCTACTGCAACAGGTCAAGCAACGAACTGCTAGACTAGAGAATGCCTATGAGCGAGCAGTTCCTCCCGAAGGAAATAGAAAAGCCATGAGATTGATGAGGCGGGTTTTTGATGTTGTTGAAGGGCATTGGCGCGGTCTGGGGAGATTGCCTGAGTCAGCATTTGCCTTGAAGCAAGAGTTCGAAATGTGGGAAGCTCGGCGAAAGTACGGAATCAAGCCAAGTGTTGGGCGAGATCTGCTACCTGGATGCCAGTGTCACCTTGTGATGATCGGAAAGATCCGTCCAGGAGAATGTTCTCTGTTCATGAAGGCTTGTCGTCCGGAATCTCCCAAAGGAGCTTGCATGGTTTCTTCTGAAGGGACCTGTCGTATCTGGGCGAAGCATGGATTGGCGTGAGTGATTAATACAGGTTTTAGTTCCATGCTTCGATCGCTGTCTTCAGTTCGTCGTGAGTTTCAGCGAATCTTCTTAGAGGGATCCCTTCTAGTGTGGCGTCAACTGCTTGTCTCATTGCTCTCGCACCAGCAAGTGTGCCCTGTCTATGGCCATGGATACCTCCTCCTGCTTGGATAACAAAGTCATTTCCGAAGATTCCCATGAGATTCGGAACTAGTTTGGGATGAAGCCCCCCGGATGCCACAGGCAGCACAGGTTTCAAACCATGCATGGGCATTTTCAACGCAGTAATGTTACTTCGCACATCACTCTTCGTCTCGGACATCTTTCCAACACCACTTCCCACGTGAAGTTGATCTACTCCAATGATCCTGGACACTTTGGCCAGTGTCCGCATCGAGATTCCGTGTCTAGTATTCTTGGTCAGTGCTGCGTGCCCTGCCCGGTGACCGTGAATCACTACCTTGAGGTTTTGATCTCGCAAAGTCTGCAACGCTGCAAACCCCGCAGTGAGAATGTCAAGCATGACAAATCTGCCTCCTTCGTCTTCAACAAACTGTGCTCGTGTTATCATCTGACTTGTTTCAGAGGTAACATTCGGCACGTATCCTTTCTTGGTTCCACTCTCTCTTTCAGCTTTGCGTCTCATCCTAAGCGTTCTGACAACGCGCTCCTTGAATGGATTGAAACTCTGGTTTGCTAAGTTTTCATCGTCCTTGACTAGATCACATCCTCCGATCCACGCTTCATAGGCAACCTTCGCATGGTCTCTGGGGTTTAATCCAAGTTTTGGCTTTATGATTGTTCCAATTAATGGTCGATGCTCAACTCCAAGGAGTTCACGGATTCCATTTGTTCCAGCTCGTGGACCGCTGAAGCTCTTGACAACCGCTTCAGGGAAGTGTACATCGTCCAATCGAAGATTCTTGAGTGCACTCAACCCGAAAACGTTGCCAGCTATACTGCTGAGAATATTCGGCATGTTTCCGGATTCAAATAGGCAATCTGGGTAGGCCACACTGATGCTTTTTCCTGTTATCTTGAAAACTTTCGCGTGAATCTTCTCAACATATGGTTTACTTGTAGTAACTTCAGTCCAGGTTCCTATAGAACTCTCTGCTGCAATGCCGCCAGCGGCGACCTTAATCGAAACTCCATGTGGATCAACAAGAAAGTCGCATATGAGATCGTCCTTCTCAGGGACATATGAGAGATCTACGAAATCTATGTATCTCAATTCAGCTACGCCATCTCCAGATTGCTAGGTGTCTCTTTATTTGTCTTTCTTGGCACTTGATTCGAGAACACGACCACAATAGGGTTTGCTGAATAAAAGAATGCTTATAGCTTGTCTTCACTAAGTGGAAACGATTAGGATGCTGTTCCTCTCTGTAGAGTGTACGAAATGCAGCAAGAGCCTCTCATCCAAGAACACATTGACCGTGTGCGATAGGTGTGGTGGAGCCCTCTTCTACAGGTATAATCTGGCACTGGTTTCAGATGCGATCTCCAAGGAGGACTTGAAAGAGAGAGTTGACTCCTTTTGGAAGTTCAGAGAGGTTCTTCCACTCTCATCGCCAAAGAGTATGGTCTCTCTGGGAGAGCCATACACTCCGATAATTCGCTTCCCAAAAGCTCTCAAAGCGCCACTTGGCAACGTATGTGTCAAAGATGACGGACGGCTTCCAACCGGAACTTTCAAGGCAAGGGGAATGGCGGTCGCAGTTTCAGTTCTGAAAGAACACGGCGTGAAGAGTGTTGTAATCCCATCCGCAGGGAACGCAGCTGCAGCACTTGCAGCCTACGGAACGCAAGCAGGGATGAAGGTATACACGTTCATGCCAGAGGATGTGCCTAAGCACATTCTATCGGAATGTGCTTTCGGCGGAGCCTCAGTCTTTCTAGCTGAAGGGGTCATCAGTGATGCTGCTCAGATTGGGAGCAAGTTTGGTGAAAAGCATGGATGCTTTGACATATCAACTAACAAGCAGCCGTACAGATTTGAAGGGTACAAGGCAATTGCATTTGAACTCGCTGAGCAGTTTTCCTGGAGTCTGCCTGATGTGATTCTGTTCCCTACAGGGGGCGGAGAGGGCGTCATAGGTTTGTGGAAGGGGTTCCAGGAGTTGATGGATCTTGAGTGGATTGACAGAATACCGCGGTTGGCTGTTGTGCAATCTTCAGGCTGTGCTCCTATCGTGAAGGCATTTGAAAAAGGAACCGACGAAGTCAAGGAAGCCTGGAAGGATCCTGTAACGATCGCATCGGGATTGAGAGTCCCAAAGCCCTTTGCAAGCTATCTAATCTTCCGTGCAGTAAGGGAAACTAATGGATTAGCTGTGGCAGTGGATGATCGAGAGATTCTTTCTTCAATGAAAGTTCTTTTGCATCGAGGGGTCTACGCTGGCCCGGAGGCATCAGCAACCTTGGCTGCTCTGATGAAACTTGTGGATCAAGGGCTGTTGACGAGAGAGGATAGGACGCTTCTGTACATTACTGGAACAGCGTTGAAATGCTTGGATTTGCTTGATGTGGATGTGACCCAGCTGTCTGTTGTCAGAGGTAAGTCAGCATGACTCAGTGGACATTAAGAATGTGGCAACCGCATGAGCAGGTGCAGGGAACTCATATATAGAGAATGACAAAACATGTAGCCGGGTAAACGCATTGGTTTCGCTGAGAGCTATTGCTCCATCTCTAACGAGAATCACCATCGCGGCATCAGTTGGCGCAGCTCTTCACATTGGGCAAGGGAACTCCAAGATTGTAGATCAGAGGGCAGTGGATTTTTCGAGAGCTGCCTTCTCGCAGATGGAGATCGATGGCGAGGTCATTTCGTGTGAGGGCCCAAAGGATAGTGCTCCTGCATTCAGGAGAAGAGAGAAGGTCGGCATTGGTCTCGGGCCTGAGCTCGAGTTTGTTATGGATCCTGTTGATGGCACGACAGCTACCTCGAAGGGAAGGAAAGATGCAATCTCCGCCCTCGCATGTGCGCCGAAAGGGAAGCTGCAAATTCTTCCAGACGATGGCTACTACTTCAAATTGGCGACTGATAGCCGCTCAAAGGACAAAATCTCGTTAGACATGTCGATTGAAGAGATAGTACACGTAGTTGCTGAACAGAAGAGGATGCAACTCGAGAATTTTACTGTAATTATGCTTGAACGCGATAGGCATTTGAGCATTCTGAAGACGTTGCGAAAGCTGGGTGTTAGGATTGTGTTGATTCAGGACGGAGACATCTCAGCTTCTGTAGTCACTTGTATTCCTGAGTCTGGAATTGACTTGCTTCTAGGTGCAGGGGCAGGTCCGGAAGCTACAATTGGAGCTACAGCTGTGAAATGCCTTGGAGGTACCATGTTGGTGAAAGTCTGGCAGGATGAGAAGGATGATCCGAAACGGTTGATACGGCTTGGAGATGACGGGGTTGATGTTGATAAGACTTACTGTGAGACAGAACTGGCAAAAGGTGAGGAACTAGTTTTCGCCGCGTCAGGGATAACTAAAGGTGAGCTGTTAGATGGAGTGCGGTTCACTCCTGATGGAGCCGTAGTGAATTCGCTTTGCACAAGGCTACCAAGTGGCACCTTCGAGAAGTCGACAACAATGCTGCGGTTCAAGAGACACCCTGTCTATGAACAAATTACCTAGGGTGACCTGTTATTCCTCATGCTGGATTTCAGATGCTAGACTTGTGGATACAGATACACTTGTTTTCGAGTGCCACAGGTCGTGTTCAGACACGTTGCTGAACTGAGTGAGTTTTGTTGAATGGTGACCGCTAATTGAGTCATGGATTTTCTTGGTTGAATAACCGAATGTGTTTAGGATGGTGGATGCCGCTGAATACAAAAGCTGAAGATACTTTCTGACATCAGCGTTTGTTCCATCTTCAGCTAATTCTTCTGCTCTAACTCTTCGCGTATATTGCTTATTCTCTGCGCTTGTGAAAACAAATCGAATGTTCTTTCCAGCAGGGATCGTGACGCCTTCTCTCAGAAGTTGTTCAGCCGCAATTGATTGACTAACTTTCTGCGTGTATTCTTCCAATTCCTTAGAGAGGCGTTTGGTGATTATTAAGTCCCAGATTGAAACTTTCCCTTGTATTATTTTTCTTCGGTATTTTTTGACCACGTTTAAAGCAGCAGGTATTTTCTGTATAAACTCTCTTGAGTTGCTAGCTGTGCTCAATACCCTTATCATCGCCATTTGAGCATCAGTAACGAATTTTGGCGTGTCTTTTCTACGAGCTTCTATGCCCCTGATCTTGATCTGTCCATTCTCTTTAACGCCATAATAGCGATTCAACACTGAAACATTTGGATGCATCTTTGATTGAAGGAAAACTATCCACTTATACCGGCCTTCAAAACTCAAGGGCACTCCGATTTCCTCCCGTATCTTTTCATTCAACTGGAGAAAATCCTGTACTGTAGCATTTCTCTTCTTAAGCCAAAGTGAATCAACAATCCCGTGGATAATGTCAAATCCCGCTTCTTCTGCGATTTGCGCTGCTTTTAGAAATGCATACCTACCAAAAGCACAAACGCCAATGTGCCCATCAATAGTTCCAAATTTAGCATTCTTATACCCTAGATAGCCGAAACACGTCACGAGAATCCACTTCAACGCACCTTGCCTTTTTTCGTAAGTTTCCTTTAGTGTAGCATCGTTCACTTCTCTTTTCAGCTTCTTGTAGCGAAGTCTCTTTGAGATTATAGACTTCAAGGTCTTAGGCACAATTCCAACACGTTTCTCACAGATATTATAGCCGAGCTCGGGAATGTGTAAAGCGGAGTCTGGACAGCACTTGCAAAGAACAGTTTCCATGGAAATGTTGTTCTTTGCCATCAAAGAGGGATACATTGACGAGAAATCCACTTCGCCAACCCAGTCGTGAATACCTGGCTTTGGTTCAAAGACAAAACCGCCGCGATCTCCAATGAGGAGTTCATACGCTGATTTGAAGATCTCGGGGATACTTTTGTTCCTCGGAATTAGAACTTCATCTTTTATAGCTTGATAAAACTGAAGAGACGACATGCTTGAACCTATTGAAGTGCGAGAAGCTTTGTGCAAAGGCACCCTGCAGGTTCTCGCGATCTCAATGAGACCCTCGATGCCACACTCATTCAGGATGAAAGTGTTATTTATATCGATGTGAACTCTCCCGTGAAGTCTTCTCGTAGGTGCACGATAATATGTTCTGCCATAAGAGAAGAAAGTTGTTCCTTGTTTTTTCTCAACCGTCAAAGGTGTGTTTTCTCTACCTAGAACAAACCTATTCAAAATACTATTTGCTGCTGCTCTTTCAGCGAGATACGGAAATAAGTGTGAGTCGCCACCTTGAGTTAGCAAGATATCAGGATCAAATCTTCTAACTGATTCGACAAACCGCAGCAGTTTTTCTTGCTCATCACCAGAGTCAATGACTTCTTTTTCGCTTTCATTGAAAACTACTATTCCTCTCAGAGGATCGTTGAAGTTTTCTATTGGTTTTTTCCTAGCAACATCTATGTGGACTCTTAAAATTCGTAAGGATGGAATTGAATAGTCAACGCTTTCCACAGAATCTAAAAGATTGTATTTTAACTCATGTCTCTTAACTTCTATTTCAACAAAAGAAAGAGGAAAAATGTCTCGGTCATACATGTAGGCTTGAGTGCCCAAATCGCAATTATAAATCTGAAACCGTAGATATTTCCCAATTTCTAAGATTCTGTTTACAAAAGACGGAATTTTCCTCGAATCTTTCATTGTCACTTCTAAAACCTCCGTTTTCACGGTTTCCGTTGGGCTCACATATTTGCGAACAAAACTGAAAGAGTCGACGGAATTATCTGCGACTAACCTGGTCGGTAGGGCTTTCAGATCTTCCTCTTTGCCGGTAATGTAAATCTTCGGCTGAAACTTGTCTATTAATCGTATCCTTTCACCGCTTTCTGCAATAACCCAAATGCTCATTTGTCCAAAATGAGAGGGATAGAGATCAAGTATCCAGCCTCTTAAACGCTTAAAGTTGATGGTGTTGTTTTCTGATGACATCTATTTCTTTCTCTATTTTCCTCAGCGTTTTCTGCTGGTTTAGAAGAATCGACATAACCATGGGTTCGAATACGAGGGGACGTGTAGCGTTACTTCCAGAAGAAGCATAGTTTCTACATGTATCCATCATGAGGTGAAAAATTACTTTGTCATCTTTTCGTAAAGCTCTGGCAAATCCTCCCCATCTCTGAATTTCTCTGTCCAGCGCTGCTCGAAATGACTCAACAGTTTTTCCCACATTCAAGCCTCCATACACTCAGTGAGTGTGATGTTAGGTATGCGTGAGAGGTTTGTGTTTTCCAGACTGCAGAGGGGCTGTTTTTCAGAGAAAAGACAATTTTCATGTGTCTGTGTACACGTAATTATCGGAGTTTTAATCGACATCGCCACATCTGCATGTCTGCAGCACTCTGTCTTTAGAAAAAGACTACGTTTTGACAAATGAGAAGAGAGCTGAGTAGCAAATATTATCACGTGGTTCTCGCGTGCAAACTTTGAGAGGTAAGCGGTCAGTTGGTTGAACACGGCAATAGCTTCTCGCTGAGGAAAGTCTTTATCCGAATATAATTGTCCAATATCCGAAATTACTACAAGCTTGGAGCCAAAGTTGTCGAGTGCTGCTTGCAATTTTTCGAAGACTAAAGTGGTCATCTGATAAGCTGTGAAGGCTCTGGAAACAAAGATCCGTTCCAAGACTTCTCGTGGATTAAGCTCGTGGAGTTGAGCAAAATATGAAATTTCATATAATTTAAAGGTGTTGCCACCATCAACGAATATCACGTTGGTTTTCAACCCACCAAGCTGGTATGGAAGCTGAGCTTTAACACATAGAAGCATTGACAGAGACAGGATCTCGGATGAACCACAGAGAACAATGAAGTTGCCTAGAGCAAATGCGGGTGAATAACTCAAGTTTCCAATATCCAAAGATGAGTGAAATCGAGAGGATGTGTTTTGTATCGCTTCTAGTGCCAAACTAACCTGCTTTCTCCTAACTTGAGAGTTAGTAACAGGAAGCTCAAGTTTCTTAAAGACTCAGTGAAATGAAATTCCGAAAAAGGAGGCACTGAAACGTGAAAGTAAGAGCAGTGATGCATTTTTATGTGGTTGACTGTGAAAATAATGAGGATCATCGTTGACAGAATACATGGTTGGAACAGGTGGATGGAGTTACTTCAGGATTCCAATCAAACCATCGCTGAAAGCCTATTCTGAAAGCTTCAACTATGTTGAAGTGAACTCTACGTTCTACAAGTATCCGCCTTTACGCATAGTGGAAACCTGGCGGCGAATTGTGCCCAGTGACTTTGTGTTTACAGTAAGGTGTCATCATGAACTAACTCACACAATCGGATTGAAACCTGTGGACGTCGCCTACACTGTCCTAAGTCGAATGATTGGAATCTGTGAAATTCTTGAGGCTCCGTTTCTTCATCTACTCACCCCATCAAGCTACTCGGTTGATCAATCTGACCTGGAGGATACAAGGGACCTGTTTTCGTCGATTAATCTGAAAGGAGTTCGACTTGCTTGGGAGGTGAGAGGTCCTAAAACCTCAGAGCTCATTGCTCTCATGCAAGACTTGGACATAGTTGATTCAGTCGACGTGTCCAGAGAAAAACCCAGTTCGGAATCAAATGCTCTCTATACAAGAGTGTTTGGCAAAGGGAAGAAGAATGCATATCAATTCACAGACGAGGAGCTAGTTGAGATTGACCACACGATCATGACAGCACGGGTCAAAACTGCAATAGTTGCATATCATGGCATACGAATGAACACGGATGCTTTACGGTTTAAAATGTATAAGGAGACAGGGAAATTCCTGCCTGTTACCGCTTTTTCAGGCGTCGAATCCGCCAAAGCCGTCCTTCTCGAGGATGCCAAGTTCCCCTCTACAAAGGCAGACTTGCTTGAGGATCAAGGGTGGAAAGTGGTTGACCTCGCTGCAGACAAACGAATTCACTTGTCGAATCTGCTGGCAGGATTACCTGAAAGAACCTATCGCAGCATTGATGACGTAATCAGGGAGTTAGTGCTCCTAAAGTGAATCTACACAACATATTCTTGGGAACGTCAGGCTGGAGTTACAAGGAGTGGGAAGGACCCTTCTATAAGACGGGCGAGAAGAATAAGCTTCGTGCCTATTCACGTGTTTTTCCAACTGTGGAGATTGACTCTACGTGGTACAGATACCCATCAAAGGGAATGGTTATGGGATGGTTGCGCTATTCACCTGCAAACTTCGTCTTCACGGCGAAAATTCCGAAGAAGATAACCCACGATAAGAAACTTGGCCTGAAGGGTGATATTGAGAATGACGTCACAGCCTTTGTTGAATTGATGGAACCTCTTCAACTTAATGGAAAGCTAGCCTGTCTCCTCACTCAGCTCCCGCCGAGCTATTCCTACAACATCGAAAATTTGAAGGCTTACTTCGAAATGCTTCCCCCACAATTTCGGTTCGCGATTGAGTTCCGGAATCTCACGTGGATGCGAGAGGAAACGTGGGATTTGCTGAAGAAGCATGATGTGGCCTATGTGAATGTTGACGAACCACTCCTGCCCCCAGAAGTTCATGTAACCACAGATTTCACTTATTTCCGATTCCACGGAAGAGGTTCAAAACCTTGGTTCAACTACCTATATGAGAGGGGAGAGCTTGAAGCGTGGGTCCCAAGAATCCTGAAAGCTTCAGAACAGACTGGAAAGGTGTACGGTTTCTTCAACAACCATTTCCACGGCTATGCACCCGAAAACTGCCTTAGCCTTATCGAAAGGTTGACCACACTTACCCGTCAACAACAGGAAGCCAAGAAAAGGCTGAGCAGAAAGCAATCTGGTTTGACTGAATACTTCACGGACGACTCGTGAAGCACAAACGATGCTAGCCGGAGCAAGGTTTGGAAAGATGCCGCTCATAGCTGTCTGATTCATGGAGGTACTTCAGTTTGCCAGCCTTAACTGACTCTGACAGCCCATTTTCAACCTCATCTCTGCTGAAACGTTTCAAGCTTCGGGACGCTGTCGAGATCAGCCAGTTCCGAGGGTAGGTAAAACCAGGCTTGATGGCTGTCATGAGCTCTCTGACAACTTCGCTCTTTCTCGTGTGAACAATGTCAGGATCAAAAACCAGATGATCGCTCCTCTTCAGAGGAGATGATGGGATTTTCAGCGTCCTTTGGATCTTCTTTGCGAGTGTCAGCTGAGACTTGAAACTGCCATGGCACGTGAGTACCATCTTAGGCTTTGCTTCCTCGACGTATCCCAGAAGGCGGTAGAAATCTGAATGATCACTTAGACTAAACGCTTTTCGTTGTCCAGAGAATCGTGAACCCCAGCCAGAAACAAACGCAACATCTAAACCTGTATTTCCACGGAGATCCATGTTCTTTGGCGCAATCAGGGCACATTCTCTTCCTTCCACAATCTCCTTGCCTTCCTGAGAGGCAGCGTCCACAAAATCGAGCCGGTGCCCGAATCTTTCATAGATCTCGCTGTATCGGGTGACTCTCGGATGGGTGACGACTGGGATCTTGCTGGACCTGTTCAGGAGCGCAATGAGTTCTTGCGCGTTTCCCAATGCATCAGTTTGGAAGGCTGGTGTCATGGCTTTTTGTGTTATAGTAGCTGCCCATTTGACGATTCTCTCATACATGTAGTCTCTGGAAGGAAAATAGCAAGGTGTGCCATAGGTCGATTCAATGATTAACAGGTCGCAAGGAACCACCTCAGCTCTCTGTGTGACCAACGTGTCTCGGAAATTTATGTCACCTGTGTAGACAGCATTTCCCACGGAAGTATCTATCTCATACTGAGTCGACCCAAGAATGTGTCCTGAGTTATGGGCTTTAATCCTTGCATCGTTGAAGTCAATGGTTTTGTGCAGTTGAATGAAGCGGTTCTTACTTGTCGGTCGTGCATAAACTTGTGCAAGATCGAAAGTGGCACGTGTTGAGTAGGTGATTGGAGAGGATTTGAAACCTTGACAGTGATCACCATGTGCGTGAGTTATGAAGACTGGTTGATCAGTCTTTCGTGCAGGATCCAATACTACACTGGTGTCTTTGTAGGCAAGCTCAATGCCATTTTTCCGTCTTACTGCAAAAACCATGAAGGCTTCTATTCAGCGCTACAATCTAATTAGTCTTTTAGCCACGTTCAGATAAATGCAGCCTCAAGGAATAGAACGGTTACAGAGTCATCAAGGCACCTACGTTGCTCTCAATTGCTCTTCTGTATACAAGGATGGCGGTTGATACGTCTTCTATCGCGAGTCCTAGATGCATGGACATTATGCGTTCATCCCTGTGTTCCCGACCTGGTTTCTTGCGTGTGACCAAGTCCGAGATTTCTGCGTGGATTCTAGGAATCTTACGGAAATATCCTTGTTTTCGGTAGTACGCGAGCTGAGCGCTGTCATCAGTGCAGAATTTGTCCATTGATTGCATGGCTTCAGGCTTCCAGTAGGAGTCAAAATCCAGGGCACATGCGAATCCGCCGACCTCCATCCAAGAGGCTTCAATCGAAGGATTCGGATTCTTCACTATTGGGCCTTAAGTGACTATGATATCACAGCCTTCAATACCTTCTTTAGGTGAATCAACAGCCATCACGTGGAGTTCATGTTTGGCACTCATTTCATTGACATATTTCATCAGATTGTGTCGGTTCACATCGAAGGCTTTGACGACTTCTAGATTGTGGTAGGTAGACTTGACTGCTTCCAGATTGCTGCGTCCTTGTACTCCACATCCAAGCACTCCCAAGATTCTTGGATTGTTGCCTGCCAAATGCTTCGCGGCGATTGCAGTTGCTGCCCCTGTTCGTTTCGCGGTTATCCATGTGCAATCCATGACGCAAATCGGGACGCCTGTCTCAAAATCGTTCAAGATTAGCAATCCCGAAATATACGGCAAATTTTTGCTCGGGTTTTCTGGGAATCCGCTGACCCATTTGATCCCGGCCGCTTTTGCTCCAGTGAGACATGCTGGCATTGCATGAATGAAAGAGTCAACTTGTGGATGAATGCCAGGTTTCGGAGGTGCTTCCACCCTTCCTTGAGACTTTTCGCGGAAGGCTTGTTCAACAGCGTTGATGACCTCCTCGATTTGGATATCCAAGCCCTCGATGTCAGACTTTGATAGATACAGAATCTTCTTGTGCAACTGCATCTGAGATCGGTTTGGGTATATCACCCTAACAAAAAAAGCTGCCGATAATCAACCTCGGTGGGGAGCATTCGCTTGGAAGAAGCGTCTCGATTGCTGTGCTCGCTAGTCTGACACGTCATAGCTCTGTAGGAAGTTCTTGAATCTCTCCAATCCTGCACTTAGAATGTTGGTTTTGCATCCGTAGCCGACTCTCAGGTGCCCTTCCATGCCGAAGCAGCTGCCAGGAACTATGAGCACGCCTTTCTCTTGTAGAAGCTGAAGACAAAGTTCAGTAGATGGTATGTGCAGCGTGTATCGGAGAAAGGCGCTACTTCCTCCTCTTGGGGGAACCCAACTCATGGTTGCTTCGTCTCTTACCCAACGTGACAATATTGAATGGTTCTCACGGAGTATTCGAGTGCTTCGGGCAAAGATTTTTTTCACGTGTCTAACTGCCACCGAGCCTAGTGCATCGGCAATCATACTCTGGCTTATCGTGGTGTAGTCTCTGTGGAGCATGCACTCCGCGATGATTTCTTTCTTTGCTGCAATCCATCCCAGTCTCAATCCAGACAGCGAGAAGGGTTTGGAAAAGGATCCCGTGGCGATTGCGCTTTCACTGATGTCTACCGCAGATGGAGTGAAGGCTCGTGAATCTACGAATAGCCCTCGGTAGGACTCGTCACTGAGGATGTAGATTCCGTTACGTTCGGCCAGCGCACAGATTTCTCCCAGGAGATTGGATTCAATGAGACTCCCAGTAGGATTGTGGGGATTGTTGATCACAATGAGTCTGGTTTTGTCATCAAGAAGCTCAGACAGTTCGTTGATTTCGGGCAACCAGCCGTTCTTTTCACGCAGTGGAAGAAGCTTGACTTTTGCACCAAAGGATTTCGCGACGCTATATAATTGCTGGTAGGCTGGGAAAACAGATATCACTGTGTCACCAGGTTCAACCAAGCTGTAGAAGACCAGAAAATTCGCACCGATGGCTCCTCCACATACAAGAATGTTGCGTGACTCCAGAGTACTGTACAGATTGGCAAGTCCAGCCCGTAGATCTTCAGATCCCTCAATGGCACCATATGTTAGCTTCATACTACCTAGATTCGATAGAAAATCGCTTTCTCCCACAAAATCGAGAAACTCCCTTAATGTGAAAGGATCAACGCAGGTTTCAGCCAGATTCAGTGTAGCCGATTTCTCAAAGCGATTCATGAATTGTTCAACTAAGAAAGGATCAACTTTCATGGGGATCTCTTCATCATTGGTAAGTATGCGGCATTTCAGCTATTACACTTTGTCTTGATAAGGGATCAGCGGTTGTCGTATGCACGCTGCAAATCAGACATGCCTCCAATCCTCCACTATGAGAAATGAAACTAGAAGTGAGTCATCATTGGCATATGCCTCTGACATCCTTTGGTTGGGGAGGTGATAGAAGGTTCGTAGGGTCTCTTCATATAAATGCTTTATGGAGAACTTTTCCAGAAGAAATCTCCGTTGCAAACATATCCGCATGCGAATTCCACAATGATCTCGAAAGTCGCTAGTTGTCCAAACAAGTGGTCACGCTACAACTGTTCCAGGTCGAGCTAGTCCGAGCTTTTCTTGTCATTCTCTGGTACTCGCTGCCAACCAGCTGGCGCCAGAGTGCCGTCAATATTCTCGTAAAACTTCCTGGTTTCCTTGACATTGCACCGGACACATTCTCTGTCACAAGACACTCGTTTCATTCTTGTAGCTTTGAGGCCAAAGATTATACCAGGTTCTTTCCAGGCGACAATCACCTGATCCCCATAATCTCTCCACTTGTGTATACCAATTCTACAGAGTAGAGTGGGCATCTGTGCATCTCTGATGAATGGTGAAGTTCAACATATAATTAAACCCTTGCGCGCACGAATCTAGTGACCTGAAGAGTCAGCCACCATGAGAAGTCGGGATCAAGATTAGTTTGTCACCGTTTCTGACCTCGGTGTCGAGTCCATTCAGCGCTCCGATCTCCGTCCGGTTCAGCACCAATAGCACGTTTGGTCTAGGATCGTTCAGTTCAGGGTCGATGAGGAATTCTCTGAATTCTGACGTGGACGATTTCAGAAGCTCATTCACTATGTCTTTGACCACTACAGGCTTTCCAAATTTCAGTGTGGTGCGTTGTGTACTGGCAAGTTGCTGGAGAGTGCCCATGAACTCTATCTGCACTGAGATTGTCAATTTGCGAACCTGGACTTCTAGCTAATGCAGTACTCGTTGAGATGGTGAAGCAATCGACTATGCTTTTTCGCCGGTGAAGAGCTCGACTATGTCTGAAGCGGTCTGCATCATGTCATCGACTTGTTCGATTGTCTTGGGAATCTCTGAGTCTGGTGTCTGTGAGAGCATTTGTATTGTGCGCTCTATCTCAATCAGGCAATTGAGTACCGGATCAGTGCTCGTCTTCTTCTGGGAATAAAAGGCTTGATAGACTATGGATTCAATGAAGGCAGGGTCACCTAAACTGTAGTAGATCGCTGCCTGGGCTTTTCTGACGGCTTCAAGGATCAGGCTGTGAGCGATTGAGGGTGTTTTCTGCGCTGCGAGGAGTTCTGCCTTTGCTTCTCTCAAGTATCGCAGTGCCCATCCTTTTCGGTATTCACCGATATAGGTCAACTCTGTCTTCACTCCTCGGCTTCTTCCTCTTCTTCCTCATCTTCCATCTCTTCGTCAGATGGAGTTGACATTAGGGTTGTGATGTAGCCAGCTATTCTATTTCTAAGCTTTGAAGAAGGGACATCAGCCAAGCTGTTCACAGCTTCCTTGTTGTGTTGAAAGCTGGTATCGAACTTGCTGGGGTGTATGCTTAAAAGCTCCCGGGCAATTTTCTTAACGTGTTCCGGTCTTACTTTGCCCAAATGTGTTATTCACCATCTGTACCAATTTCTTAGCGGACCTATCCTGTAGGTCATCTTAAGTAATTATGACTTCCTAAAAAGGAATTTGGTTTCAAACTGGCCGATTCAATCCTGAGAAGATGGTCGTGCAGCAGTGAAGCTGCTGATGATCCTGACTCGATGACTACGGCTGGATGCAGCTGATCTTTTGGTTGTGAGCCTGACGATTGAAATGTGGACGATCGCCTTGTGAAAGGAAACTTTAATGCTTCCATGGGGAGTCACTAGTAGAAAGACGCGAACCATGTTGATTGACACTCACGCTCACCTTCAGCTACCTCATTTCAAAACAGACTTAGACAGGGTGCTAAATCGAGCCCGAAAAATCGGTGTTGAATCCATCGTGAATGTGGGCATTGATCTTGAAGGGAGCAAGCAAGCGATTGAACTGGCAAGATCACACGAGGAATTGTATGCCACGGTTGGTATTCATCCCCACAATGCCTCTGAACTCAACCACAAAGTACTGGAAACTCTGAGGAATCTGAGTCGAGAGACAAAGGTAGTGGCAATCGGAGAAATAGGGTTGGACTACTACCGAAACCTCTCTCCGAAACCTGTTCAACGGAAAGCCTTTGAGGCTCAGATGGAACTGGCTGAGGAAGTAGAGTTGCCGGTGGTGATTCATGACAGAGATGCTCACGCGGATATCATCGAAGTGGTTTCTCGATTCAGCAAGATAAAGGGGATAATGCATTGTTTCTCAGGGCGTAGCGAGTTGGCAAAGCAATGTATGAGCTTTGGCTTTCTCATATCTTTCGCCGGATCTGTAACGTACCGAAAATCTCACCGGTTGCAGGAGATCGCGAGTTGGATTGAACCGGAAAGGATGGTTGTGGAAACTGACTGCCCATGGCTCTCTCCTGAACAAGTTAGGGGCAAACGAAACGAGCCTGCTAATCTGGTTTACATAGCCAGAAAGATTTCGAGTCTGAGGCGAGTGCCTGTTGACACTGTGGCAGAAGCAACAACAGCGAATGCTATGAAGCTCCTGGGGTTATGATCGCAGGGGGATGCAAGTACCTACCCTCAGGGGTGCTTCCCCTTCGTATGGCTCAGAAACAGGGTGAAAAGCGGAAAGAAAACCTTAAGTACTGTTTTAAACAGAAAAAGAAGCTACGGAGATGGTTGAATGGCTAATTTGGAGTTATCTATTGCACCTATGCACAGAATAATTAAGAAGGCTAAAGCTGACAGGGTCAGTGAAAGCGGAGCCAAAGCGCTGGCAGAAGCTCTGGAAGAGATCGGGATCAAGATCGCTAAGGAAGCCATCGAGTATGCAATGCATGCTGGACGAAAGACAGTCAAAGCAGAAGATATCGAGATCGCAACCAGGAAAGTTGTGGGAAAATAGCCAGCCCAATCTACTTTTTTATATTGATACAACTCACCGGTTTTGCAGTGCAAAGCATGCATTTGAGCTGTGGATCCGTCTTTGAGTAGGTTTTGTACTGGGTTGATGTCGTTTAGGGTTGGAGAGGGCGCTAGCCGATGGAGAGGTGCTGATCTTTTTTCAGCAGCTCGACTCTCGTTTCTGAATGCGGTTCGACTTTGGCGCGAAACTCATTAGCGTCGGTGTCCCAGCGATGCATTGGGACTGCAATCCCAGGGTTGATGGCTATCGCAGCCTCTGAAGCTTCCGTATTGTCCATAGTGTAGGTTCCACCGCTTGGAAGCAGAGCTATGTCTATGTGCCCTAGTTGCTTCATTTCTGGGATGAAATCAGTGTCTCCAGCATGGTAAATGGTCTTTCCTTCAACTTCAATTACAAACCCAATCCCCAAACCTCTTGGGTGATAGGGATTCCCAGGCGACCTGAAGCGTTTGTAGTTGTATGCCTCGACGGCTTTGATCCGGATGCTGTTGATTCTCGTTTCCTCGCCTGCTTTTAACGGTTTGGTCTTTCCAGTCACTTTCTTGACACAGTCTTCAGGGCCGATTGTCACGGTGTTCTCCTGCTGGGCCGCCTGAATCTTTGCTGGGTCACAATGGTCAAAATGTGAATGCGTGACTAGTATTATATTTGCTTTCTCTCTTAGTGTGCTGTCTTTTTCCAAGTCAATGTAGATGACTTTGCCTTCTGCAGTTATCTGGAAACTGGCATGACCAAGCCATCTTACACTTATGCTCAATGAACACACTACTCCTTGTGCTAGGTATGGTGCAGTTGAACCTATGTTCGTGAGCTACATCCATATGTTTCTTTTGGTAGAGTAGTTCTCTACCGAACAACAAGATTCAGTTGTTTGTTGATCTATACGGTTTCTGGAATCTTATGAAGCAGCATGCCCTCGATTGTGACAGGTTTCATTCTTAGGGCTAGATTGTGTGCTTCTCGCAGCTTTGAGGGTCGTTGGGCATATATCTCAAGCAGGGTCTCGCTTTTCTTCACTTTGTTTCCCCTCTTCCATTTTAAGGTGATTCCTGCTCCTTTTTCTTTAGGTGCTCCAGCTGCTCGCGCAATTGCAGTTATCGCGTTATTGTCAACTCTTGTCACGAAACCATCACAAGGTGCTTGAACAGCAATCTTGTGTTCGCCCACAGTGATCTCCTCTGGTCGAAGGTTTGGGTTCCCACCTTGAGCTTCGATGATCTCTTGCATTTTCTTCATGGCTCTTCCAGAGGTCAGGATGCTTTTAGCCAAGTCTTTGCCCTGTCCCTGTGGAGCGACGAAACCCATCTCCAGGAGTATCCCGGCTAGGGCAGTGGACTTTTCAACCAAGCTTGCCGGACCCTTGCCTTGCAGTGCCAGCAGGGCTTCTTTTGCCTCCAAGGCTGGACCAACAGCGTGTCCGACAGGTTGGCCTCCATACGTGATTCCACATTGGAGCTGGATTTTGAAGCGTTCGCCGAGTTCTACAAAGCTGTGTGCAACTTTCTGTGCTTCTTCAACTTTCGCAACTTTGGCGCCTTCGCCGACGGGGATATCTATGACAACGTGATCTGCACCCACTGCAAGTTTCTTTGACAGTATGCTGGCTAGCATTTGGCCGAATGGGTCGATTTTCAGCGGATGCTCTACACGGATCAGCAAGTCATCAGCTGGGGCGATGCCGAGTTTTCCCCCCCAAACGATGGCCCCTGAGGTTCTCAGGGCTATCTTCTTCAATTCGATTGCATCAAACTCGACATTGGTGAGTACTTCCATCGTGTCCGCTGTTCCTGATGCACTTGTTATTGCTCGGCTGCTGGTTTTCGGAATCAACAAGCCAGCTGCTGCTACGATAGGCACAATCAGCAACGTGACCTTGTTTCCGGGAACGCCTCCGATACTGTGTTTGTCGTAGCATGGTCGCTCAAAGTCGATTACCATTCCTGTTTCAACCATGGCTCGTGTCAAGTATTCAATCTGATTCATCGATAAACCGTGGAATTCTTCGGAGAGAAGGAAAGCTGCGATTTCAACCTCACTTAGCCTGTGATCAACAAGGTCTCTCATGATCGCAGAGTACTCATTTCTCGTCAATGAGTGGCCTTTGATCTGCTTCTGAATGTATTGGATTGACTTTGGGGATTGAGCTGGTGAAACCTGGATCGTTTCTCCTTCAACAACCTGGAAGATTTCCTGCAGGTCCTCGAAGATTCCGGCCTCGCCTGGCCTCAAATAGGAATCAGTGGTGTCAACGAAGGTTATCGTCTTGCAGTTTGTTGACGCGATTTGCACCCAATCGTGTGCCAAGACACCGAGTTCCTGCGCATCCTTCTCATGCATGAGAATCATGCGGCGATGTATCTGCAAATCAATCATTCGTGCCTTCAGATCCATGGTCAACCTCTCACAAGACGCTATTCAATCATGTTGTAAGATAAGGTTTGTGCGCTAGCACATGCCTTCCGCATGCAGCGAGCCAAAGTTGTCAACTTCATCACACAACAAATGTTGAGATGAACCAGCTTTGTTCTCCCGAAAACCTTTTTTTCTACTCCATGAAGATTGGTTGCAGGGGTTGCTATGAGATCAATTCAATCCAAAGCAAAGAATGTAGTGTTTGCACGATTCTTTGAAGATGAAGAACTGCTTGAGACAATTTCCACCATTGCCCTGAAGCACGATATCAATTCTGGGTTCTTCTTCTTAATTGGAACGCTCAAGAGGGCAGTTCTAGGATTTTACAAGGATGGGGAATACGTGCCGAAGGAAGTCCATGGACCTTTGGAGATTGCTTCATGCACAGGGAACATTTCGACTAGAGAAAACCATGGGCTTGTGGTTCATGGACACATTGTGGTCACAGATATTAACTGCAGGGCTTTCGGTGGGCACATGTTGGACGGATGCCATGTCGATGCGACAGTCGAACTCGTCCTTGTTGAAGCTGAGAGCGGTAGTCTTAAGAGGCAGTTCGACCCGGAACGGAATCTTACTCTGTGGTCTCTCGAGTAGATGACGCTCTGCTGCTTCTAGGATTTGTCAAGCTGAACGCAAGACATCAATGATCTCTGTGGTCAAGCGGTTGCTCTCCGTCACGTGTGGAAAATACAGGAGGTGGCTACCGCACTTCTTGGTGCAGTCAGATGCCCCAAATTTTGGAACAATGTTCTTTGTAATGAGGTTAGTTCTGATTCTTTGGTTTACTTCGCATTCGACATTTTCATCGCTGGGTACAACGATGACGCTGACAATTCTTGCAGCGTCTTCCGAAAGCAGATAATCAATGTGCCAATGCCTAGTCTTTTCAGTCCTCATGTGCCTCAAGATCCTTGACTGCAAATCTACAGAGTGTTCTCCAATCGCAGAGCCTGTGTAGGAATAATAGCCTGATGGGAACTCCTGCTTTCCGAGCTGACCGACAACAGTCGTGATGGTGTGTGAGACGAAGATGATCAGTACATATGCTCCTCTGCGTTTCGCTGATTTCAGTTCACAACTTTCCTTACATGAACCGAAGTCCCCAGTTGACCAAACACCCACTCCACTTAGGTTCTTTGTCTGCAATCTTTAGATCACTCGTTCTGCTCTTGATTTGCTAATCGAATACAGATATTCGGTTCTAAGATCCTTTTATGTTTCGAGCTCTGGTGAAGAAGTGCAGGTTCTCTGAGCAGAGTAGCGTGTTCATCTGCCAAAGGAATAATTTATGCTGCATAGCGTAGATTCTATCTAGTGGTGTGCAGCTTCAATGGAGTTCTGCCGCGAGTGTGGCTCGTTTATGAAAGCCTCCACTCAAGGGTGGATGTGTCCGAAGTGCGGGAACCGGGTTCAAGCTTCACGGAGACAATCCAGCAGGAAGCCCACTTCTGCAAGATATCGAGATCCTTCAGATTCGGTTCACGTGGTTGACAATTCCGGAGACGGACGATACAGGGTTTCTCGTGTGTGTCCAAAATGCGGAAACAACGCAGCGTATCACTGGGTCTCAAGGGTTTCGGGTGAACATGCTGGCATTCGGAGGGAACGAACAATCGAGCACTTCAAATGCACAAGATGCTCCCATACATGGAGCAGAAATGCCTAGATAGTGCGCAGTTGATGAAGTAGGAAGCTGGTCATGAGCATTGAATCTCCCTAGTCGCAAACTTCTTTCGTAAGTCATAAAAGCCGAGTTGTAGTATTAAATGAAAGGTCTACATGAAAGAATTGAAAGAAATTGACTACAAGATTCTTTTTGAGCTGATGAAAAACTCCAAGACAAGTGATAGGCACCTTGCGAAGAAGATCGGTGTGT
Source organism: uncultured Candidatus Bathyarchaeia archaeon (assembly GCA_964346975.1). Classification (GTDB taxonomy): domain Archaea; phylum Thermoproteota; class Bathyarchaeia; order Bathyarchaeales; family SOJC01; genus JAUWDF01. Next base: position 48,398 of record CAYFWV010000043.1, read on the forward strand.
CTCAACCAACCATAACGAGAAGGCGGGCCAGACTAGAGAAGGAGGTAATCGAGGACTACACCACCATCCCGAAATGGGAGAAGCTGGGGTATCAGATATTCGCACTCACCTTTGTGAAGATCAAGATGGCCATCGGTTCGGAGCAGTACTATGATAAAATCCGAGCTAGGTCGTTGAAGTGGCTGAATAACCAGCCGAACATTATCATGTCGGGTGCTTGCCGAGGAATTGGAGTAGACTCATTCATGATTTCCATCCACAAAACCTACGCTGACTACGATGGTTTCCTGCGTAGACATAGATTAGAGATGGGAGATCTGGTGGAAAAAGTCAAACCAGTGATTGTGAACATCGCTGGAAACGAGGTCTTGAAGCCCTTGAGCCTTAAGTATTTGTCACGCCTACAGTGATCAGCCAATATCCATCAATCGTTGATCAGATAATAGCCCCCGAAGCTCGTGCAGCCCACTCAGTTGTGAGCCAAGAGAGCGTTCGATACCTCTTCATCTGTTGGCCCGAAGGGGTGCGGCAAGATGAATAGATGTCTTGTGCAAAGAACAGTTGGGATGAGGACACACTTCGATCGTGGATGAAAACATTAAAAGCATCTTGATTGCAATTGATAGGAAGTTATTGGTGAAAGGTTTGAGTGCTACAAATGAGGATCCAATTAAGTTGCACAAAGAGGGCAATGTACTTTGTGACACTGGAAAGCATAAGGAAGCCTTGGAGAAGTTTCTCTTGGCTTCGAAGCTCTACGAGAAGAAAGGGAATGTTTTCGATGCTTCGAACATGTTGTTCAAGGCTGGCGAATGCAGCTTCATCATGAAAGACTATGAGACAGCAATTGACCGCTTCATGAAATCGTCCGAGATGGCATTCTCGAAGGGATTCGACCGCTTTGCTGTCAGTGGCTTGGAATATATACTGGACTGCTACAAAGCAACGAAGAAAACAAACACGAAAGAAGCCAAAGAGCTCAGAAAGAAGATAGCAGAAGTCAAAGAGAAGCTTGCCTCACAATCTTTCTAGTACACTCACCATCTCTCACCAGTAGATATGCACAGAAGCTTTTTAGTAGCACCAACTCAAAATGGTGTGAATGACACACCAATTCTCGGCTCTCGCTGAGCTCTGTGAACGACTAGAGTCTACCAAAGAACGCAAAGCCATGACAGAGTGGGTAGCAGCTTTCATCACTCAACTCGAGGCGAGCGAGGCTGAGGCAGCAATCCTGATGCTGATGGGAAGGATCTTCCCGAAATGGGATCAGCGGACACTTGAGATCAGCTGGTCTACCTTAAACAAGACGATTCTGAGAATCGCAGGGAAAGACGCTCAATATTTTGCGTGGGCCTTCACCCAAACTGGAGACGTCGGTGATGCAACTAGGATTGTGTTGGAAGCGGGAAAGCTGGGGAAACAGGCAACTCTCCTTGACAAGCAACTAACTATCGGTGAGGTTCACCGATCATTCGAGAGTATCGCTGAGGCAACAGGATCAGGGTCGAGAGTGAAGAAAGAGCGATTGTTGGAAGCCTTGCTTGGATCAGCGACCCCGACGGAAGCGAAGTACCTGGTTAAGATTCTTCTCGGAGAAATGCGCACAGGTTTTCATGAGGGTTTGATGGAGGCAGCTGTCGCTGAAGCGTATGATGTGCCTGTTGAACTGGTGAAGAAGGCAAGTATGTTTACTGGGGATCTCGCTGCAGTGGTGGTGTTGGTGAGGAGTGAGGGAAGAAACGGACTTGAGCGGATTGGATTCAGAGTCTTCCGACCAATAAAGCCGATGATGGCACAGGTGGCGTCGAGTGTTGCTGAAGCTCTGAAGGAGCACGGAGGTAAGAGCGCCTTTGAGTACAAGTTGGACGGCGCGCGGATTCAAATCCACAAACGCGAAGACAAAGTGAGAATCTTCAGCAGGCGCTTAACCGACGTCACAGAGAGTTTGCCTGAGATAGTTGAGTTAATACAGACGCAAGCGAAAGCACGTGAGATGATCTTGGAAGGGGAGGTGCTTGCAGTTGACAAGGACGGAACTCCGATGCCCTTTCAACACTTGATGCGACGCTTCAGAAGAACCCAGAAGATTGGCGAGACCGCAAATGTCGTGCCTGTGCATTTAATCCTTTTCGACGCTTTGTATGTTGACGGTGAAGACCTGACAAAGGAACCCTACCAGGGCCGAAGGCGAAGACTTGGTGGCGTTGCTGGCGGAATCCCGTTGGCTAATCGGATTGTCACGGATGACGTTGCAGTCGCTGAACAGTTCTTGAAAGAAGCTATGAATTCCGGGCACGAAGGCGTGATGGCGAAGAAGCTGAACAGTCTCTACATTCCCGGCCTTAGAGGCAAAAAGTGGTTCAAGATCAAAACGGTGCTTGAACCTCTGGACCTCGTCATAGTAGCTGCTGAGTATGGATATGGACGACGACACGGATGGCTATCCAACTATCTTCTCGCAGCTCGAGACTTGACAACTGGGGAACTCGTAGTGTTAGGCAAGACGTTCAAGGGCCTGACGGATAAGGAAATAGTTGAGATGACACAGAGACTGAAGCAGTTGGCGATAGGAAAAGAAGGCTCGAGAATCAGAGTGAAACCTGAAATCGTTGTTGAAGTGGCCTACAATGAAATCCAGAAGAGCCCTAAGTACAAAGGAGGAATGGCTCTGCGATTCGCGAGAATCACCAGGATCCGTGACGATAAAACACTTGAAGAAGTCGACACACTAGAAAAAGTTGCCGAGATCTACGAAAAGCAATTCGAGAAAAAAGCCAGATACACCGAATCTTGACATAGATACTCATACTATTTCATCTTGGCGTTTTCTGAAGGCTTGTTCTCCGAATAATTCACCGATGTATTCGAATCCGTCTTGAATGAGTGTTCTGGCTTTCTCTGGTGACTCCGCAAATTCACAGATGAATTTATCATCTGTTCTGTGTTGGTAGAGTTCATTCGTAATGTCGATGTATATCTGAGTGTTGTTTAGGTTTCGGAACCACACCACTCACAAACCCTATCCTTTATCAATTCATCCCTTTTCTTCTTCCAAGCATCAGTCTTCCATGGCTTCACTATTAATGAGCTCCCAGCAGCCGTTCCATTTTTCATTCGCTTTCAGTTTGTCTCTCGTGGACCAACGTTTCTTCAAGTCTTTCCATTTCATCGAGTAGTTCCTTCATATCCAGAAATAGATAGCTCTCATTTATTAGAAGGTCAACGTGCTTCCCATCCTTGAACCCTACAACTATTGAATGAATACTTCTCTTGGTTAGCACATTTAATGCGGGAACATAATCTCGGTCAGCTCCGAGCAATACCACATGGGTAAGCTCCCCACCTCTCTCAAGCATTGTGGCGAAGACGGTTATGTCCACACCCTTTTCTACCTCACCTTTTGAACTCAATTCCACTACTCTCACGGATACTCCTCTCTCATTCCTTAGCTTTTCCAGAAGTTGGTTTCTGTACGTTCCAGAAAACTCGCCTATCTTCGTCATATTGGAGCAGATGAACTCTGTATGCAGGAAGGGGTGGCTATAAAGTCCGTTTTCCTTAAGCTTTTGCTGTATTATTTCCTGAAGTAGAGGTAGCGATAGTCTGTTCATTATATATTCTCTGTCCTTACCATGTCGATGAAGCTCGTTTATGAAGTTAGGACCATCTATCACTATCACAAAGGCAAGAATGCAATCCCTGGTCCCTACAGATAGGAAATTTCGCTTTAAGGATTTTCTGTATCTAACACGGGACTCATGGGATCAACGGGTTCATTGAATCAGACTCTCACAGCCACCACTCGTCTAGACTTCTCCTTCTTCCGCTCCTTAGCTTAAGGAGTAAGACCAATGGGACGATCTACGATTTTTTCAGAGAACACCCTGCACTTGGTGTCGCTTATTAATCCTAATTTCCCATAGGAGGAAACCTTAACGAACGAAAGGAGTGGCAATTTGTGGTTAGGCTGGATATTCGTATAATATGAGTGCGTAGAAGAATCCATAATCATCAGTGAATCCATCAGGACGTGGGGGAAGGACGAGTTTGATATAATATTGGTATTGGTTATCTATGGTTGCATGATCTATGGTAAAGTTGCTGGTTACACCATACCCAGGTCCACTAGCTAGTGGAGAGTTCACAGTCGCCATAAGTTCTCTATATGGACCACCAGAAATTCTTCTTGATAGTTCACACCAAACAAGGTTTGGTCCGTTATCCCACCAGTAAGAAGTCAACCGTGTGATTGTGACTCCTGAAAGACATAAAGCTGTAACTGAGAAGACCGTAGAGTGGTTGCATCAACATCCTAATGTCATTATGGGTGGTGGCTGTACTGGAAATGGAGCAGACTCCTTCATTATATCCGTTCACAAAGACTTTGCT
>CAYFWV010000044.1:0-34584 GCA_964346975.1 uncultured Candidatus Bathyarchaeia archaeon
GACTCGAACCTATGACCGACTGGTTAACAGCTTCAGCCTCTGATTTGTTGCTTCAGAGTCAGCTGCTCTACCGAACTGAGCTACGGCGGCAACGTGACGACTATTTGACCAGTGTTGGGATATTTAAATTTTCATTCTAGGCACGCCGGAATGGTGGCTTGGCTGCTGGAAAAACCTTAATTTCGTTTTCACCGTAAGAGATAGGCGCAGGGCCCGTAGCTCAGCACGGTTAGAGCGACAGGCTCATATTCATGTGAGGAGAAACCTGTTGGTCGGGCGTTCAAATCGCCCCGGGCCCACTCTTCTCCATTAGCGCTGAATCGAGGAACTGTGGAACGTGAAGACCAATGTTCGGAGGAATTACATATGAAACGTGAGTATCCTCCTAGGCCGATTGTCGGCATAGGAGCCGTAATTGCTCGTCGCGGCATGGTGTTGCTAGCGAGACGGGGTTCCGAGCCTGGAAGGAACAAGTGGAGTGTCCCTGGAGGGCTGGTTGAACTAGGTGAAACAGTTGAAGAAACGATTGTTCGCGAGGTCAAAGAAGAAACAAACTTGGATGTAGAAGTAGACAGTCTAGTTGATGTTGTTAACAATCTCGTTCGCGATGCAGAAGGAAAGGTGCGGTATCATTTTGTCATCTTGGATTTTTTCGCGAACGTGAAAGGCGGTTCGCTTCGCGCGGACAGTGACCTGCTTGAGGTGAAGTGGGTTCCCCTCGATCAAGTTGAAAGCTTTGACTTGACGAGCACTTTCAGAGAATTTCTGGAGAGAAATCGGGAGAAACTGCGAGAATTCAGTGGGACAAAATCTTAGAAATCTTTGACGCATTGTGAGTCTCGTCTCGTGAAGCCGTGGTGCGGTTCTCAGATTCAGATTGCCCTTTCATAGAGCTTTTGATGCGGAAAGTCAAATGCTATCTATGTGGGCTGTTCACGTGAATAAGTGCGGGCGAACATTCGTCGCAATGGTGGCTGCAGCAGTTTTCATTACCCTCTCGCTGTCTCAGCCCAGCTTTGCCCAGAACTACGAACAAACATACTTGTTCCAAAGTGGCGAATCTACCTATCAACTGACCGTTACTATCACACATTCGCTCTACGAGTACTATCAACAGAAGACTCATTATGCAACTACCAATAATCTGGATACCTTTGTCACTCCCTATGCTCTGGCCTTGGTAGCTGCCGACATAAGGAGTGTTTATCATCTTGAAGAAGATTTTGTCAACGCCGTTCTCATGATGGTTCACCAAATCCCGTATGAAGTTGTGGCGGAATCCAAGTTCCCAGTGGAAACGATGGTGGAAAACCAGGGAGATTGCGATCTGCTCTCATACATTGCGTCAAGCTTGCTCAGAGCTCAAGATCTAGACGTCGTGCTCCTATACTATGAGGCCGAAAGCCACATGAATATCGGCGTAGGCCTGCCAAATCCTCCCCAAGATGCACGGACCACCGTGACCTACGTGGACTACGGAGGATCCCGATACTATATGGCGGAATGCACTGGGAACGATTGGCAGAATGGCTGGAGAGTCGGGGAAATGCCCCCTGATCTCGATGGGGCACTCGTCGCGGTCATTCCCATAGACAACGCTGAGGCAACTGCACCCGGTCAAGTCTCATCCAGCTTTGGAAGTATGCAAGCTTCAACCATCTCCCTCACAGTCTCCTCATTTCTACTCTTGGAAGGGAGTTCAGTGACATTGAATGGCGAAGTCTCAATCCCGCACGCCCAAGGAACCGTATCACTGTACGGAACAGCAGGCAACAACTGGGAGCTCCTCGGGACAGCGCGGCTCGACTCGAATGGGCAGTACAGCTTCTCTTGGAAGCCAACGCAATGGGGCCAGACCCATGTGAAAGCCAGCTGGCCTGGAGATGACGAATACGCAGGCGCCGACAGCAACAGTGTCTCGATCTACGTCCTTCCACAGTTTCTGGTTCCAGCCCTAGCTGGACTACTGGCCATGACAATCATGTTGGTCATACTGCTCGTCATCTACAGAACGACGCATCCGAGAGAGACACAACCTTTCGAAAGCACCCCAGACACGTACACACAGACGCTGCCTTCCACCCATGAACACTGAACAAAGAGTTTTGAACAGCAACTATGATACGAGTTCTCCAAGCAGGGAACAAGCAATTGTTGACCAGTTATATATTATAGGGTCAGTAGTTCACCCAGGAAAGAAAGAGGCGGAAGAAACGGCACATCGAGTAATCTTCCATGTGGACATGGATCAGTTCTACGCTGCAGTGGAGGAACGTGAGCATCCATCGTTCAAGGGAAAGCCAGTTGTCGTTGGCGCTGATCCAAAGGAAGGAAAGGGAAGAGGCGTAGTCAGCACCGCCAACTACGAAGCAAGGAAATATGGGATCAAATCGGGCATGCCCATCTCCAGAGCGTGGAACCTATGCCCAGACGCGATCTATGTGCAACCAAACTTCAAACTCTACATTCCCACATCACAGAGAATCATGGCGATTCTGAAGAGCTACACTGAGAAACTTGAACGATGGGGTCTTGATGAAGCCTTCCTTGACGTCAGCACCAAAGTCCTAGACTTAGAACAAGCAAGGGAACTTGCGAACAGAATCAAACGAGAGATCTTTGAGCAGGAGGGAATAACATGCTCTATCGGCGTTGGCCCCAACAAGCTTGTCGCCAAGATCGCTAGCGACTCTGAAAAGCCAAATGGACTCACAATCGTACAAGAGAAAGATGTTACAAAGTTCCTGTCTCCCCTTCCAGTGCGAAAACTACTGTGGATCGGGAAGAAAACTGAACGGAAACTCAACCAGATGGGCATAAAGACAGTGGGTGAGCTCGCCGCTTATGACGCAGCAAAGCTGACTAGGAAATTCGGATTGATGGGTGAACAATACCACCTGTATGCTCGCGGCATCGATCACAGTGAAGTTGAAGAACGAGATACAGTCAAGTCCATTAGCAGAGAAACCACTTTCCAAGAAGATGTCACCGATTTCAACCGCGTACTCGAAACTGCCCACGATCTCTGCCGTGCAATCATTGAAGAACTGGATGAGAGAAAACTGCTCTTCAAAACTGTCACCGTCAAGATTCGCTACTCGAACTTCGAAACCCACACACACGGAAAGACCCTGAGCATCTATATCAACAACCTCGTGAGTTTCCAAAACATCGTGGAGCTTCTGCTCAAACAGTATCTAGCTAAAGATAGAAAAACACGATTGATAGGTGTGAGAGCTTCCCAATTCACCTCAACCGCAACGAAACAGAAAACCCTCATCTAGAAACGCAACTACAGCCCAGGGATACCGTTGGCAGGACAAAACCAAGACTTCGCAGACAGATGAAGCTCTCTAATGTGACCGCCAGTCATCTCATCTAGCAATCACAGACCCACAGAAATCGCAAACAAATGCTGGCGTGAAATAAGCACTTGGACTGAAAGCTTATGTAGCAAGCGAAACCAGTCGTATCCTGTCATTGGTGCCGGACATGAGTTGGCCAAACAAAGAAGACTGTGAAGCATTGAGTAAACTGTCAAAGGAGACCTTTCTTGCGCTCTTCTTCCTGCAGATCAAGAATCTCTGGAGAGTTGATGGACTCTACTTTCTTGGCATAGAAGAGAACGTTGACACTGAAACCGCGACAAGAATCGATGCACGCTGCTGGCGAACGATGGGAAAACTTGAAGCTCGACAGCTAAAGAAGACACTTGGCATCAAAGAAACTGATGTTATAGCGCTGATTGAGACCCTGAGACACACAAGTTGGGCACTGTACCAAACTGAGAAAGAATCCAAGGCATCAGCAGAGAAAGGAACTTTCCAGGTAACACGGTGCAGAACCCAAGAGACACGACTGAACCGCGGTCTGGGAGAGTTCCCCTGCAGAAACGTGCGTCTAGGCTATCTCGAAAGCTTCACAGAAGAGTTCAACTCAGAAATCCACGTGAACTGCAAATCCTGCCCACCGGATCGACTCGCAGATGACGTATGGTGCACATGGGAATTCACCCTACGGAAATAAACTCATCACGCTTCTCGGCGTCGCAGGTCTTTCCAGACCGATATCCGACAGGTCTCTTCCAGGTCCTCAGGTGCTGCTACACTTCTGCGCACCAAGCGCAAGGTTAAAAGGTTAAAATATTCCAGACAGGAATAACCTTCGTAAGCTGGAAGAGAGATTGGAAGCGCCAAAACGTGAGCGACGGGACAAGCATTTTGGCGAATGGTTTCGCAAAGTGCTAATGGATGCCGAGATACTGGATTATCGCTACCCCATCAAAGGCTGTGGCGTGTGGCTTCCTTACGGATACAAAATTCGCAAGCTCGTCACTGAGCTACTTCGAGATCTACACGATCAAAAGGGACACGATGAACTGCGATTTCCAATCATGGTCACTGAAACAAACATTCGCAAGGAGGCGGCTCACATCAAGGATTTTGAAGATGAATTGTTCTGGGTCACTCACGGAGGCTCAAAGCCTCTGGAAATCCGATACGCGCTACGACCCACCAGTGAAACGGCAATCTACCCGATGCTCGAACTGTGGATCCGCAGCCACAGCGATCTTCCGAAGAAAATGTACCAGATTGGCAGCGTCTTTCGCTACGAGACCAAGACAACGAGACCAATTATCCGAGTTCGCGAGGTGTCTACATTCAAAGAAGCCCATACCTGTCACTCCAGTCTGGAGGAGGCAGAAAGTCAGATTCAAGAAGCAGTTCAGATCTACAAGGACTTCTTTGACGCCTGTGGTGTCCCCTACGCCGTTACACGTAGACCGGATTGGGACAAGTTTCCTGGCTCTCTCTACTCCATCGCCTTCGACGTTATCATGCCGGATGGACGCACACTCCAATCAGGAACCGTTCACAATTTAGGCCAGAACTTCTCAAAAGCCTTCAACATCAAGTATGAAACTCTGGAAGGGTCTCACGAGTACATCTGGCAGAACTGCTACGGCATCAGTGAACGAGGTATCGCTGCGCTTGTAAGCGTGCACGGAGATGACCATGGCCTAGTTCTCAATCCTAAACTTGCTCCGCTCCACGTCGTAATCATACCGATCCCTCACAAGACAGATCACCAGAAGATTCTGGACACATGTGGAAAGATTGCAGAGGGGGTCAGAAGCCTCGGGTTCAGAGTTAACCTCGACAATCGAGAAGACTTGACTCCAGGAGCCAAGTTCTTCTACTGGGAGATGAGAGGAGTGCCAATCAGAATAGAAATCGGATCCAGAGACATTCAGAAGAGCCGCGTAACGGTGGCCCGTCGCGACAATCTCCAGAAAGAGGAGATCCACACCATGGACTTATTCTCTCGCCTGCCTGAGATGATGAATCAGATTTCCATCGACTTGAAAGAAAAGGCGTGGGAATGGCAGCGAGCTCACACATTCCGAGTAGATACTCTAAAGGAAGCTAACGAACTTCTGAAACGCAGAGCTGGAATCGTTGAGCTTCCGTGGTGTGGCGAACCCAAATGTGGACACGATCTTGAGGAGCATGTACATGCCAAAGTCTTGGGAATACCTGCTGAGACCATAGAAGACGTTCAGGGTCGATGTGCAATGTGCGGTGAATCATCCTCCAGCCTCGTGAGAGTGGCAGTTGCATACTAACACCCAGCCGACTCGTCAGTCACAGGACAACCTTCATCCAATCATCACGTGGCGTTGCTGTGAGGCGACTTAAATACAGAGCCCGCCAACATAACACTGTTCGTGCAATAGTATGCTGACTCGCTTCAAGGAACGCGTTCAATCTTTACTGACAACTGAGGCAAAGCTACTCCACCGGTACGGTTTCACGCCAAACAAGATAAGCGCGATGGGGATCCTCTTTGCCTTCCTTGCGGCCTGCTCCTACTGGGCATGGGAGCAGAACAACCTCTTCCTTCTCTTGGGAGCGCTCTTCTTTCTCGTTTCTGGATTCTGGGATGCGTTGGATGGCGTCATGGCGCGACTCCACGGTGAAACCACGCTTTTCGGCGGCTTCCTCGATTCTCTGCTTGATCGTTATGCAGATGCGTTGATTTTTACGGCACTCATCGCGAGTGGGCTGTGTGATCCTATCTCAGGAGCTGGAGCCCTGGTTGGATCTCTGCTAGTCAGCTATGCTCGAGCTAGGGCTGAAGCCACAGGTATCCAGATGGAAACAGTAGGCTTCGCGGAGCGCGCTGAACGAATCATCATCTTGACGGGCGCAAGCCTACTCGGAACATTCCATCCTGAAGTCATCGCTTGGAGCATCATGATTCTGGCAGTGCTGACTAATCTCACAGTGCTTCAACGCACAATCTACTTCTACAACGCATCAAAACATGAAGAGAGCTAGGGCCTCTTTCTTCGTCGATGTCTTCGATCATCTCTTGATCGCACCTTCACGACGCCGCGATGAACAGCACAGGAGACACAGTAGTACTTCGTTTCCACTGGAGCTGCAATGTAGGTGCCTTTCTGCCTGAGCTCCTTCGACAAAGCGTAGTCGACCACTGAAACCCTTCGAGACACACGTTTTGCTTTGTCACGAGGAACTTGCTGACCGCAGCTGTTGCATTGCACCAGCGAGCCTTTCCCCTTTCCTCCCTTTGATCGTCCACGGCTCTTTCTCTTGACTGGCATACGATTACACATCCTTCTGAAATAGTGAATTACAGAGGACACTTATATATCCATTCTGGAATGCGAGTACACAAGCCTTTTTGCACGAGCCAACAGGCTCGCGTGGTCAAATCGGCTCGGCTATGAAGTGAAATATCCTATCCATTCAGGATCTCTGTGCAATCTACAAGGCCTCACAAGTCAAACTCGCTGGACGCGCGCAACGAAAATATATGAGAAGGGAGTTAAACCATTCTTGCGTAGAGAACTGGTGAGGGATCTGTTTGGGAAGAATCAGCAAAGGTGTGAAATGCACAATAAAGAATTGTGAGAAAGACGCTATTCGATCTCTCTCTGCGGGGAGAGTCACGTCGGCTGGGCTTAATACGGATGATGACCGTCGGGCATACCTCTGTAAAGAACATTACAAAGAATACAAGAAGGTGACCAAGAAGGATCGAACACTTGAGAAATGGAGACAGAAGGATCCCCGCTAGTGGGGTTGCATAGGGAACACGATCCTTCCGCAAGCGTTTTTTATGAAGCAACGCTAAATATTAGGAGCTAAGACGACCAGGGCAGGTGAAAAGGACTGCGCATCCTGCAACTGCATAGTAACTACATTACGTATGAACCTGTGAAGAAAGAAATCAAGACTGCTGAAGACACCGAAAAAGAAGAGCGAAGATTAGATGACGTGGTGGTTCTCTTCACTGCAGTTGAAGAAGGCGACGATGAAAGTGTCTCTTCAAGGGCCATCAGAGAAGTCAAAGCCTTTCTAGAGCAGCTCAAAGTGAACAAGATCCTGATCTATCCGTACGCGCACTTGAGCAGCAACTTGGCAAAGCCCGCGTTGGCTCTCACAGTGCTCAAAGTAATGGAGAAACAGGCAAAGAAGAGTGAGATCGAGACTTTCCGCGCTCCCTTCGGGTGGAACAAGAAGTTCACAATCTCCATCAAAGGCCATCCCCTAGCGGAACAGTCTCGAGTGATTCATCCTCAAGCGAGCAAAGAGGAAGAGAAAATTTCTGAGGCGCTGAAAGCTGAAGAGAAGATCAAGTCTCACTGGTTCATTCTGCAAGAAGATGGAGAACTAGTCGCTGTGGATCAATTCAACTTCCAGAATCACGGAAACCTGGAGAAAGTGGCGAAATATGAAATCTCAAAGAAGAGAACAAGTCAGCAAATGCCACCACACATCGCTCTGATGAAGAAGCTGGAAATCGTGGATTACGAACCTGGCAGCGACCCAGGGAATCTGAGATGGTATCCAAAAGGCAGATTCATCAAGTCACTGATTGAGGAGTTCGTCACCAGCACCATGGTGGAGTATGGAGCCATGGAAGTGGAAACACCCATAATGTACGACTATCACCACCCAAGCCTGAGCGACTACCTTGATCGGTTTCCAGCAAGGCAGTATCTCCTCAAATCTGAAGACAAAGATCTCTTCCTCAGGTTCGCCGCATGTTTCGGTCAGTTTCTCATGCTTCACGATGCACAATTCTCCTATCGCCAGCTTCCACTGCGGCTCTACGAACTGACCAGATACAGCTTCAGACGGGAGAAAAGCGGGGAAATCGCAGGAATCAGACGGCAAAGAGCCTTCACCATGCCAGACTGCCATGCTCTCTGCTCCAATCTGCAGCAAGCCAAGAAGGAGCTGGCTGTTCGTTTCACCCTCTGCAGAAAGATTCTCACCGCCTTTGGATTGAATCAAGAGGATTACGAACTCGCTGTACGATTTACCAAGGAAATCTACACGGAGAATCGCGAGTTCATAGTGTCGCTAGCGAAGAAGTTCGGGAAACCCGTTTTGATCGAGATGTTTGAGGAGAAAGCTTTCTACTGGGTGCTAAAATGGGAATTCAACTTCGTCGACAATCAAGACAAGGCTTCTGCTTTGTCAACTGATCAACTTGACGTAGAGAACGCACACAGATATGGAATTACCTACATTGATGAGGAAGGCGAAAAACAGTATCCACTAATTCTCCACTGCTCACCCAGTGGAGGAGTGGAACGATGTATATATGCGCTGCTTGAGAAGGCGTACAAAGAGCAAAAGAGCGGAAGAACTCCAATTCTCCCCCTCTGGATCGCACCAACCCAAGTCAGAATCATTCCTCTCTCAGACAAGTTTTGCAAGCACGCAGAGACGATCGCCAAGGAATTGAACAAACGCAATATCCGCGCAGATTGGGACGATCGGGCTCTCACTATGCAACGAAAAGTCAGAGAAGCGGAAAGGGAATGGATAAACTACATACTGGTGATTGGACAGAAGGAATTAGACTCTGGGATGCTTCCAGTTAGAAATCGACTCACCGGAAAAATCGAGAAAATGTCTAGGGACGTTTTAGTCAAAAACATCTTGAAGGAAACCAAGAAGAAACCGTTCAAGCCACTGCCGCTACCTATGAAATTGTCGAAACGACCTCAATTCCACGGATAGAATGGAACTGCAAAAAGTATATCAAGCGAATCAAGTATAGTCACCGTCAAGGAGAGGTTGAGATGGAGAAAGAGCTGCTCATCTACGTGGATGGGAAATACTATCCAAAGTCGGAAGCGAGAATCTCAGTCTATGACCATGGATTTCTATATGGAGACGGCGTCTTTGAAGGCATACGAGCGTACAGCGGCAGTGTATTCAAACTGAATGAACACATAGCTCGTCTCTACGCATCTGCCAAGGCCATCATGCTGGACATCCCGATCACACCGGAGGAAATGATCCGTGCAGTCATTGAAACACTGAGACGAAATAGACTTAGCGACGCCTACATTCGCCTAGTTGTTTCCCGAGGCCCAGGCGACCTAGGCTTGGATCCACGGAAGTGCTCGAAGGCGACGATCATAATAATTACCGATCGAATAAAGCTGCACGGTGGAGAAGCTAAAAACCAAGGGTTGACGGCTATCATCTCCTGGGTGAAACGAGATCCAGTAGATGCAACGACGCATGAAGTGAAATCGCTAAACTACTTGAACAGTATACTTGCCAAAATCGAGGCCAACAGTGCAAATGTGGATGAAGCCATCTGTCTGAACAAGGAGGGTTTCGTGTGTGAAGGTGTTGCAGAGAACATATTCACCGTGTATGACGGGGTTGTGATAACGCCGCCCACGTACACTGGAGCGCTCCGAGGCATAACGAGAACTGTAGCGATTCAAATCGCGGAGAAACTTGGGTTTCAAGTGGTTAAGAAGGCAATAACACCAACGGATTTGTTCTTGGCAGATGAAGTGTTCTTCACTGGAACCGCTGCGGAGATAGTGCCAGTGAAGGAAATCAACAAGAGAAAAATCGGACATGGAAAACCCGGTCCAGTCACCAAAAGACTGATTGAAGAATATGCCAAGATAGTTGCAGATCCCAAGCACGGCACCCCGATATACTCGGAGTGAATGCTGGCAGAATTCATACCTAGGTCTTCATGAAGCGCTCAAGTCTATCAAAAGCATTTTCCAAGGTCTCAAGGGGTGGCAAGAAAACTCCTCGAAAATGTCCCGCGCCATAGGTAGTGCAGAAGCCTGAACCATGTACCAGAAGCACGCCTGCATTCTCTAGCACATCTTTTACGTAATCAAGATCGCTGCTCCAGCGGTGACCGATTTCCTCGACTTTGGGGAAGATGTAGAATGCTCCTTGAGGTTTCGCGCAGCTGATTCCAGGAATTTCATTCAGCCGCTTCCACGCATAGTCTCTCCTCTGCCGCAGTTTTTCCACTAGCAAAGGAATATGATCTTGAGGGCCATTCAAGGCTGCAACTCCAGCTCTTTGAACGGGAGTGTTGCTGCAAAGCCTGATCCGGGTCTCTTTCTTCACACTTTCTTTCAGTTCTCCAAGCTTTTCTTCAGGATCATGGAAGTAGAGGTAACCGAGTCTCCAGCCAGTGGCTAAATACGTCTTGGAGAAGCCGTTAAGCCCTATCACAGGAAAGCTCTTAGCAAGGCTCGCTGTGCTGACAAACCGTGTTTCATACACAATCCGATCATAAATCTCATCAGACAATACCAGAAGATCATTCTCAGCGGCAATGTCAATCATCTGCTTGACGGTCGTCTCATTGTACACGGCGCCGCAGGGATTATTCGGGTTAATGATAACGATGCCTTTGGTCTTCTCTGAAATCTTAGAACGGAGATCGTCAACGTCTGGATTCCACCCGTCTTGCTCAAGAGTTTTATAAGACACGGGGATTCCTCCAAAGAACTTGGCGTAAGACGAGTAGGGTGGGTAGGTGGGACCAGGAACAAGAATTTCATCTCCACCATCAATTATCGCGGCCATCGTCATGAAGATTCCCTCTGACACACCCGTTGTCACTACAACATCATCAGGCGAAATCTTCACGTTGTTCACACGATCTTCTTTCCTGCAAATGGCTGCTCGCAGTTCTAGGAGACCTTGCGACTGACCATACCAGTTCTCGCCAGCTTTCACAGCCTCAATCAATGCACGTTTTACATGTTCCGGTGTGTCGAAATCAAACTTCACTGGATCGCCAATGTTGAGATAAAGAATGTCCTTTCCAGTCCTCTCCAGGTTCTCCGCGAATTCCATGACATCCCTGATGGCATACTGAATCGTGCTAACCCTTTCAGTCACCTTGATTTCACGCATCAAGCAATCCACCTAGATCAAGTACAGAGGTTCAGAGCTCTCCAGAAACCATGATTAGGACAGAAGTTGAAGATTAACGCTTCGCATGAGTTCAATTATCAATTGACGACTCATCGTTTCCTGAGGATTGCTTGGATCGCAAGATCCTTAGAAACAAGCAGCGCTGTGGAATCAGTGGCGCTTGTGGCGAGGTCATCTGTGGCAACTCCAGTCGTTGCCAGTGCCCCTTGTATGACGTTGATTGTCACATTTGATTGTGCAGCGGCGCCATCGTCATCTGTGACATTCAGGATCACTAGATAGGTGCCGTTGACGGCGAAGGCGTGGTTCACGATGAGACCTGTCGCGTTAGCGCCATCACCAAAATCCCATAAATAGGTCACTATTGTACCGTCCGGATCCTCACTGGTTGAAGCGTTGAATGTGATGGTTTCATTGACAAACACGGTGGTGGCAGAAGCGACGAGGGATGCGACAGGAGATCTGTTCAACACTGTTATCGTCGAGCTCGTGGTGTTGGCGGCGCCATCATCGTCAGTTACAGTCAGGAAGACAGTGTAGACACCGTCATCTGCATAGGTGTGATTGACAAAGACACCGGTGCCGTTTGCTGCGTCTCCGAAGTCCCAGTAGTAGCTTAAAATGGTTCCGTCATCGTCGAAGCTATCCGATGCGTTGAAGTAGACAATCTCATCTGTGAGGAGCGTGGTTGCTGATTCTGTGAAGAAAGCCGCTGGAAGTTGATTCAGAACTGTAATGTTGATTGAGGCCGTGTCAGTTAATCCATCATTGTCTGTTATCACAAGTGTGACGGTGTAGTTTCCATGATCTGCGTAGGAGTGAGTTGCCAGCTCTCCTGTGCGGTTGGCATCGTCGCCAAAGTCCCAGGAGTAGCTCGTGATGGTGCCATATGTGTCGAGGCTTTGGGAGGCGTTGAAAGTGATCAATTCGTAGGTGTGGGGATCTTGAGGCATGTACTCAAATGCTGCAATGGGAAATCCATATGCTTCTTGGATTTGGATGTCTTCGGATACGCGGAAGCCTTGACTTGTGTGAACAGTTAGCGTGGCACTTTGACCCTTGAATGCTTCCCAACTCCACAAGCATTGGAGAGTGCGCGTGGTTCCGGGTGAGATCACCAGATCTGAGCCTGGAGCTATGGTGATGTTGTCAAAGGTTGAGGAGCCAACAGTGACGGTGAATCTGCTAATGTCCACAGAATACGCTCCGGGGATGAGTGGATTCTCAACTGTCACATTGAAGTGGTCAGTGTGGGGCACTGCAAAAATGAAGTCACCGAGGTCAAGCAAGATTTCGGGAGGCAACACTTGTGTCTTAATGACTGCAGAGTAGCCTTGCAGCGTGTTCACCGTGATATTGTGAGAGAACCCAAGCGCTCCCGTCTTCCACAGGTTCCAGAATAGGGTAAAGGTTTGGTTGTCACCCGGGAGCAGTTGATATGGAAGACTCGTTGTCTCATTAGGGATAGTCACGTTTTGAACGGGGATTTCAGACGTGTCAAACCATATTGCACTTACATTCAGTGGTGTGAGAGAGTCAACTGAATTTCTCACGGTGATGTTGAAGCGTCGAATCGTTGCTGCGACATGAAACTCTGCACGGACAATTTCCAATACAACCTTGCTGGTCACGGAGGTAAAAACCGCTCCCGAATCACTCTCCAAGAAGACGGCTACATTGAGGCTTTCACCTGCCAAGTGACCCCACATCTTCTGACATCTGAAGGTTTCCGCATCACCCTTCGAGAGAAGGTATGGAATAGCTGGAACAACAGCGTCTGGCTGCACAGGGTCAACTGTTTCTACACCGTTGACCGTGGTGATCAACGCTATCCCCGTGATGTATGCATCTGCCTTGGAAAAGGAGGGATTTAAGACAGTTACGTTGAAGAAAGTGCTATTCTCTATCGGGAACGTAACGTTGGTGATGGTGATCGTAATCACATCTTCAGGCACTCTGCGGCCGGTTTCTATGTAATACCCCTCTGTCCACAAGTACGATAGAACGGCTCCAAACAATGCAGATGCAACCAGTAGAACAAGCAGTGAAAGTTTGGAGAGGCCTCCGATACTACTAACTAGCGAGTGCATTCTACATCCTCTTGTCAATGCGATGTCTATTCAGATTTGTGAATGGAGTAAATAAGTATTCGGTGCTGAGATTTTCGTACTAAATAAGATTTCGATATTTAGTGCCAAAATTTTCACACAAAATAAGTATTCGGTTACGGACTTGAACGGCTGGGCAACATGGATTGAAGCCGTGAGCTCCTCTCGAAACACTGCTATTCTGCTGACTGATAGCTTCAAGCAGCTTGTTGGGCTCAGCGACAAAGTAGGGTTCAAGCTTTTATGAGAGTGGAAGAGTATTTCCTGAGCAATGTTCGAGTCAGGTTTATCAGGGAAGTTTCTGCAGGCATTCGTGAAGCCTTGGTATGAAGCCCTGCAGAATCCGACAGAGGCTCAGGAAAAGACACTTCAATCTCTTCTGAAACACTACCGAGAAACCGAATATGGTGCTCAATACCACGCAGGGAGGCTGCGCACGATCAAGGATTTCCAGGTGAGCTTCCCCAAGACCAATTACCATAGCTTGGCTCCATTATTGGAGCAGATAAGAAAAGGCCATTTCCAAGCTCTTCTCTCCGAAGCACCAATCTGTTGGGTGATGACGAGGGGGTCTACAGGCGTCTCAAAGGTCCTTCCAGTGACCAAGACACACATGGACCAAATTCTCTTTTGCGGCGCCAGAGCCCTCATCAACTTCATTCTGCGAAGAAAGGATCCGAGCATGCTCACTGGGAAAATCCTCAACCTTAACTTCCCATCAGCTGTCGCGGAGATGGAAATGGACGGAGAAAAGATGATGTATGGATATAGTTCTGGAACCTACGCGAAACTAAACCCCATGCTCAATGACGTTGCCCTGATTCCTAAACAGGAGGACATCGATGCATTAGGTTCGGGCATAACAAGGTCAGATTGGGAGCGGAGATTCGAACTAGTGTACCAGATGGCACGAGAACAAGAGGTTAAGGCTGCTATGGGTGTCACTCCAGTTATGATGTCCTTCGCTCGATACATCTCTAGGACCCATGGAAAAAGACCAAGGAACGTGTGGGATCTCAAAGCTCTCTTCTGTACCAGTGTGCGAAAGATCCAGTTCAAATACGCTCCTCGCTTGAGGTCCTTCTATGGAGAGATTCCAATCGTGGAGATGTACACCGCAACAGAGGGCGTCTTCGGCCAACAGCTCGATAGTCTTCCCTACATCAGTCCCAACTATGACACCTACCTCTTCGAAGTGGAAACCAGGCGAGGTGTAAGACTGCTGCATGAGCTTGAGCGAGGGGAATGGGGGAGATTGATAATCTCCTCATGCCTTTTCCCTCGATATGACATCGGAGACATGATTGAAGCAATGGGCAAGGGGTACTTCCGAGTCTTCGGCAGAGCCACTCGGCTAACCCTACTAGAACATCGGCTGTACAGGCTGTTCTACAAGTGGTTCGTCTAAGGTCGTGGGCTTCTCCTGCCCGCTCTGACTGCACTGTAAATGGCAACCAGAATAATCACCACTCCAACCACAAATAGGAAGACTGCGCCACTTGGCAGACCGCCAAGTCCAAAGAACGTTGTGAGGACAGATACTGCTCCGAGAGCAATTAGAATCAACCCTGCAACAAGAGCCCAGAGGACGCTTGTCTCCTGCTTCTCTCCTTTCTCCTGTTTCTCCCGTTTCTCCCCTTTCTCCTGTTTCTCCTGCTTCTCTCGTCTCTCGTACCGCTCTCTGGTAACCGTTTCTGCTCCAACAGGAGCCCCACATTTGGGGCAATACTTCACTTCTGCAGCGATTTCATTTCCACATTTCTGGCAGTATGGCAAACAGATTTCACCATCGAATACTCTTTCATCCGTTTTGAATATAAGCGTTAAAGCATTCGGTGATCATGCGATGCGCAGGCTATTCCAACGCAAGTTTTCTCAATTGCTCAAGCACGTATCTACGTATCTCTTTTGGTTTCGGGAACTCCGCTACGAGTTTCCCGTTGCGGATGAGCGGCTGTAGCATCGATGCCATTTTGCGTGAACATCTTGGACACTTCGGCTGAGGTTCAGAGTACAGTTGCACGATGTCGACCATGCAATCACTGCATCTCCACACCTCCTTTCTTCCTCCAAACTTTCCTCTCTTGGCACACAATCTCCCATCTGCTTCAACTATGTCCATAGCGAAGTTGATTGTCGGAGAGTTGCTCACATAAGTTCCGACACCAAATGCATCTGCGCCAGCGTCACGCAACCTCTTGACTGCATCCTCATCCAACCCTCCAGAAATGAAGATTTCAACACTCTTGAACCCACGAAGATCTAGTTCCCACCGAACCTCACGGACGATCTCTGCGAAATCTCCTCTTCGGGATGAAGGCGTGTCAAGTCGTACGGCTCTCAGTTTTCTCAAGGCTTTTGAAGCCAGGATGGCTTCCATTTTCTCATCTGAGTACGTGTCAACCAACGCCACGCGAGGCACATCGTCTTCAACTACTTCATCGAATGCGGTCCACGCAGCAACCTGATCTCCAAAGATTATAATCAATGCGTGAGGCATCGTCCCAACAGGATCAGTCTCTGTTGCCTCAGCACCTTTCAAAGAGCTGACAGCATCGAAGCCACCGATGAAGGCCGCGCGATCAATCATAGGTGAAAGGCATGGATGCATTCGACGGATTCCAAATGAAACCAGTTGCTTGTCACCAGCAACTTTCCGCATGCGTGCAGCTCGAGAAGCGATTCCCGAAGCTTGACAAATCAACCCTAGAAGCGCGGTTTCATATACGCAGAACTTGCCATACGGTCCTTCAATGCGCATTATCGGCACGCGAAGACCTCGAGAGTCCACAGCGTGTAAGACACTTCCCTCAGGCATGGAAAAGATGTTCACGGGAGTGTCCTCAAAGAGATGTGCTAGTTCGTGGACACCGCAGAGAATTCCCCATGGCCAGTTTTCAGGAAGATGATTGGCAGTCACTTCCGCGACAACTGGAGTGTTCTCCAAGCCCTTTGAATTCAAGACTTGTCGTGTTCGAACAAAGTAAATGTCAGTGGTCTCACCCAGCTTGACCTCTCTATCTGACGCGGTGTGAAAAGATCGCATCGTGGTCTCTCCACCATCTTTGTCCTAGTTTTGTGCGGAGGTTATTTAAAAGCACAAGAACTGATCAGGATTCGATGCCCCACAATCCAACGTCTGCGAGCGCAGCTAGATTGCGTTGTGATGATGGAACCAATGGTCGCGGAGCCGAGAAAACACGCAACACTTAAGAAAGACCTCATATAAGAGGGTGAAAGCCAGATATGAAAGGGAGCAACCAATCACTATGAAGCCAAAACCTCCGGCTATTGTCAGCGTGGGAAGGACAAGTTTCGGAGAACATTATGAGCGCGAACCTGAAGGATTGGTTGAGGAAGCAGGTTTGACTGCTCTTGGCTCTGCTGGAATAGAACGCAAAGATCTCGATGCATGTTACTTTTCGGATTATTTCCTGCCCATTACCAATAAGATTGGGCTTGAAGAAGGCTTTCTTTCAGAGCTTTTGGAACTCTACATACCTATGGAGATCACACGATCTTTCAGCTCAGCTCTCTCAAATGCCTGCAACGCAGTTCAAGCAGGGAAGTACCGCTGTGTTCTTGTGGGAGGGCTGGAGAAGATGACCGATCGCTGGGACAAAATAAGAGACGACTTGATGCTTCTTGAGGATCCGTGGAGCTACTATGCAGGATCCACGCCAGAGGCAAACCATGAGTTGATGCTGCGAGCATACATCAAGAAACACAAGATCACCAGCAAACAGCTTGAAACGCTGGAAACAGCACTGGCTGAGATCTCCGTGAGAAACCATCACAATGCTGTGCATAACCAGTACGCCCAGTTTCGAAGGGAAATATCAGTTGACACAGTTCTCAAAGCGCGTTTGAAAGAGAGAAAGCCTCTGGGACTATTCGATTTTGCGCCGATATCAGATGGAGCCTCAGCCGTAATATTAGCGGATTCAGAGACTGCTGAGTCCTACACAGACAAGCCGATCCACGTCCTCGGCTATTCTCAAGCCACAGATTACATCACCTTCCCGTCACGGATGGATCTCACAGGCTTTCTTGCTACCCGCCTTGCCATTAAGGCTACTCTGAGACGAACCCAGATTACATTAGATGAAATTCCACTAGTTCAGCTCTACGATCAATCTACAATCATGGGACTTGTGTCTTTGGAAGATCTAGGGTTCTGCGAGCAAGGCAAAGCGTGGATGGATATCCATCAAAGCTTCGAACGCAATGAGAGCTTCTATGAACTGGGTGGCAGGAAGCTATACGTGAACATGGACGGAGGACTGAAGGCCGACGGGAATCCGCTAGGCGCGACGGGAGGAGCTGAGATCATTGAGATCTTTCATCAACTGAGACGTGAAGCAAG
This sequence comes from uncultured Candidatus Bathyarchaeia archaeon, assembly GCA_964346975.1. Classification (GTDB taxonomy): domain Archaea; phylum Thermoproteota; class Bathyarchaeia; order Bathyarchaeales; family SOJC01; genus JAUWDF01. The sequence continues at coordinate 17,733 of CAYFWV010000044.1, forward strand.
TGAACGACAGGTGAAGCCTGATGGCGAGCTTCGATATGGTTGCGTCCATGAACTTGAAGGTTTTGGAACAAAGGCCTACACGTATGTACTGGGGAGGACATGACTTGAGTAGTGAACCTATCGAAAGACGAGTGGCTTACATAGGTGACAGATTGCGTGGGTGCCGGTGTAGATTCTGCGGAAGAGAATATTTCAAGATCCGAGACTACTGTGGCGCCTGTGGACGAGAAAGTATTGGAAAAATGGATCGCATTGACTTCTTCTACGAAGAGGGCAAGTTAGAGGTTTGCACATTGGTTAATGAGCCGACCAACAAATTCAAGAGACTTGGCTCCTACGTGTATGGAATTGCATCGTTTCATAATGGAAACGTTCGGTTTCCGGGGCGGCTAACGGACTGCATAATTGGAGATGGCGAAGTCCGTCTTGACGAGTTTGAAGGCAGAAAGATTGTTCCAAGATTTCGAAGAAGACACGCTGCTGAGCCCAGTGGAATAGTGCCAACAATCTCTTTGGCCTTCACCTTTGCAGACGAATACTATCCGTATCAAGAATATAGGATCCTCCAACAATCCAAAGAATATGATCGACCTGGAATAGTCGGCTACGGCGTCTACTCTTCCAGATTCCGGATTCGAGAAAGGACGATGGAGCGCGCAATACCATTCTTGGATGAGGATTCGATGACTGCCGCGGTTGAAGCGGGAAAAATGGCGCTTGTTCACTCTGGCGTGGATCATCGACTCGTTGACAAAGTCTACGTTGGGTCAGAGTCGAACCCCTATGCTGTCAAGCCAATAGCGTCCAAAGTTGCTCAAGTCCTCAAGCTCGGGGAGGAAGAACCAGCGGATGGAGTTCAATGTGTGGATGCAGTGGACACCGAGTTTGCATGCAAAGCCGCGACCAGCATGTTCAAAGACGCAGCTTCGCTGGTGTATTATCCTGAATCTAAAGAATCCTACGCAATGGTGATCGGAGCGGATAATTCACAATCGGCGCCACGAGGTGAACCGGGAGGTGAGCTTGACTTCTTCGTGGGATATGGAGGCAGCGCCTTCATTTTCGGTATGTATGATGTGATTGCCATGTTTGAAGGCTGGGTGTCCATCACCTCGGATACGCCAGATTTCTGGAGACGGGATCTGCAGCCGTACCCAAGTCACGGCGGCAGATTTACGGGCCTTCCAGCCTACTTTAAACATGTGACAAAAGCCGTGAACAAGCTTATGGAAAAGCTGCAACTCAAGCCTCCAGATGTGGATTACTTCGTGGCTCACCAACCAAATGCAGCCTTTCCAACACGTGTAGCTCAGACTTTGGGATTCAAGGAAGAACAGTTTATGCCAGGGCTACAGGTTGCCAAATTCGGTAATACCTACTCGGGCTGTTCTCCAATTGGACTCGCAGCGGTGTTGGAAGTGGCGGAACCTGATGATCGGATTCTGGTGGCCAGCTATGGCTCGGGCGCAGGGAGCGATGCGTATTCATTCATCACCACAAGTCAGATAAAGGAGAAAAGATCTCGACAGAGATTCACCGTCAGCTACCAAGCGGAAAACGAGTTCTTGCATTACGTGGACTACACAACCTACAGAAGACTTAAACAAGGAATGCGAGCAATTTGAGGAAAGGAAGACCTGAAACCTTGGATGAAGAGAGCACGAAAGAACATGCTCTGCAGTTCACTATCTGGATACTCACTGTGCTATATTCTCCGTTCAAGGCTTTTGAAGCAATCGCCAAGAAACCAGACATCAAAGGACCAGTGTTGATTTTGCTGATAACACTCCCAATCACTGTGGGAGTGCAGTATGTTAGCGGATCCAAGTTCTTCTTGGAGAGACCCCTGCCAGAGAAGGATTTATGGACAGAAGAGCCTTCCAGCCCTCCATCATTCTTGTGGGCTTCAGAATCGGAAATAGTATTTAGTGCAACTGATCACGTTGCAGGGAATTTCAGCGTTTCAACTGCTGCGCTGAATTCCACAGTGATTCAACTGCAACTGACAGCAATAGGGAGTTTGAACATATCGAAGGATGGACACACTCATCTATCTTTCAGATTGAAGTGGATCCACCCAACGAACGAGAAACCAGATTCCGCAATCCTCCAGCTATTCTCTTTGAACAACACGGACGATAGGTTTGAGCTGGATATAGCACCCCTCATCGCAAATAGCACCGATGTGTGGGGAAACATCACAAGCTTGAGCTCTCTAGATCTGATTGCTGAGACGAGTTACGCAAGGAAAGGATCACCCACGTGGGAGAACATAACAGGACTTGGCTTTGAGCTTGCGTGGAATGATCGAGCCGATATCACTCTGAGAATCGATGAAGTGTTTTTCGGAAGGTACGAAGATCTAACATCTTCAACTAATCAGCTCGTGCTTCTGTCATCCATGATGCGAAGTGGAATCAATTTTCTGCTAGAGTGGATTATTCTTTCAGCAATCGCATTCTTGGCCTTGAAGAGTTTCGCCAGTTGGACTGGACGATTGAAAGATCTCTGGCTGGTTGTCGGCTACGTCTACGCAAGCTCGATAGTTTATCTGCTGGCACTCATGTCCGTCTCTTTCTTTCTGCCAGCGATTTTCCTTCCCTACACCGCGACATATTCAGAATACATCACGCTCCAACAAAGTGCGTGGGGCCTGCCAGTCACCATTCTCGGTGTCATCAATTATGTGTGGACAACAATCCTCTGCACGATTGCTTTGAAGAAGATCAATGGACTGGGGTGGAGCAAAGCCTTCTTCATGGGTTTCGGAGCAGTTGTGATGACGCTTCTCCTCGGATCCTTCTTGATGCAGTTTCTCGGAATCTAGTCTCACAGTTGACAAGAAGATGAAGCACAAAGGTTGCATCCTTCTAATTCCAGGCTAGAATTGGCGCTTCTGCACAACTCACACATAAGTCTCTTCTTTCGCACGAGTTTGCAGGTGCTGCAGATCTGGAGTGAAAGAGCGGCATAGTTCAGAGTGCCGTTGGCGAGGGACGCTGCAGTGTCCACGATTCTCATTCTCACCTCATCCTCTTTTTCGATTGGAAGCATGCTTCCTCTAACGTGGTGGGCGTACTTGCTTACCGCTGTTTGAGTTATTGCCAGCAACTCGGCTGCTTCAGTCTGTTTCAGGTTGTGGTTTTCCACCAACTCTCTCGCGAGAAGGGCACGTATCGCTGGAACTACGGATTTGACGGCTATTTCGCATGGTAGATTCATTCTGTGTGCTCCGTTCATATTGTTGCGGGGAAAAGGTATATAAGCATGACGCATGTCATAGTAATATGACGCGTGTCATAGCCGTTGTGGAGGAAAAATCTTCTTGCAACACGACTCTAATCCTTTCTCCCCCCAAAAAACGAGTCCACAAAATGCCCCAACTCCTATGACACGTGGTCCCTCTAATGAACACTCTGACAATCGAAGACACGCAACGAGTTCACTCTGGAAATCTAAGAAGATGATAGAGGACGGCTGCACGCTATCACAGACACTGCAAATCATGCAAGAGCGATGCAAAGATTGCGACCCAATCACTCCCATGCAATGTACTGACGAATGCGAAACGTGGAAAGTGAAAAACGAGCTCCGGGAAACTAACAAGTTCGTTTCGATGAGAATTCATGGAGTGAGTCTACTGAATGCACTTAAGAACGAAAGGAGACTTGCAATACTGCAAACACTCAACGAGAGACCGCTCCGCATCGACGAACTGCAAAGCGAACTCAGGGACTCTGGCTATAGTCACAGTAGAAAAACTCTCGTTCAATACTTGAAACCTCTTTTCAATGCAGGACTCATCAGAAACGATCCAAAGCGTCTCGTGCTCACGCTGTACGGTAGAAAAATCAACAACTTGGTCGAAGAGCACGATTTCAATGGCAAACTTCCAATTCACTCAAGCGGGTATGAAGAACGGATCTTGAGAAGCCTGTTGGCTGGTCCGAAAACGCGAAGCGACCTGGTCAAGATGGTTCCTCCAAAGAGTCTGTCGCGAACACTGAAACGTCTACGGGAAAGTGGTGTCATCTCCAATGATTTTCCATCTGATCACGTACTCTATTTCCGTACGAAGAGAGCGCTATCCATGGAGCGATTGTCGCCCACGCAGAAGAGTATTTGTCACGCCATTCCGGAAACTGGGATATCTGCCCGCTCCCTGTCGAAAACTGTTGGAATCAACCTGCGCCGAACATACAAGTATCTACGCAGCTTGAGAGGTAAGAAACTGCTGTTCAGACGGAAGCTGCGGCATGAATATGATCTTACAGAGACGGGTCGAACTACCGCCAAGTTCTTAGAGGCAATTGCCAGCATCGAATAGCCAGCATTTGAGACAACAGCAAGCGGGCTTTCTTCATGCTGGCTCACAAAACATGCAAAACACGTGCAGCGGTATTGTCGAAGTGTATCATATTCGAGCAGACGTGTCTTGTGGAGTTCGCACTTCCTCTACGATTCTCCTTCCAGCTGCAACTTCGTCAACGGAGTGAATTGTTGCCCCCATCTCTTCAAGTTTGTTCTTGATGCTTTCAAAGCGTATGTTGGCGCCAGCGATTATGATCTTCACATTTTCCACTTGTTGATCTATTTCATTCATAATCACGTTGACGCCTTCAATGCCTTCCAGGTTGCTCAGTTCAAGAGAAAGTTCAACAACGCTTGGCTTATGCGGCTTCAAAACGTCTAGGACAAGCCTCTTCAGCATACTGAAACTACTCGATATACTCTTCGTGGCGAGGATATTTAACTATTCTTCCAGACCACCACAAGGCACCATTTGGCAACTTCTAGAAAAGATGGTGCGTGTCGTGGCATGCGGTAGATCATTGCTGTTCCAGCGCTTCTCAATCTCGTGCATCTGGCTTGGCATCTGATTTGTACAGCCTCTTTTCGTAGGCGGATTTCGGCTTCAACTTGATCCTGATTGACCCGGCTCTTCTATTTCGTTCAATGTTTCGAGCCCTTGCAACTGCTTTGGATATTTTGGTCTTCGACGGTTCACGTTTTTTTCGAGGCTTAACAGGGACGGGTGTGAATGGTTTTCTCTCAGACTTCATTCTCGATCTTCCTCTCCTGACTGGCTGTGTCTCGATCTTCCCAAGTTTCTGAAAGGTCACTTCTCGGTTCTTGCAGTCAACACTGTCCACTCTCCATCCCACACTGATCCACGAGTACCCTTGAGATGTTGAAGCATTGTTCTTCCACCACCTTTCGTTACGTAGAGCTTCGAGTGGTAGACTATCATTTATGATGCCTTCGATTCTAGAGAAGTCCAGTGATACTAGGTTCGTGTACTTTCCTCGACGCCACAAGAACTCTCGTAGAGGACTGTACTTGGAACCATGGAGCTTGGGCGAAACAATTCTCCTCGCACAGTTCAAACACACAAGATCTCGCTTTTCATTCCACAGGTTAGTCGTCATGCAGCTTCGACAATATAATTTTCTACATCTCAGACATCGTCTCAACGAGTAAAGAGACAAGACCCTCCCGCAAAGGGCACATTCGTCTTTCATGTAACAAGTAGTGGGGTATTCACATTGAAAAACATAGTGAGAACTCCTACGACCCGATTCTGCGACCTACATATCCTACAAGCGGACAAGTGAATGAGACGAACGACACGAATCCAATCCCGTGACATCTAACATCACAAGGCTGCAGATTGTTCCAACTTGATGAATCCTTTATGCACAATAAATATGTGAAGAATTCAAATCAAGTTCTGAGTTGTAATTCTGAAATGCTATAAGTCCATTTCATGGAATTAAAGAAATGGACTTGTTAGTCATGCGTCGCTCAAAACTTGAGATTCAAGTTGATATCCTGAAAGTCTTGGCTCGTCACGGCCCACTAAAGCTGACACACATAATGTACAAAGCAAATGCAAACTGCAGCGTTCTAAAAGAGCACTTGGGCTTTCTGGCTCAACATAGTCTCGTCGAAGAACAGAAGACGCCCCGCAAAGGAGTCCTCTACAAAATCACTGGAAAGGGAAAAACAGCACTAACATATTTCAAAGAGTTGAATAGTGCCCTGCTGATAACTGGAGAAACACCAAACATTCCCGCATTACTCTACTGAACCTACTCGTAAGCGAACAACGGCAGACGTCAGCATCAGGAAAATGAAGCCCGACCATTCAGGCATTATATTGCGCCGTCTCTCAACCCACGTGCAAACACTCTTTTCGACACGTTCAGAGTCTCAGAATCTTTGTCTGTTACAGATGACGACGTGATACTTCCTTCAGGAATCCGCCTGACCCGTCCCCGAACGACAAGATGACATGCACTGAGTGAATTACTACAAAGTATTCACGTTTCATAAGTCTTTTTTAGAATCTCACCGACTCTAGCACCATTGGTTAAGAGAGTGATTCATTTGAACATCAGATCTTTCTTCGCTATCTTGCTCGCTACGAGTCTGCTAGCATCCTTTGCAATGATACCGACATCAGTTTCCACAGACAGTTTATCAAAAACAGATTTCCAGAAGGAGAGTTTCGCCAAAACAGTTGATTTCTTCGACTTTGCTCGGGCATGGGCATCGTCTAACGGATTACCTAACCCACAGAGTTACTGGCATGCGAATGTCTACGTCACATATGTCAACAAACTGGGACTGCAAATGCTGTACGCAGGACTGTCGAACATCAGTTTGGCGAACCAAATCTACCTGACAGTTCCGATGCAGAATCTTCTGCTACGATATAGGACACAAGAGAGTAAACAAGAAACACTCATCGGATCCTCTTTCCTAATGGTCATGGGTTTCAACGACACTGCTGAGTCGATTTACACGAATTCTCCTGATCAAAACGACACCTTATGGGCTTCTTTCAGTTTTGGCCTCAACCTGAGACAGTTGTTCCCCAACGCTACCTTCCCGTCGCTCAATAGTCGATGTGAAACCTTCCCTCTGACACCTTCTGAAGATGGACTCACCTGGAAATGGGGAATGAAGTACACCAATCTCACCGCGTTCTGGGTAACTACTTATATCAACAGCCAGAATGAGACAGAAACCGCCAAACCGTGGGGACTAGCCACCTATGATGAGCTAACTTTCAACTACACTCTTTCCATCGATCCTGAAACAGGCAAAGCAACTGTTTCGCAAGATCATGTCATCGGAAGACTCCGTGACCTTTGGACATTCTATGGCTGGTTCCTAATCTGGCCATTATACAATCACTACAACAGTACAGGCTGCTACCGCTACGGCGCCAAAGTATCGGACGAAACGATCTACAACTTCCTTCACAAACATGCGGTCAAAATGAGTATCGTCAACTTTCAAACCTCCCTTATGCTGGAGAGAAACACGTACTGCACGGCGGCGAACGGCCAGAACGTCACAGATAATGAGATCCCAGTTGATGGTTCAACAATCTCCACCTACTCGGAAGATGGTGAAAAAATCTATGAAGACACCTTCATCACTAAACAAGCCTACAACCTGTTCAACTACACCGAAGATCCAACTGAAACGACACCACACACGTACGAGGCGATTCCCAGAACAACTCGGATCGAAGGATATGCCAGGAACCGTGAACTCTTCCAATCCCACCGAACCTTCGCAAAGTACCTACCGCTGATCCTTGTGCACATGTACCCCGAGCTATATCAGGCAGCAAGAGAACGAATAGCGAACATGACAAGAGCAGACTACATCTACACAATTTCATACCCTAACTACAGCGGCTTCAGAATCGAACATGATCCCATCCACACCGCATACTTCACACCCACATTGGCATCCACCGTGCCTGATGTAGGTGGCTTCTTAGTGCTTATAGCACTCGGAGGAATCATCGTTGTAGTGACAGCTGCAATGGTGGGGCGAAGAAACCGAAGAAAACAAGGCTTGACCTACGAACCACAACACAGCACTTCCTCCAGTCTGTCGACCTAAGCTTGGTCTTCGGATAGTGGAGATCTAGCTACAATCTTTCTTTTTTCGGTGTGCCAACACATTGTAAACCTTAAATAGAACTTAGTTATAGTAGAAACTTCTAGATGATTGGTGGGGATGGGGTTTTTGAGATCTCCTTCTCCTTTCTCCTCAGGGGAACAATACCCCCTATCCCGACCATGATACAGCGTTGTGACGCTTCAATTCACAGTGCCGTGGACGTAGCTTATAGAGCTTGTTCTCATGAAAAGGGTGGAATTCAATGAATGATGCGAAATTCGTGTCAACTAGCATGTTTTGATTAGGGTAAGTATTTGTGGGAAGAATCTTTGAGCGTTGACTACACTGAGGACAGACATCCTCGTCAGAGTTGTTAGGTCGGTTGATCTGACTGTAGCTTAAACTTGCTTCCGTGCCTGATGCTACCGCGTTCTTTGCTGACAGCTCTCATCTGGAATGTTATGCCTAAGAAAAATGTTTACGTCCTCTGTAGGTAACGGGTTCAGCGAGGGCATCAGAAGATGCGGGCTATTCGAGACCTATGTTGACAGTGACTTCGTCTAGTCTGTGACACCTGTCCTCCGGAGGCACCGCAACACGTATTTAGATCAGCTATGGAATGAAAACTCAATCCTTTGGTGAAAGTGGCTAGGGGAATTAGCCATAACAGGGCTGGGTTTGTGATGCGAATGGAGAAGATGACAAACGGCGTTCTGATACATGTAACAGTGAAACCTCGAGCTCCCAGATTCAGGATTGTAGTTCGCGATGAACTCGTGGTCTTCTGCAGAAAACCTCCTGTCGATGGGAAAGCTAACCGTGAGTTGATAGCCGGTCTTTCCAAGATACTCGGGAGCGAAGTTCAGATTGTTTCAGGATTGCATTCGAGAAAGAAGAGGATTCTAATTAAAGGTCTTGGAGAAGCTGAGATCGAAGAAATGCTGATCGCTGCTGGGAAGCAGAAATAAACGCGATTAAACCGTTCATCTTCACAGTGACTAGGCACGTGACCTTGCGTGCATATGACAACGATCTGCGTTTCTGAAAGCGTTGATCGCAGAGGACAAGGGCTCCATAGTTGCCCTCTTCTAGCGTTCCTGGGGAGCTGTTTTCTCTATCACGTCGAGATAGTATAGTCTCTGCAGCTCATAGTGCACACTCAGGTACAAGGCTGAAAAGAGGACAGGAAACCCAACGATTGCCAGCATTAGACTTCTCAAGAGAAGTCCTGCTGCGGCGATGCACGATCCCAGTGCACCAATCACTACTGCTAGGAATCTGGCTTGGCGTACATCTGCGATCTTTCGCTTGAAGTAGTCTTTTGTGTCCGACACGGGGCGGTTTCACCGACTCTTGTACGAGAAAAACGGGTGGCAGTATATAAGGGCTTACTGAAAGCGGTGTTGTGTATCGAAGACGGCTCGCTGGGCTGAACTGACGACCTGTACCTGGAAATCTGATCGGACATTCCGATTGGTTTCACTCCCGCTCTCAGATGGCTTCTTCATTCCCATCTTGCCGCTGCACCCATATAATATTGCGCTCGGACAGCGATTTAATGACCTCTAGGGGAAGAGCCGAGGCGGTGTGATATATATTTGCCAAGTAGGTATATATTGGAGGAGGTCATTGTCAGGGTATAACACGGGGTGGATCTGAATGATGGATCAACGGAAGATAATGTCGTTAGGGAGATCCAGTCTAGTGATATCCTTACCAAAGCAGTGGGTGAACCTCAATGAACTGAAGCGAGGCGACGTGGTTTCCCTAAGGATTCAACGTGACAGTTCACTAGTCGTTGTGCCCGGCGCTGAGAAGAAGAGAGAGCTAAAGAAAATCGTTGTGAACGTCGATCCTGACGAGAAAGAAACTGTGCTGATCCGCACAATCATCGCCTGCTACCTGAATGGTTATTCCATCATCAGGCTCGTTTCAAAGACCATCCTCTCCATTGCACAGCAGAAAGCAATTCGTCGGATTGTCGCAATCCTGTACATGCGAATCATGGAATCTGACGCGAAAACGATGCAAATCCAAACCTTGATCGATGAATCGAAAGCATCAGTAGTTTCAAGTCTACGGAGAATGCATTTGATCGCCAGTCCAATGTTCAGGGACGCACTGAACTCTCTGAGGAATCGAGATGCGAAGCTAGCGAGAGCTGTCTACGCATTAGATGATGATGTCGACCACTTTTCCTTCTTCCTCCTCCGGCTCCTGAGGAGTGCGATGCTTAATCCTACTCTGGGGAACGAACTTGACCTTGAACCCATCGACTGTCTCGACTATCAAACTCTCGTCCATCGAATTGAACATGTCGCAGACCATGCGACCAACATCGCGAAGCAAGTTATCACACTGAGCGGACGAAACCAAGTGGTTTCGACACCGCTCATCCAGCTCATAATTGCCGCCGGCAATGTAGCTCTTGACTCCTACAACAAAGCAGTCGATGCCTTCTTTTTTTGCAGGTCGAGGTCTCTGATGAAATAATCGAAACCCAGAAGAGAGTTGAAACCTTAGATACGGAAATCGCGACCAAATCCTTTGTCACCGAAACGAGCGCCCTAGTAATCTGTGGAACATGCTCCATACGCGATAGCATCAAGCGAATGGCTGAATATGCAGCGGACATCGCTGAGATCACCATAAACCGATCACGCAAAACCGCCCCTCAGAACAAGAAACGCGACACACAGAGCGAAGCTTCCTGATTTCGGGCATCAAACCAACCTTCTACGTCGTAGATCACCAGAAGCACTGTTTCATCTACTGATCTATGCGTGAGCACACACGAACCACTTGGTGATAACCAAATCAATGAAAATGAATAGACATATTTAGGGATTGAACTAAGAAGAACATCAAGGGCCGGTCGTCTAGTTTGGTAGGACATTGGCTTTACGAGCCAAAGGTCGCTGGTTCAAGTCCGGCCCGGCCCACCATTCTTCCTTGCTGTGAGTAATTTTTGTGGCTCTAGTGTGGTTGTGAGTCTCAAGATAGTCGAGAATGCTCTTTAGGGTTTGTTCTGGGATTCTTGAAAGATCAAGCTTGTGAATTCTAGCTTCTCTACTCTACTACTACCTACTGCCGTTCATCTGTTTTCTTATTTCTTCATTGCTCTTTCAAACAGCAGGTAATGATTAACGATTGTTGGGCTTCCTTGGGCTTGATAAGTGTGGAGACTCCAACCCATCCTCTCATACTCTTCAATCACTGCACCAATCTTTTTGTGATGCCCAACCTGTACACATTCCCATTCTTTCACTCTTTATCACCTCAGATACTCTTCTTCAGATGGTTGTTTTTTTAATTTTTTTCAGGAATGGAGATGTTCGGGAGTGGTTGTTTTCTTGGTAGACGCAGACGAAGGAAACTCTCTTTTAAGGAGAGAATCCAAAACATGACAACCGTTCTTAATGAAAAGCATGAGCTTCACTACATCAAAGTTGCTTTGGACTGGGGTATAGGGCCTGACTACTGTCGGAAGTCGATGCGTTGGACAGCCCAGTATCTTCCCTATGCAGAGTTCGATGAAGAAACTGGGATGCTCTCCATGATGACTGTAACAGAGGTCAATGGAATAGTACCGACTGAAGAGGTTATTGAATAGTAGTGTTGCTTACACTTATCGATGGAAGGAAGGGCATTGACGACATCCTAGTGTTAGTGACTGCATATAATGAACCATTGAGTTTCGCGGAATGGTTGTACATTGGGAAATTCTACATGGACTCTGAGGCTTCCTGCTATCCTATCAATCAAGGTTACATTGGCAAGGCAATGTTGATGAACGCTCTTAATGAGTTGAGTAACAATGTTCCTTTCGATTCAGTGTTACACCACTATAGGCTCAATCGGAAGGGCAAACGCCTGAAGATCATCGATAAGCGTGGCGCTGACAGGCGAATTAGTAGCTGCGATGGACAGAGGGGGGTAGAGGAAACAGACTGTCCTGCGCACAAGGTTTGGTGAAAGCGGTTTGGAACATTCGTTTTCTGATAGTGAAGTTCTGACTGAACGCAGCGAACTGGTGCGGAAATTGAATGGCATCTGTAACCAGTTGTTGAAGTGGGGCCTCAGCCATAATGTGGGTGATGCACGCCGCGCTCACTTTTTCCGGGCTGCCATTTACACTTGTAGTGTGCAGTTGCAGGCGTTGAAAGATAGGGAGATTGATGAATTAAGGCGAGAGATTGAATTGATTAAGGAGAGATTGAATCGTGAGAACCCTGCAAGCATTAAAGCATGATGTTGAGTAACTGAAAAGATGGATGCGAAGCCGGGATATAGTCATTCAAACAGCTGTTCCTATAGATACTACTGAACCACATGGATGTTGTGGGTTTCAACGGTTGAATATGGAGAACCATGAATACAGTGCTGTACCTCTAGAGGAAGAATTAGATCATTTCGCCACAATGTATAAAAGTTTGCCGGAACATGCGGAACGTGATCATGGTTCATACAGTTGGGCAACGTCGCAAGCGTTTTTCTTATCATATCGGTGTCACTGTGGCCATTGGGGACATGAACAAATGACTAAGAAAAAGGAACTTGTCAAAGCAGGATATGACACGATGGCCGGAGAATATCAGGCAAACAGGCACATCTTTGACAATGGTGAAGTTCTCAAGGAATTCTTTAATTATCTCCCTAAGAATGCGAGGATTCTCGATGCTGGTTGTGGCGCGGGAGTTCCATGTGCGAGGTTGCTGGTTCAGGCTGGATTTGAAGTCGTAGGGGTTGATTTTTCAGCAAGCATGCTTAAGCTGGCGAAGAAAAGTGTTCCAGAAGCGATCCTCATTAAGGAAGATTTAACTAGGCTCGGGTTCCGAGATAATTCTTTTGATGGGTTAGTAGCTCTTTATTCCATCATACATGTACCCAGAGAGATGCATGCTTCGCTGTACCAGAGTTTTCATAGAATCCTGAAACCAGACGGTTTCATGTTGGTCTGCATTGGTTCCGATGCATGGGAAGGAGAAGATGATTATTTCGGCGCACGAATGTTCTGGAGCGAATACAGTCATGAGGAAGCTGTACAGATAGTGACAAACGCGGGAATTCAGATCATTTCCGGCAAACATTTGATGATCGGTGGGGAAAGACACTACTGGATACTTGGCAGAAACAGAAAACACAAGCTGTCATAAGCTAGTCCATGAGAATGGATACAGGGAATGATCTGGAAAGAGCTCTTCTAAACCGCCTTGCCTCTCAATCGCTTTCCGCATAATCGTTTGAACGCAATGACGATTTGCCAATCTCTCAAGGCTTTGTGAAATATCTCTCCCTTCTTTGTCTTCTTGGAAACCGCTTTTCTCGAAAGGTAGAGGCTGAAACAAATCAATGGCATCATGAACAAGAGAATCAAACAACTTTATGGACACATGAAAGGCTTAATATCTGGTATGCCACGTATGTGGCGAAGCCAGCCAGAGAGCATCACCAACAACAGAAGTGACTGTATGAAAGATTTGAAGGAACTGAGCAACATCGCTCAGGAGATACAAAACCAACTACTACAGCAAAAATTGTCTTTTTCCGAGATTCGATACGTCCTTTCTGAAGTTCAAACAACCTTTGCTATTATGCAAACAACTCAGTATCTGAGGAAAATCGACAAGAAATCTAGTCTGAAAAAGAGAGACACAGTTGGATAAGATATTCAGACTTAACACATCACTGCGCACTCATTGATGAGGTTTATGGAGTGTGCGCTATCGGATGAAGTTGTATTCATTCTAATAGCGCATACGAACCTTTTTATGCTGTTGTGGCTACCTTGTAGAGTTATCACATGGGTTTGTGCTGAATCGTAGGGGCCGATCATCGGCTTCTTGAAGCTACATGAATTTTTTGTGATGGAAACTGTGTAAAGCGTAGACTTCATACCGTGAAGCCTCAGATGTAAGACTGTGGATTCCGAAGGAAGTCGCATGTAGAGTCATAGAACCAATGTTGATGGGATGATCTGTGGGACGAAGAAAGATTCGAACAGAACAAGATTTCAGCCACATGGTGCTCCCTGTTGGGAGTGACGTGTTTGGCATAGCAGTCAAAATGCTAGGCTATGGCAGAATTCTAGTAAAATGCCAAGATGGTCTTACAAGGCTTTGTAGAATCAGAGGAAAGATGAAAAGACGCAACTGGATACGAGAGGGTGATGTCGTCTTGGTTTCCCCTTGGGATTTTCAGTCAGATGATCGTGGGGACATCTTCTGGAGGTATCGCAAAAACCAGAAGGCATGGCTACTAAAAAAAGGATACCTTACAATTGAGCGTTAGCTTCGATACAGAAGAGATCACAGTTCTCAGGAGAATAGTCGGAGTAGTGCCGAGCTAGTATGGACTTCGGAGTTCTCCGACAAGGATAGTTTTATGTCCTTGTTGTTCTGTAGAATGAATGTGAGTGCGTGCGCGAAGAACACGGTTGCGTTGCAGAGACTGATACAAATGGAGAGTAAAATATTCGCAGTTATTTCAATTTTGTTAATAATCGGCTTAGTTAGTGGATATTTGGTTGGTTCTATCTCTCAACAAACTCAAACTCTGAGCTTTGAGGAAGAATTGGACAGTAAAAACCGGAAAATAGCAAGCCTTCAAACAGAAGTCCAAGATCTGGAAGGCCAATTAGAGAGTGAAGAAGATCAAATTAAAAGTTTACAGGCAGAAATCCAAACATTGGAAGAGCAGGCAAATGCCTCAAGCAATCAATTAGCAAGCCTAGAGGAGGAAATTCAAGCTTTGAACAGTCAAATCTCAACTCTGCAGTCCGAAATCGAAAACTCGAACAATCAGATAGATTCAAAGAACCAGCAAATTGCAGATCTCCAAGCTGCAGTAGATAGTCTGCGAGTCAGCGTCGAAGTAGAAGAGATCAAATGGAATGCTGCAGCAGATGCCGCAAACGTTACATTGAGGAACACTGGAGGCGTAAACGTGACCGTGACTTCAATAAGCCTTAGGGAAACTTCTGGTGAGGATTGGTACAGAGATACTACGACGGCAGCAACTGGATTAATCAGCACGGGTGCAACGAAAACTCTTGTTTGGGACGGCTCAGGGCTTGGGTTTGATCTTCTTCCAGCCACTTCCTATACTGTGCAAGTAGATTATTCTTCAGACTATGTTACACAATACACTGAAATACTCCCTGAGTAGCGTGCCTTTCAAGCATAGGCGCGCGCATGGACCAATCTGAGTGGTGCGTAGCCAAGATTGGCTAACGGCAGATACTGTTCTAGGATTCGTCGTTCGGGGCTTGGGCGTCAGTGACTGCTATGCCTCGCCACTGTACCATAGCTCCATCGGGCATACTTCGACGATAGCGCTTTTCGCGTCTTTTAACTGTTATTCAGTTCCTTGACTTCCCTTCTTGCATTCCTTCGGGATAGTGAGCAGAGCAGGCAGTAGAATGAGGAAATCAGTGAAAGAACAATGCTGACAAGGAGCCGTAGGCCAAACCACGTGAAGTTCAGTAGTACTCCTCCTTCAGGAGTCCAGAAGACATTTTCCGGTTTCAAGTCAACAACCGGGTTAACGGAGTAGACCACTGTTGCAGCAGAAACGAAATCCGCAATCCCGAATCCTATCCATAGCGAGAAAAGAGCGACGGCGATTGTGAAGCGCCGCTGTTTGTGCGCCAGGTCTATTCGAGATAACTCCACTAGTTTCATAGTTTCATGTAGGTTGTCGACAGCCTGACGACACTTCTGGTGAACAGTTTTCTCTTGTATTGACAGCCAATCACCTTCTGAGTTTCAACGTGAGAAATCAATCTTATGGCTGAAGAGTTTTTTAGACTTGTGGAAACAAGCCAGCTACTTCAACGGTTTCAGGTTTGTTGTATCACAATACCTTCAGCTTCACAGGAGTGCAATCAGACTGAAGTCTCGCTCCTGGTTTGTCTAGTGCTCAGAGTGGTTTCATGGCTATCTGTCGGCTGAGCGGAATTCTCGAGATGTTCCGTCGTACCTGGAAATTCCGCTTTTTCTCCGGTGAGGCGTGATAGTAGAGTTTGATGTTGGGGATCAGGGCTGCCACAAGTTTGTTTTCAGCCTTCATGAGGTGCTCTTGGAAGGTTGTCCGCGGAACTTTCTCTTTGGCGGCAATTGCCTTCACATCAGCTGCTCTCGGCAAATTGTAGTACCCGTGACGATGTGCTGAAAGAACTGCTTCCATTTGCTTCTCTGTCAAGCCTGAGAACAGAGCGTCCGCAGACATGGTTAACGAACTGGAAACGAACCCGTCAAAAGGAGCCTTGCGTAAGATTTTGTAGATCCAGCCTGCCTTGTCAAAGCGTCGTAGTAATTCTTCGAGATCTTTGTGTTTGAATGCGATGAGTCGATGGTATGCCCACCCATTCTCTATCATGTTGGGGAAGATGTTGAGAATGTTCAGTTTACCAATGTGTCGGACAATCGTGTCTTTGCTCATGCAGTTGCATCCATTTACGTTCAAGTAGAGTCTTCGGTCATCGGCGATCTCTTCGATGACATCTTGGATGCCGATTGTGTGGATTTCCTCGACAACGAGGTCGTATTCTTCTGGATCCCTGGTCACGATCTCGATGACATCGTTCTCACGGTTGCACCAGACAAAGACGCTTGCTGAGGGAAATCTCCGCGTGAGTTCTATGAAGAATGATTGACTGTGTGCGCGCGCCATCACGTTGGTCACTTTCAACGCTATGTCGTACAACGTCATATCAGACACCCTGATGTAAGTGTGGGTGGTGACCTATATGAGTATAGCCGTCTTATGACGGTACATAAGTTCCGTCTTATGACGGCACAAGGCTCATGTGACTGTTTAACTATGTCTATATGAAGTGATAGCGATGAGGAAGATCAAGCTGCTGCAGAAAGGCTCATCTACTCGTAGATTGCTACGGGCAATTGGAAAAGATGGTGGTTTTGAG
>CAYFWV010000045.1:0-21880 GCA_964346975.1 uncultured Candidatus Bathyarchaeia archaeon
GTACGATTTCGGTCCTGGACATCCTTTTAGAGGTGATCGGTTTGACAATGCTCTGCAGTTCTTCAGGAAGCATGGTTTGCTTGAGCAACCAAACCTCAGCATTCTGAAGCCTGAAATTGTGAAAATGAAGGATTTACTTCGCGTTCATGACAAGAGCTACATTGATCTCATTTTCGACTTTGCGGAGAAAGGCAGGGCCTATGATCTTGACACTCCTGTCTCCCCAAGCATTCTTGAGGGAGCTCTGTACATTGCTGGGGGAGCATTGAAGATTGGGGAGAGTATTCTGCGAGGGGAGATTACGAGAGGAGTATCACTTGGTGGTGGACTTCACCACGCTGGCGAAAGCTTTGGCGGAGGGTTCTGCCTCTTTAATGATGTTGCAATACTCACCCGGTACTTGCAGGAACATGGCATTAGACGTGTTCTGATCTTTGACTACGATGTTCATGCTGGAAACGGCACTAGTGACATTTTCTATTCCGATCCTTCAGTCTTGTTGGTTTCAGCGCATCAAGATCCTAAGACGCTTTTCCCTGGCAGTGGCTTTGTAGAGCAAATCGGTCGGGGCGACGGTGAAGGCTACAACATCAACTTGCCATTGCCACCTGGAACAGGAGATTCAACCTACTTCTTTGCCGTGACACGTATACTGTTGCCTTTGGCCAAGGAATTCAAGCCAGACATGATCCTGGCAAATGGTGGAAGTGATTCTCATTTTGCGGACATTTTAGGAAGTCTAGGACTTACTGTTGGGGGATTCTTCCGCTTGTCCAAACTGATCAACAAAATGGCGGACGAAAACTCCCAAGGTAAAGCTGCTCTCCTTGTTGGTAGCGGTTACAATCCACAGGTGTTACCGCCTTGCTGGTATGCGCTTGCAGCCGGTGTCACCGGTGTCAAAACGATCGACGCCACGGACCCAGCTGAACCGCCCACTGAACCTCCATGGTGCCGAGAAAGAGCCCAAGATACTGTCGAGAAACTGAAACACATTCTAAAGAACTATTGGAAGTGTTTCAGATGAGTCTCTTGTTTTGTGCGTGCGATCACTGATGCTTGGCGAATACACCCAAAAAAAGGAAAAGCGGGAAGAGAAAGAAAGGTTCTTGATGCGGGCGCGCTTCACACTTTGTCTGTATTCCACAAGGGTTCAACGACTTGAATGACTCTTGAAAAATCTTTCTGAAACCCCAATTCCAGCTGCCTATCAGACATGTTGCAGAATCTGGCGCACCATTGATACGGCCCAACTTGACATAAGAGCTCTCGAATCTTCTTTGGCTCGATCATGTCTAACTCTTCTTTGTACTTCACGCAGGGAAGGTAAGAGTCTCCAATTTCATGTTTTTCCTCTACACACTCCTTGCAAACAGTCATTCCTTTCAAAATGGATTTCCTCCCTACACTATCTGAGGAGTGCATTGAATATATAGGAATCGATACTGAATGATGCGGCTACACTTGAACCTAGTTCTGGCTTGTGGCGAGAGAAATTCCGATTCAGCCCCACGTGAAGGTTTGCAGGCACTGAAAACAGGCGGGCAGAACTACGTAACGACGAGCAGCTCGTCCTCAGGTAGAGCTGCGATCGTCCACGCGGTTTCACACATTTCTTCATCAGGTAGTCTTTGTGTCAGAAGCTTGTGTTTGAGTTCCTGAAACACTCGTTGGTTCAAAGCAACAACCACTCGTTGCCCAATCTTGCTTGTTTCGAATGCTGCGGTGATTGTTTCACTGTCTTTCAAAGAGAGTTTCTGGTTGCCGACTGTGCATTTTGTTGTGGCTTGAAGACCATCAACAACGCAGGAGAATGGTACCCGCAGAGGCAATGAAGCCTCGATTCGTAGAGACTTCCTGCAACTGGGACCTATTCGATCAAGGCCAGCTAATCCCATCCTGACACCCACGGTCACGAAGGGGCCTAGATGCCCATGGAAATCTGATCCCCTTTCGAGGATGGATCTGAGTTCTGGGGAAACACTATTCTTGGAGGTCATTCTGTGCTCTGCCGAGAATTGGCTTCGTGTGACATATTTGTCTTTCGTGCTCCTAGTCTGTTAATCGATCTGGATTCACAGCCTTGAAGACTTGTGGATTCCAGAGCTGATGTAGTCAGCGAGGCTGGCCGAATAGTAAAAGGGATCTTGGGACTTACGTCAATTCTGACAAGTATTTGAGGTGAAAGGCTTTCAGAACAACTCCTGGGTTAATGTCTGCGATGAAACTTTGGCAGTCAACCAGAATCTCAGCTAGCTCTATTTGACTCCGTCTTTTGAAGTCTGCAAAGTCTGAATAGCTCTTGTGAAACGAAACGCATATACCATCCCACCCCAATCCTTCCCCAAGCACAGAAAGGACCACGTTCGGCTGTTTCATGAACCATTTTCTTGCCGTCTTGATGCATTCGTCCCTCTCCTTGGCTCCTGAGCGCATTGTTCTTGTCTTCATAAGATTGAATGCAACAACCTCGAATCCAACTTCTCCCCACTTGGGTATCGCCGTGTATCCTTCGAGAAAGCTCTTTTCGAGCATCGCTCGCTTTCTTGTAACAGTTGGTTGAGACACTCCCAGGAGCCTTGCAAGTTCCCTATCGCTTCTCTTTGCATTCTTCATCAGCTCGCAAAGGAGACTGTAGTCTAAGGGCTTAAGTCTGATCATATTTGACACCTCTTGATGAGCATGCGAAGAAGTTGACAGACTTCAAGGCTGCCATGACAAGTGGTTTCAATCTTCTCATCTTCTCCAAGATACAATTTGCTATGACGCTATTATCATTTTTGCCTAAACGAGATGCAAGAATTATTATTCCTCACAACGACATGTGATCTTGCTTATCACCTCTGAGTGGAAACGGACTGACAATGCTCTGAGCAAGTAGATTCCCTCAAGTGCGAGAAAATTATAGGCAAACACAGACCCGCTATTGTACCGGTAGTTCTTGCGAATGTTGAATCGGGATTCGATACGTGGTTGGAAACTAGTCATATATCTTGAGAAACGTGAGAGTCTGGTGGAAAGAGAGTCACATGTCACGTACATCTTTGAGGCTAGTTACGTTGGTGACTGCCCTTTTGTTGTTGTCCTTTGTTAGCCCATGTTGGGCTGGCAACTTGATTGGAGATCTGAATGATGATGGTACAGTTGACATCACTGATGTTCAAGCAATGCTTGAAACCTACGGTTCCGATGTTCAGGGCACGTATTGGAACCCGTACGCCGACTTGATCTCAAATGGAGTGATAGACATTTACGATGTGGTTCTGCTAGCACGAAGATTCGGCATGTTCATACCCGTAGCCACTTTTCTGCAAAGTGCAGAAGTTGCAAACGTCGGCACACCAATAGAGTTTGATCCCGCCGGAAGTTTTGATCCAGATGGTACAATTATTCTTTGCGAGTGGGACTTGGACGGTGATGGAACCTATGAAAGCAGCACGGATTCAGTAAGCGCGCTCTCACACACGTACCTAGAGCCAGGCACTTTCAACGTGACTTTGAGAGTCACGGACAATGACATGCTTACGGATACAGACACAAAGAGAATAACAATCACTCTCAACAATGTAGTCCCTGAGGTCCCGCTTGGAACCGTTGTGGCCTCGGCAGCCATGATCATTGCACTCGCGGGATACATCATGATTCCTAGACTTCGAAAGAACAAGCAATTCTCCAAAGGGTCAATCATCTGAAGAGTTCTTTTCCTAGTCTCCGCCCAGGTTGGTTCGCCAGCCCAGACTCCAAATCCCAGACATCAGAAACACTTTCGGTTCCGAGTCTTGTTCTTCCACAATTTCAACGCAGCTTCAGGATAGTTCCCGATACGCGAGTGAAGATGCAAGATCGCTAGAGCGTTTGTGTGCAGCAGCCTTGTACCTAGAATCTTCTTCCGGTCAAGAGCTCGTAAGCCATAACATATTTCTTGGATGTTTCGGCTACGATGTTGTCAGGCAGTTGTGGAGCAGGGGCCCTTTTATTCCAGCCAAGATCTGTCAGATAGTCTCGGACGTATTGTTTATCGAAGCTTTCTTGGTCTTCTCCAACCTTGTATTTCTCCTCGGCCCAAAATCTGGATGCGTCAGGGGTCAATAGTTCGTCGATCAGGATGAGCTGTTCATCGAGTAAGCCGAATTCCATCTTTGTGTCAGCAATGATGATACCGTGGGCTTCAGCCATCTTTGACGCTTTGGAGTAGATCTTCAAGCAAATATCTTCGATTCGATCTGCTCTCTGTTTCCCCACTTTCTCTCTTACTTGTTTCGAGCTCATTTCAACGTCGTGGCCTTTCTCTGCTTTCGTGGTAGGTGTTAGGATTGGTTCAGGTAGTCTTTCACCTAGCGCAAGTCCTCGAGGCAACGCCTTTCCTGCCACAGATGCCTCTCGGTTGTACGTCTCCCATGTAGATCCGTAGATGTAGCCTCTCACGATGAACTCGACTCTTATTGGGTTGGTCTTCTTCACGATGACTGTTCTTGGATCAACGACGTCCAGGATGTGGTTAGGAACAACATCTTTGGTCGCGTTAAACCAGTAGGTGGAGAGTCTGTTGAGGGCTTCGCCCTTTTTCGGGATTCCTGTGGGCAAAACGACGTCAAAAGCTGAGATACGATCTGTTGCAACTATGAGCAGCTTTTCACCTAGGTCATAGAGATCTCTGACTTTTCCTCTTCTGAGGAGGGGGAGCTCCAGCTTTGACTGAAGAACTACCTCGTCACTCATCTGCCATCGAGCTCTTCTGCATCGAGAGAGGCTTCTTTGAGCCGCTTGAAGTATTGATCAAGTCTACTCTGCAGTGCTTTGTCTGATTGGCCGAGGATCTTGACCGCGGCTAAGGCAGCGTTCTCTGGCCTTGGAACGTAGGCAACTGCCACTCCTTTAGGAGTAACCGCTGAGGAGAAAAACTTGGCCCATCCGAATCTTTCTGAATCGGGCGGACAAGCAATCACAGGGTTTCTCGTGTTGCCCGCCACGACGCCCGAGAGGGCATCAGAGAGCCCTGCAACTGTAATGTACACGACAGGTTCTTCTAGCTTCTCAAACTCGTCAAGCTTCTCCAAGAGCTTGCGAGGAGTCTTGTGAGCGGAGGCCACAACATACTTGGTCTCTACACCTAGATTCTCCTCTTGCAGAAACTCTTGGATACGGGAGGCAAAGTCGAGATCCTTTGCCGAACCCATGAATACGACAATTTTCCCCTGAGGCATGGATTGTATATCCAAGAAAGCAGATTTAAAGCTTCATGGCACCGTTTCTTGACAGCAGCTCCTCGTTTCACAGGTGAAGATTTAAATGAAACCTAGTATGATAGGTTCGATTCAATTTGGTGATGTGGACGAGGTCATCAAATGAGTATGAAGGATCCGCTTGTTTCGATAATTGTACCCACTTTTTGTGAAGAGAAAAACATTGAGTGGTGCTTGAGAAGTCTTAAGAGTCAGAGATTCGATGTGACCAACATCGAAATCATCGTAGTAGATAGTGACAGCTCTGATGGTACAAGAGCAATCGCCAAGAGATATGCGGACAAAGTGATCAACATAAAGGAACGAGGCGTCAGCAAAGCTAGAAACATTGGTGCTCAAGCTGCAAAAGGCGAGATC
This sequence comes from uncultured Candidatus Bathyarchaeia archaeon, assembly GCA_964346975.1. Taxonomy (GTDB): domain Archaea; phylum Thermoproteota; class Bathyarchaeia; order Bathyarchaeales; family SOJC01; genus JAUWDF01. The sequence goes on from CAYFWV010000045.1 coordinate 5,601, forward strand.
CTGCTTTTTCTAGACGCTGACACGATTCTAGACACTCGGTTTGTAGACGAGATGTGTAGAAGCTTCACAGATTCCAGAGTGGCATGCCTCACGGGTGCACTTGCGGGCCTGGAGAATCTAGGTATGTTTGACAACGTGTTCAGGTTTTTTCACTACACTCTCTTGAACCAAGTTGCCTCCTTCACAGCTCACCTTGGGTTTCCCTTCTTTCCAACAGTCTGTTGTGCATGTAGAAAATCCCTCTTTCACCAGAAAGGAGGATTTGACGAAGGCTTGGCCATTGCTGAAGACCTGGTTTTCTCTTTGAAAATGGGACGAGCCGGAAAGTGCTTGGTCAACAAGCAAGCGAAAGCCTATACTTCACTACGACGCATAAAGAAAAATGGAAGGATGAAGAACTACCTTCTATACTTCAGAAACTACTTCAAAGTCTTCATACTGAATCAGAAACCATGGATTTATGATTTCCCTCACACAGCTGAAATCTAAAGACTCCGTTTCTCAGCAACGATCCACCACTCTGGAAAAAGATTCAACAATCGCGTCGACTTCACGAAAAACTGTGCTTTTCCCAGCGCATACGAAATCATTCCATAGCAAGCCTTCGCGATAAAACCGTTCTTTCCAAGAATTCCTTTCCAGCTCTCCATTTCAAGATCGCTCCTATGGGTGTCATCTCCTAACCCTAGATGACTGCAGACATGAGTCCAAATCAATGGATTGGGCAGCTGAAGCATGAGAATACCACGCCTCTTGAGGATTCTGGCGATGTCCCCCAAGCACTGGTTCGGTCGTGACACATGTTCGAGTGTGTCAATCAACGTGACAACATCGAATGCTTCATCCTTAAACGGAAGGACGCTGGCGCATGCTTTCGAAACATGTCCCTCACAAAACCCTCTGGACTTGGAGAGTGCAAAACTCGAAATGTCTATGCCAAACGCTTCAAAGTCTTTGGAGGCAGCTCGCACAAGCAGTCCATACGCACACCCGATGTCTAGGAGCCTTCCGCTTCTCCTGTACCTTCTGACAATGTTCAGTATTTCTTCCCAATGAGGAAAGCGCCTGAAGTTCTGATAACTACCCACGGTCCACCAGTAATTGGAGCCTCTACCTTCAAAGTAAGCTTCCCCATAGGCTTCCACCCGTTTCGCACCAACCCCAACTGTCTCTAAGGCCACGCTAAAATAGATTCTGATAGCGTGAAAAGACTCATGAACCAGAGGTTAAAGAAAAAGGGAAGAAGTGCTAGATGGCTCTCACTGCCAACTCAGCTTAACGACCTGAAATCGCTGCACTCACCGTAGTCGCGAAGGATAGGATCGCTGCGGCAATTATAGCGGCCTCAACGGTAGGTTCTCCTAAACCCACAAGGGAAGCACCCGTTTTGACGATCCAAAGGAAGACCATGAAGAACACGAGTCCCAGAATTATAGTGACTATTGATGCAAGCAAGACGTGCACAATCGTCGACACAATCCCCTTTGCCTTTTCAGCCATTTCCTCTTCACTCGTTCTTCTCTATCCGTCAAGAAGAAATATAAGAATTCTTTCGGATTTACCACGTTCTCGACAGAAAGGGAGCAATCGGGAGATGTCTCCATTCTCGGTTCTTTAAAGCTTAATTATGAAGATGTGTTTATTGTCGCCAGGTACAGAAATTGAGTGCAGACGAAAAATTCGACAAGCTCACAAAGGAACTGATCGACAAGTTCTTGGAGAAAAACCCTCACTTTGCCAGCTTCCTCGGACTCCATGACCCCTATGACTATCAGCTTCCACCAGGGAACACTGCGCATATTCTTCAGAATTCGAAGATGCTTGAAGACTACGTTAAGACTATGAAAGATACAGTGGATTTTGATTCTTTGAACCCTTCCAACAAGACAGACTGGGAGGTGCTGATCAATGCTGTTGAGATGGACAGATTTCAGGTGCTTGAACAGCGCTCGCATGAATTGAACCCTGACGCCTTCGAGTTAATTGGAGGCATCTTGTTCATGATGATAACCAGGGATTACGCTCCGCTGGACAAAAGAGTCGATGCGATCATAGCAAGGCTTGACAAACTTCCCCAGTTCTTAGAGGAGTTCAGGTCAAGATTCGCCGAATCCACACCAGTGAAGCTATGGACCGAAATCGCCCTAGAGTCAGCTCAGCAGATCCCAGGATTATTCCAGTTCATTCTCGCTTCCACAAAAGGTCAAATCCCATCAGAGTTGAGCGAAAGACTTGGAAGAACTTTGGAAAGCTTGACGCAGCCATTGAAAGAACACATGGAATGGCTTCAAGGTCTGAAGTCCAGAACGACCGCGGAATGGGCTTTGGGGAAGAGGAAATTCGAGAAATTGATCCAACTCCGCGATCTAGGAATGACACCTATGGAAATCCGGAGACTCGGCGAGAAGTACTTGGAGGACATGAAAGCGGAACGCGAGAGAATCGCGGCTCAAATTGCTCCAGGGAAGACCGTCAGTGAAGTCATGAAGATGATTGAGAAGAAGGCTCCCAAAACCTTTGAAGAAGCCTTGACCGCAACACGCAAAGCCATGGACGAAGCGAAAGAGTTCATCATCAAGAACGAGATAGCCACAGTTCACCCTGAGGACAAACTCATTGTCGCAGAGACTCCCGCGTTTATAGCGCCTCTGATCCCCTTCGCAGCTATGATGATGCCTTCAAGATTTGACAAACCGATGATTGGTGTTTACATTGTCACACGCCCGAAGGACATTGCCAACATTGGCAATCACCTCAACTACGCAAGCATTCGTAACACTGCTGTTCATGAAGCATACCCTGGGCACTTTCTTCAAGGGTCAATCTCGAACAGAAGCTCTCTCGTCCATCTCTTTGCAGACGCGGCTGAGACTGCGGAAGGCTGGGCTCACTACTGTGAGCAGATGATGTTGGAACGTGGATACGTAAAGAGTTTGGAGTCTAAACTGATACAGATTAATGATGTCATATGGCGAGCTGTAAGGATCATAGTGGATGTCAAGCTGTCTCAAGGTGAGATGGAATTCGATGAAGCAGTAAATATGCTGGTGAAGGAAGCTGGATTGTCCCGAGAAGGTGCAGTAGCAGAAGTGCGTCGCTACACTCAGACCCCTGGCTACCCACTGTCGTATTTGCTTGGAAAGCATTTGATACTGAAGTTGCGGGACGACATCAAACGGAGAATGGGCTCAAGGTTCAATGAAAGAAGCTTCCATGACACAATCACAGCAAATGGCTACTTGCCAATCTCCATACTCAGAAAGGTGTTCGATCACCAAGTCGCTGCGGTAGATCGTTAATCAAACACGTGTGAAGAGGTTTCAGCTGTAATTCGGCGCTGATCCTCTGCTATTTTTTCTATCATGTTCTCGACTAGCGTTGGCTCATTCTTTAACCTGCCAAATGTATGCAGTCGACCCTGCGTCTTCCGTGCAATCATCTCGGAAACCGCAAGTCCATAGGTTTCCCGCCCATACATATGAGGATTCGTGTTGACAACGACTGTCTGCATTCCTTCTCTGTTGATCATCTTCGAAACTGACATAACATCATTTATCGCCAGGTCTTCGTATTCCCTAACGATGATCCGGTTCTCTTCGATTGATCTGATTTGCCCTGTTTCCAAGCTCTTACTCAAAGGCACATTTGCGCTTCCGTCAGTGATGATGATCATCACCGGGATTGTGGATGGAGCACGCCGCTTGGACTCTTTGAGAACTTCCCAAGCTTTCAACATACCTGCGGCTAACGGTGTGTACCCGCCTATCTTCAATTTCAGCAGCTTGTTCGCCACGACCCTCAAGTTAGTAATTGGATGTTGAACAACAACAGCCCCAATATCCTTCAATGCGACAATCCCGACGCGGTCTCTGTAATGATATGCGTCACCATGCAGTTTTAGAATCGCCTTCTTGATTGCCTCAGCTTTAAGCATCATTGAGCCACTTAGATCAAGCACAAACACGATGGTCATGGGGGCCTTGAGTCTTCTCAGTTTCTCACGAACATCTTGAACCCCTATACTGACCTTGGTTTCGAATTCCTTTCGATTGGTGCGCGGTTTCCGCGCTGCTGCCCGTATAGTAGCTGGTAGATGTATGTCCCGTGGTTTGGTGTGTGGAATCCTCCACCCACTTGTCCTGCCTCGACCAATAGTGGTTGCCGTTTCAGCTCTCTTGCCGGAGAAGCCAGCTGCTATTTTAGGGGTCTTCGGCATCTTGATTGAGAGCTTTGATAGAATGCCTGAATCTTTCCTTGCTCCAGTGAATCGTCTGAACAGGGAGAAACCCTTCTTCACTCTAGGCATCTTCGCTGTATGCCTGATCGATGGTATACCCTGTGTTCGCTTGAGACCGAGAGATTTGCCTTCGTCATCTGGATCTGCTTCTAAGGGTTGATCACTCTTGGTCACTGCCTTCACAGATGGCATACCCTTCACAGGCTTTCTCATCCTTTTTCCAAAGGAAAAGATCACCTGCCCCAGCAGCCGGCTTATGGTTGCATACAGATTGGACAACCTGCGCAGGTTTTCTGACAGCCGTTTATGCTTCTTGAGAAACGCCTCCTGTTTTTTGCTCTGTTCCCCTTTCACGAAGACAAGGGCGCGACCCTCCTTTTTCTTCTTCCCTCCTGCCCCATCCTTGGGTCCCTGTGCATTCTGCTGAGATTTCTGCGGTCTGTAGCCAACATCCTTCGCAGCACCGAGAAGAGCACTTCTAATCTCCTCAGGGGTCGCTGGTTCAAGGAATCCCCCTTCTCTTGTCCTGTGATTCATCGCAAGATCTGATGCAATTAACACATCATCCAGTGTTGCCTCGTCCCTGTTTTCAAAGGCTGCTAGAGTGACAGCTGCCTTGCTGATGACGATGTCAGGCCTCAAACCATCAACTTTCAAGTCTAGACAGGTTTTACATATTGTTTCCAGGAGCTTGGGAGACATCACAACTCTCTCCAGAGTTGATCTTGCGTGGATGATTCTGTTCCGCAGTTCCTCCTGAAAAGAACTATAGTCCTTAAGGAAACTTTCAGGGTTCTTTTCAAACTCGAGGTTTCGCGTAACAACCTCCATCCTTTCTTCAACGGAGGCGAGTCTTTCCACGGTGACTGATAATGGAAAGCGATCAAGAAGCTGTGGGCGAAGCTGTCCCTCTTCAGGATTCATGGTCCCTATGAAGATGAAGCGTGACGGATGGCTTACTGAGATTCCTTCTCTCTCAACAACGTTCCATCCTGTGGCTGCTGCATCCAACAAGTCATCTGCTACGTGATCTGGTAAGAGGTTGATTTCATCCACATAGAGGATGTTCTGGTTCGCTTCAGCCAAGATGCCTGGCTCCAGGGCTCCCACACCTAGTTTTATCGCTTTTTCAATGTCCAAGCTGCCTACAACCCGATCTTCGGTAGCGCCCAGAGGGAGATTCACGACTTTCATCTCACGTTCCTCAGTCGCGAAACTCTGGTTCTTCATGTAGATTTGACTACATGAGCTGCACATGTGGGAAGGATCGTAGGGGTTGCAGTTGAAGGGACAGTCTTTCACCGCCACTATCTTCGGCAAGACATTCGTCAAAGCTCGAACAGCCGTGGTCTTTCCGGAACCCTTCGGGCCGCGAACCAGCAGCCCGCCTATCCCTCCATTGATCGCGTTTATTATCATTGCCAGTTTAAGCTTCTCAAGTCCAACTATGGCAGTGAATGGAAACAGGATTTTGCGCTGCAAAGACCGATCTCCAGATAGGTTAAAGAGTACTGCATGATATAAGCTATGATATTGTAGAGGCTTGCATCTCGAACTTTGCCTATGCGCGCTGTCCAAGCAATATCTTTTAAACCACGAAACCCCTAAGATAGTTTCTTAAAATGAAAGGTGAACCTGAATATGGTGAAAGTAAACGACGTTGATGTCCCTGAAGGTCTCTACTACTCCAAAGACTATGAATGGGTGAAGATCGAGGATGGTAAAGCTCGTGTCGGTATCACAGATTTTGCTCAGAAACAGCTGCGAGAGATCGTGTATGCAGAGCTGCCGTCAGAAGGCGACACGATCACACAGAATGAACCCTATGGAACAGTGGAATCCGTCAAAGCTGTTTCAGACCTGATAGCGCCGCTGAGTGGACAAATCGAGAAAGTGAACAGTGACGTGCAGAACAGTCCAGAACTCCTGAACGAAGATCCATACAGCAAAGGCTGGTTGCTCGTAGTATCACCTAGCAACATAGATGAACTAAAGAGCATAATGGACCACGCAAAATCTGTTGAATGGCACAAGACTCTCAAATAGAAGGCTGCACAATGCCTCGCAAGATAGTCATCATCGGCGCAAATGCTTCCGGCGTTGACGCAGCGTCCGCGGCACGCAAGACTGATCGCACAGCAGAGATTACCCTCATAAACAAGGAAGAGAATGTGGGCTACTCACGCTGTGGCCTGCCCTTCGTGCTCGGTGGTCACATACCAAATTTCAAAGATCTCGTGGTTTTCCCCTCGAACTTCTATCAAATGATGAAGCTAAACGTGATGACCGGGACCACAGTGACGGCAATCGACCCAGAGAAAAAGACGATCAGTGCAATCGACAAAGCAGGGAACACCAAACCAATCCTCTACGATAGCCTAATCTTTGCTACAGGAGCCTATTCCTTCATTCCGCCCATCAAAGGCCGAGAAAAACAAGGAGTCTTCGCTCTTCGCACAATACCTGATGGAAAGCAAATCGATCAAGCAATCAGAAATGGAGCACAGAACTCCGTTGTCATCGGCGCGGGACTAATAGGTCTCGAGGCAGCCATAGCCCTCAAGGAAAGAGGACTGAACACAACCGTGGTAGAACTCCTCCCGCAAGTCCTTCCCGTCATGCTTGACAAGGACATGGCGAAATCAGTTCATGAAATGCTCGAACAAAAAGGACTAAGAATAATCGTTGGAAAAGGCGTGGAAGAAATCCTAGGGGCAGAAAAGGTCACAGGTGTCTCAGTATCCGGGGAACAAATTCCAGCCGACATAGTAATCGTCGCCACCGGAGTGAGAGCTAACACAGACCTCGCCACAAAAGCAGGCGTTGCCACCGGCCCAACACATGCCCTCAAAACCAATGCAAGAATGGAAACCAACCTGAAAGATACGTTCGCTGTCGGTGACTGCGCTGAAACAATAAATCTAATCACCAAGAAACCAGCGTGTCCTCAACTGGGCACCGTCGCTGTGCGACAAGCAAAGGTAGCTGGAATCAACGCTGCTGGAGGCTACGCCCTGTTTGAGGGAGTTCTAGGCTCTGCAGTGACCCAACTCTTTGATACACAAATCGGAGTCACAGGCCTAACTGAGTTCTTCGCGACAAGAGAAGGAATCCAAACCGTCTCTGGAGCAATCACCTCCAAGACTAAAGCCGACTATTACCCCACCGCCAAAGGTATAAGGATAAAACTAGTCGTGGAAAAAGAGTCCCACCGAATCATTGGAGGTCAAATCGTCGCAGGAGAGGAGGTCACACAGCGGATAAATGCACTATCCTTCGCCATCCAGAAACACATGACAATTCAAGACCTGGCAAAGGCTGACACCGCCTACGCTCCGCCTCTAAACGAAACATGGGAACCAATGGTCTTGGCTGCAGAAATCGCTTTGCGAAAACTCCGCTAAGGCATTTCCCCTTCTTTTTCCCCTCCGATCTCCCAGTCGGAAAATTAATATTACAAGCTCAGATAAGTTATTGCAAAATTTGGAGACTGTGAAGTAACATGGCGATAAAAGTAGCAATAAATGGCTTTGGTAGAATTGGACGCCTCCTCTTCAGAGCAGCCACCGAGCGCAAGGCAAACATCGACTTTGTCGCAGTCAACGATCTCGCACCAGCTGAGACACTGGCACACTTCCTCAAGAACGACTCAGTTCATGGACATCCCCCATTCAAAGTGAAGGCTGAAACCGACGCAATCGTCGTTGATGGCAAACCGATCAAAGTACTCTCGGAAAGAAACCCTGGTGACCTGCCGTGGAAAGATCACGGCGTATACCTGGCAGTCGAATCTACTGGACTGTTTAGAGACAGAGAAAAGGCTGCACTGCATCTGCAAGCAGGCGCGAAAAAAGTGCTAATATCTGCACCCGCAAAAAACCCAGACATTACGATAGTTCTAGGTGTCAACCATGAGAAGTACAATCACTCAAGCCACAACATCATTTCAAATGCCTCTTGCACAACCAACTGCGTCTCTCCAGTGGCCAAAGTGTTGAATGACAGCTTTGGCCTGAAAAAGGCGCTGATGACCACCGCCCACGCATACACCAACGACCAGAGAATCCAGGATCTCGTGCATAAAGACCTACGAAGAGGAAGAGCCGCAGCAGTATCGATCATACCTACATCAACTGGCGCAGCAGTGGCAGCCACACTTGTGCTTCCAGAGCTTGCTGGAAAGATGAACGGCCTAGCCCTCAGAGTCCCAACACCAAACGTGTCAATAGTCGATTTAACCACACTCCTCGAGAAGAAAACGACAAATGAGCAAGTGAACGCTGCATTCAAAGCAGCAGCAATGGGACCATTAAAAGGCATAATGGACTACACTGAAGGAGAACTTGTGTCAATCGATTTCAACCACAATCCACACTCAGCAATCATCGACGCGAAATCAACGATGGTCATCGACGGTGACCTGGCGAAAGTACTGGCTTGGTACGATAATGAGTGGGGCTTCTCTTGCCGCATGGTGGAACTGATCGAACTCATTGGACAGAAAGCAGGACTCTAGAAACCTGGAAAGCCCAGATAGCATCCCCCCTCCTTTTTTGCGTGGCACGCCGATGGCGAACATTCTAACTCTTGATGCCTTCAACGTTGAAGGCAAAACAGTTCTCGTCAGAGTGGACTTCAACTCACCAGTAGATCCGGAAACACAAAAGATTCTTGACGATGTAAGAATCAGAACACATGGAACAACGACAATCGCGGAACTAGCACAAAAGGGCGCGAAAGTGGTAATCCTGGCTCATCAAGGGAGACCGGGAGAAGCGGATTTCATTTCGCTGGAGCAACATTCAAGGCTTCTGGCAAAGATTCTCAACAAACCTGTCAAATATGTCGACGATCTCTATGGTAACGCAGCAAAACAGGCCATAACATCCTTGACGAACGGACAAGTACTCGTTCTCAAAAACGTGAGAACACACCCAGAAGAACAGAAGAAAGGCACTCCGGAAGAGCACGCTAAGACAGAGTTTGTCAAAGCACTCTCAGCAATAGCAGACCTCTTCGTCAGTGATGCTTTTGCAGCAGCCCATCGATCGCACATTTCTATCGTTGGGTTCACAGCGGTCTTGCCAAGCGTGGCAGGACGGATCATGGAACGGGAGCTTGGCGCCCTGGGCAGAGCTCTTGAGAAACCTGAGAAACCATGTGTCTACATCTTGGGAGGCGCAAAAGCGGATGATGCGCTGAGGATCTCCACACATGTACTCGGCGAGCAGATAGCTGACTGCGTCTTGACAGGCGGAGTTGCAGGACACATCTTCCTCGTGGCAAAAGGCATAGATCTCGGCCCACCAAACACTGAGTTTCTGAAGAAGAAAGCCCTCATGAGCTATGCTCCAGGCATCCGAGACTTGATTTCACAGTATACAGATAGAGTCAAGACACCTTCAGATCTTGCCATTGACAAAGAAGATCGACGGGCTGAGATAATGGTGGAGGAGTTGCCAACCAACTGGCCCATCTGCGACATCGGAACCCAAACCATTGAGGAGTACGTAGACATCATCAAGCATGCGAAATCCTTAGTAGTCAGTGGCCCAGTGGGAATCTATGAGAATGAAAAGTTCGCAAAGGGAACAGCTGCAATCCTAGGCGCCATTGCACAGGCAGAAGCCTTCTCACTTGTTGGAGGAGGACACACTGTCGCAGCAGTTGAACGTCTAGGGCTGGCAAAGCAAATGAGCTACATCAGCACTGCTGGAGGAGCACTCATCGAATTTCTCATGGGCGAAAAGCTACCAGGCGTCGCTGCCCTGGAAGCAGCAGCGAAGAGAGAGACCTGATGCGATAGAACGCCAAACTAGTACCCGTGGATTGTACAGTGTTTCTTCCTGTACTCTGCTTTTTTCTCTCCCAACACCTGAGTCAATAGGCTTGATCGTAAGTTCTGAAACTCGTCACGCAAGATATCGAAGTGAAGGCCATTCCACTTGCGCCCATTAACATAGACCGCTTCTCTCATGATACCACCTTTCTCGAAGCCACACGCTTCTAGCGCTTTGTGAGCCCGATCATTATACTCCACACTCCATGCTTCACATCGATCTACATTCAACTGATTGAACGCCATCTCGAGGAGAGCGACAGTTATTCGTCTTCCCACTCCTTTCCCCCACAGTTCCTTTTTCCCAATATACGTCCCGATCTCGCCAGTTTTCACTCGCCCCCACTCTTCCAGCCTGATACGTGCAATTCCAATAGCATCCTTCTCTCCACCCATTTCCACGATGAAATGAAAGTGCTTCTCCTCTTTCACCCATTCTTCAAACTTCTTCTCCAATTGAGCCATGTTCACGAAGCTCATGGGATTGCTTCTCGAATACATAATCAATTCGAAATCGTTCTCCCATTCATGCAACAGCTTCAAGTCCTCTTTCTCCACAGGTCTGAAGCGAAGATTCCCAAATTCGAACAACACAGACGCCTCATCTGAGCATTGACTTTGACACATCACAATTATTAACTTTAATCAAGTGTAACAGATGACACCGCGAACTTGATTCTTGCTGCTGCTCTTGCGCGCACGATTTTTGCGTATGCTGCAACCACGAAGAGTAGAGCTACTAGTATGAACCAAAAAATGATGCCTCTAGGTATTGGAAAGTCATCAGGTACAACTAAAAAGAGCAAGACAAATAAGAGCGCCAAGAAAAAGAAAGGTAAGACGATGTTAAAAGGTAAGTTTCTACTCATTCCTCGACTTCACGAAACCAACATATGTGAATAGCAATCTATATAATCCTGTATGAGCAAACGACACGCAACCAGCGTATAGCTATTTTAGTGCCCGCGCATAAAATAAGATCCAATCCCATTGAGAAAGTTCAGGGACTCATACGGACAATACTCCTCGACGAGAATCTGTCTGAAATCGACAAGCAAATTTCCTAATGTTAGCAATCCTATTATCTCATGTCATCTACTTGAGTGATGATGAACGAAAATTCTCTTCATTCAGCAATTAAAGAGTTGTATGCACTTCCAAATGACAGATTTGAAGTTGGGATAGACGGTTTCATCATTGACATTCTAAGAGGAGATCTTCTAATTGAGGTCCAAACCAAGAGTTTTCGTGCTATCAAAAGGAAACTCTCAAGTCTGGTGGAAAGTCATCAAGTCCGACTAGTCTATCCAATTCCAGAGAGGAAATGGATAGCTACAATTTCAGAGTCAGGTGAACTAGTAACTAGAAGAAGATCTCCAAGAAAGGGAAGGTTAGTTGACTTGTTCTATGAGCTAGTGAGCATCCCCGATCTAGTTGCTAGAGAGAATTTCTCTTTGGAAGTATTGATGATTGAGGAAGAGGAGATAAGGTGTAGTGATGGCAAAGGAAGCTGGAGAAGAAAAGGAGTAAGCATCAAAGATAGAAGATTAATCGATGTCATGGATAGAGTCCTTTTCAGAAATGAAACAGACTTTCTCAGATTCTTGCCAAGGGATCTCAAAAAACCATTCACAAACCGAGGTCTTGCAGAGCAAACAGGAGGCTCCATTAACCTAACCCGAAAGATGACTTACTGTCTCCGAAAAATGGGTGCAATCACAAGGGTTGGCAAGAATGGAAGAGAACAAATTTTTGCGTACTCCACATAACTTGGTTTCATCCATAAGCCATAAGACGCGCGCGCGCAGAAACAACCATGGGAAGCGATTGAAAAGCATGTGCGATTGCGGAAGCACTCGACCAATGAGAGGAGTAATGGAATGGTTTTTATGACAAACAATAGTCTAGTGTAATAGTCGGTAAGAGAAGATGACTCCACGAATCTTGATAATGTATGATTCTAGAACTGGCAACACTGAGAAACTAGCTAGGGCTTTGGGAGAAGGAGCAAAACGAGTGGCTGGGACAACGATTGAACTGAAACGAGCCGAGTCCGTGACTGCAGAAGAGGTGGGTAACGCTGATGGTTACGCAATCGGATCACCATCGCACTTCAGTATTATGTCTGGTCGAATACTGACGCTTTTGACTGACCTCTACTCCGCTCGTCATAAGATGGTTGGCAAGCCAATGACAGTATTCACAACTGGCAACGGAGGTCAAGTTGCAGCCCTCGAAAACATTGATCGCATCATTGGAGCATTTAATCCAACCTGGATAAAACCTGGCATAGCTATTGAAGGGGCACCACAGGAAGCGGACAAAATTCATGCGGCAAAACTGGGAGAAAAGCTAGCAAAATCTGCATCAAAGAAACAGGGCTAAGCGAGCGCATCTATTATCATACAACTCTTCATCACTCTGAAATCATGGGACAGTAATGGTTTACCGAAGAAAACGCTCTTGAAAGGCTACCAATCTCCCGTCTTTTTCGCGCGCGCACCGTGGTGTGGGGTGCAAATCCCACCCCCCGCAGCACAGCTGACGAAAAGCATCAAATCAATCACCAAAGGCATGCGCAAGAAGATGCATTTTCGCAAAAAATGGGGTTATGCGGGAAAACTCGGGTGATATCTCCACTGCGGATAGTATCAAAGCCCTCGACCCGTTGTTGACGAACTTGGTTCCAAGCTTGGCAAGAACTATGATTACATTTCGGAGATGTCGATGTACAATTTCCTTTTGCCAAGATTCGGGGGCCCTTTCCGTTGTAGGGATTTAACGAAAAAATGCAGTTTTACCTTAGTATGCCTGAATTGTGAAAGCAACGTGGCCGTCTGGCTCTCTGGATCTAGAGGTATGTGCAGGAAGTTGATTTCGTTCTCTAGAGCTAGGTTGACCACGTGTTTCATCAATTCTGTCACGCTTTCAGAGTCCTTGTACGCCAATGTGGTCAAGTTGTAGCTCAAGAGGGGTTCTCCTGGCCTGGGAATGCTCGGCAGTTTGGTAAACAGCCCCATCAGTCTCATTAAGAAGATCTGAGTCTTCGATTTCCAATTGAATCTCTGAACGATATATTTTCTCACTTTGTTGTAGTTCCAGCATCCTAAACAGGCCTTAATCCCCTCGTCATCGTCAAAAACTAGAATGTTGTGAAGGTCGAAGTAGGGCATCCTTTCAACATACTCCAGAAAGTCTCCGGCTTTGAATGGAGTGAAGAAATCGTAATCTTGATACATCTCGTTAAGCAAGTCTGCTACTCTGCCAACATCACGCCTCGTCATTTTCCTTACGTTTGCCTCTCTGCAGATTCTCTGCTTTCTGTATGCAACCAAGGAAAACGTTGCGCAATCCTTCACCTTTCTGAAACCCATTCTCGAAAATAGGTTTATCGAAGGCACGTTATCTTCGGTAATGTCAAGATGCAGTAGGTCAATCTTCTTGTCACGAGCAACGTGCTCTATGTATTCCTGCAGTTTTACTGCAATTCCTTTTCTTCGGTGAGGTGGATCAACCATGAAGCCATACTCATAGGCTGTCCTGAATTGGCTCCCTCCTACATAGGTGGAGCTGAATGCACACGCTGCAGAACCAACTATGCTGCCATCTGCAATGGCCACAAAGACATACCAGTCTTTGAAAGGTCTGGAACGGGCAAAATAATCAGGTGAACTGTCCACACCAAGTACAAAGCTAGTGCCTTGCGGACATCGCTTCTGAAGCTCAATAAGAACCTCATTATCGTCTTCTGTAGCTTCTCGAATCTCAATCACACTACTCTACCTTGGGTTGTTTGGATACCGCTTTTCAGTGTGTGCTAATTCACATTTGTATATTGCGCACCATTGAAACCAATATTCATACTGAAGAATGCTCGACTTTGCCTACTGGTGCTCGGTAGACTGTGAATCCATCTATCCTGTCAACTCCTATCAGTGAATCCATAGCCTTCTGATCATATGCTGCAATCATACATGTACGAGCTCCGATTGCTTCACATGCAAGATAGAGATTCTGGCATACGTGAGCGCGCGCGCAAACAGCAACCAACAGAGACAAGATTTGCGCCCCTTTCTCGGATAGCCATGTGTGCGCGCACTATACACGGACTGCGATGAACACGAAGACAGCAACCGCAATAACGAGGGCTGCGAAAGTGTAGAAAGGCATTAGCGGTCCAAATGTGCCCCACAATAACCCCCCTACAAAGGGTCCAGGCAGATTGGCAATATTGCGCAGAGACTCTAAGGAACCAAACTGAGCGCCCCGCTTTCCTCTGTGAGTGGCTCTCGCCACAGTGGCGTCCATCACAGGCCAGTAAAATGTGGCAACAGCTCCCCAGATTATTGAGATCACAACAAGTCCCAGCAAATCTCGCATGCTCACCAGCAGCAGCACTGAGATCGCGTCAGCTATGAGGCCTATGACTAACAAGATTCGACTGGGATACTTCTCTGCAAGTCTGCCTGCCAAGGGTGCAGTGAGTGCGCTGGAAACTGCAGAGACCGCAAAGATCAGCCCGATCATATCTTCGCTGAAGCCTATAACGCCATTCAGGAACAGGGTGAGGAAAGAGTAGTTGATTGAGGTTGCGAGAAAATATCCCATCTGGGCAACAATAATTGGTGCAATCTGCCGATTCCTCAATGGTGATAGGATGCCAGCAAACATGGCTCTTAGTTTGACATCGTCCTTGGTTCTCTCAGTTTCTCTCAAGAAGAATCGCGACATTCCTCCAAGCAGTGTTGCTGCAACAATCATGAGCACTGTCAACCGATATCCTTGAGAGACTATCAAGAACCCGACCACTAGTGGTGAAATCACTCCGCAGACACTGAACATTGAGGAGATTATCCCGAAGGCACGCCCAAATTTCTCTTTCGGGATGATGTCTGCAATATACGCTTGAAACGAGGGAACATTGAGTGCGGGTGAGATGCTCGACAACATCAAGCCAACTGTAGCCCATCGCCAATCAGGAGCCACCCCCATGATCAGCGAAGATGTGGCTGCTATGAAGGGGCTCAGAATCATCAATCTCTTCCTTCCGAAGATGTCACCAATCGCTCCGCCGATAGGTGAAAGCACAACGAATACCAAAGTTGAGAGAGAAAATATCACCCCGATCATTTCAGGAGATGCCTGCAGCTCCTCGAGATAGGTGGAAGTGAATTGGCCTAGGCTAACCACATTCACTAAGAAGAGAGAAAAGAGCAGCATCCAATAGCTCTTGTCCAGACCTAGAGAGAGACGCACACTCCCTTTCAAACCATGCAAGTATAAAAGTCGCTTGGATATGTCTCCTTTGGATTCTTCTCCAGAGCGTGCGAGTCTGGCGGGGTGTACACGCGCCCGCGGTGATATCTCCACTTCTGCCTGGTTCTAACCGGACTATACTATCGTACCCAACATGGTGTTGCTCATTTCCGTTTGCGGTTGATCGCCACTTGAGCTCAATCGCTACGAGGTATAGTCGAATCTGACTTCTACGAGTTTGGCTTTTTCAGCTAGACGTGTATGCGTCAGATGTGAAAGAAGATACAAAGCCGTCTGTGGATTAACTGTTTGGAGTGGCTTCTGGCGGCAACCATAGGACAACATTGACGAGTTGCCTGAATTTCAAGCCTAGCAGTTCAGCGGTTATTTTGGGCACTGTAATTCTGCCGCCTTGCTGCATCTTCGCTAGAAACTGCTGAGAGTCATGTGAATCTGTGTTTGTCACCTGCACTCGCATGACGCTCTCCGCGTCCAACTTATACTTCCATCTGAGCAGCCGAGGGATTTGAATCCGCATCTGCTTTTGCACACGAGTGTGAAATGTTTCAGGAGGCAACATGACGCCTCATATCATTTTCAGCCTCTTGCGCTCGCGGTTCTGCCTTCTTTGCACTTTACTCATGACCTTCTTCAGTTCTTCGATATCAGCCTTGATTTTCTCAGCTTCGATGGTTTTAAGAACTCCAGCCATAGCCTTGGCCAATCTCAAGGAGACATCCATCGCTTTCAACTTCAGCTTCACATCTACGTCTGGGTTCTCGATAATGTGATCCACTTCATCTTTTTGCTGCTTGAGCTTCTTGAACAGAGCTTCTCGTTCATCAGAAACCATAATCACTAAAGGCTTGAACAGAATTCGATGCTCACGAGCCTTCAACTCCAAGTCCACCTCAGCTATACTTTTTTCTACTCTTGAGGATCTTTCGT
>CAYFWV010000046.1:0-36545 GCA_964346975.1 uncultured Candidatus Bathyarchaeia archaeon
GTCCCTGTTAAACCTCACAAGTGGAAAGGGATGATCGCTTTCTATCCTCTTTTTTCGCTGTTCCTCCCATTCTTTTTTCCTTTCCCTCACCCGCTGTATGTCGTCTGTCAGGGCTTTGGCCATGAACATCGTGCAGATAGAAAACCATGTAGATTCCTCTCTTCTGAGGGTATGCTCTACTTGCATCAGTCTTCTACCACTTTGATGGGCATAGAACATCAATAACAAAGTTCTATAGCATCTACATCCAATTCACGTGCTCAAGACGACTAATCACTGCAAATCGGAACAACGAGAAATGTTGAGGGTTAAGGCAAGCGTCCTCTCATAGACTTCCTCCACAAACAATAATAGATGAGTTTTCAACACAACCTTCACAACAAGGTGAGAAAATGTCTGAGCAAAGAGTTTTGATCAGAAACGCACTACCCACAATTATCGTAGCATGGATTCTATCGCTACTCACGCTGTTGGTTATCATCTATTTTGCTCCCTCTGTCCTAATTGGAGACAGAGCAGTTACTGATCTTAAGCTGGCGCCACAAGCGATTCCCTTTGCTTCCACGTTTACCACAGACTTCAACACAACTAGAGAAACTACGCGATTCGTCGACATGAGCGGAATGTCAGTTAACATCTCATTGAATAGGAAGAGTCACCTCTTGATCCTGTTCAATGTCGAGGCATATGCAAGCGAGAATGAATGGATAACGATACGCGCTCTGGTAGGACAAGATACTGCAAATCCTGGAGAAATCTACTTAACTCCCAACATCTATGGAAGCGCCAATGAAAGCTACCTTGTTGATTGGGCTGCATACGGGTATAATTTCTATCACCCTTCAGCAGATACTGGAACATACACCATTAAGATCCAATGGATGATCAGCGACGGTCAAGGCTACGTCAAAGACCGCTCAATGACCGTCATAGCATTGCCTACATAATCTTCGCAGCTTTGACTCAAACATATCCAGTACGTCATCCATGATGGTGAAGTATGAGCACTAGCTTGAGCAGACTCTCGAAGAGTACTTGAGCTACCAAAAGAGCTATGAGTTCCTTCTGTCTTACCAGAATCCTGCAGGCAGTGAGAAGTCTAGAAGCGTGAGTATACACGAATAGGTTGAAGCCTGGAATTCTCAGTGTCCTATCTACCATTCTAGTGTGCTTAGGTATCCTACTTCTATTCTTCGCAGTAGAAGAGTTGGCTGGACTTCGATTCTTGATGACTTTGTCTTATCTCATCAGTTTCCTAGTGTTGACTGGGTTGGCGTATCTGGTCTCAGAACACCCAAACGTAATACGTGCCTTTGTCGTTTCCTTGCGTGATGCTCTATATGGTCTTGTACTAGCTTTCTTTACGGGAATCAATCGCAGAATCGGTTCAAAGATATCTGCCTTGCACATGGAAGAGGAAACCTCTGAACATGTTCACCTATTGTGCCTTGTGCTGTGTTTCCTCTTGCCGGCAAGTCTTCTTTACCTCTTCACAGATTTCTACATCTTTGAAGAGAATGCACTTGACTCTATGCTATGGGGCTTGCTGATTTTCCTTTACAGCAATTTCCTTCCAGACCTGCCTTCCATCTACAGGTGGAAAAGGGAGAACGGAGCGGTCAAGGATTTGGCGTGGTATAAGAAGTACAGTCTTCTACTGTTTGCTCCAGTGTTGATTTGGGCTTTCTACTCGGGAGTGAGGTTAAGCTGGAAAACAGCTGAGACCTTCCACAATTTCAAATCACTGACGGTTTTCGAAGTGTTCCTTCTTCTGTTGGGGTTTCTTGCCTTCGGAGATCTACCCATCTCTCTTGGAGATATCACCGAAATCGTTTCTCTTCCACTGTACGGGTTGATAGGATACTTGACACACTTAAAAGTTGACAAGATCTGGTAAGAAGGATACTAGTTCGGACCTGTGCGCATAGAATCCTTCAGTGCATCCACGAAATGGCTAAGTGCGAAATGGTAACAGCAGCTGAAGGGAAAGTGTCACCAACCTACTACCATTGCTCAAAAGGATTTGTCAAGACGCTCTGGGAAACTGTCCTGGACAAACCGGTCAATGTTGAATTGATCCATTCTGCTATATCTGGAGCCGACGAATGAAAATTCATCATTCACATTTGACTCATAAAAGAGAGTAAATCCGACCTTCTGGAACCATCTTTCAAAAAATGATACAAGCTGGAAGTCCAATCCACTGATAGAGAACGAGAAATGTCCCGTGCGATGTCAGATTTCGGTGACATCTCGGTTGTGGGACGGGTTCAAATCCCCCCAGCACTGAGGATATACCCCACGCACGTGGTTTTACTCTACAGAGGGGGTCTTATAAACTCCCAAGCCCGCCAGTCCGTTTCAGTGCAGCACTCGAGTATGCGTCACCTCCCATCAGCGGCTGCATCCTCTAGCTTGCGAGAGGCGCTGCCCAAGACCTTGCATAACCACGACAATGCAGAAGTGACTCTAGTCAAGAATTCCTCTGCTAGCAACACGTGCAAAAAACAGTAAAGCGAGCGCTTGATATGAGTTATGCTGAGGACCGCTGAATTGATGCTTCTAATTGACAACCGTGAGAAGAGCATTGCAGGATCGCTAAGTGACGTGTGTGCCGAGATTTCCTTCATTCAGCTGCCAATTGGCGACTACTTACTAGTCTCCGGCTCTGACGCAGTGATGGTGGAAAGAAAATCAGTGAAAGACTTCCTTGTTTCTGTGAGATCAAACAGGCTCTGGGATCAGCTACTCAGAATGATGAAGACTGAAACAGTGCTGGGATTTGACGTAAAGCGAAGGATACTGCTGATTCATGGAAACTTTGATGACTGCTTGAGGGCAGTTTATTACAGGGATCCCGAGGATCAGCACAAGCACTGGTCTCAACTGATGGGAGCCTTCATGGAAATCGTCTATGTCTACAACACACCAATTATCCATGCGGAAAGCGATCACGCATTCAGATCGTTCATGAGAATACTTGTGAAGCGGGAACAAGCCGGCAAGAATGACAAACTCCCGGAAGCGAGATGGTATAGAAAACCCGCGAGAGCAGATCTCCCAGTCAAAGATCGCAAGAGATACATTTTGTCTGCTCTTCCCTACATTGGAGACCAACTAGCCAAGAATCTGCTATCGCACTTCGACACGATATCCCACGTAGCTTGTGCGTCAGTCAAAGAGCTGCAGCAGGTTCCCAAGATCGGCAAGAAGAAAGCAGAACTGATTTACAGTATGTTTCACTAGATGTAGATCACCGTGCTGAAATCCAGTTTACGCCAAGATCGACAATCAACACAGGGATCCGCACCATGGACAGCCACTCCGCGCGCATGCGCATGCAAAAGCGAATTGACAAGTACAAGGTGCTGAAGGTAAAGCTCAAGTGCTTCCTGGAAGGATATTAGTTTTCAGTGATGTTGATGAAACTGGAATTACAGAACTTCTACAAGCTTCTCGTTCGACCCACGGTCGTTATCTCCACAATCTCACCGGGTGGAATCTCAAACGCGGCACCGTTCAGCTGGAACTCACCGATGGCTACCAAGCCTGAGCCGCTCTTCGGTTTCTGCTCAGGCGTGACACATGACACGTGGCGAAACATCAAGGAGAATAAGGAATTTGTCGTTAACATGGTTGGAGAGGACTTCGGTCCTCTAATGGAGATCATGGAGAGAGATTTTCCCTATGAGATCAGTGAAATCACGGAATGTGGACTCACCGAAATGAAGGCAAATCACATCAGGCCACCCCGAATCAGGGAAGCGTTCGGTTGGCTAGAATGCAAAATGGTCAAGCACGTTTCACTCTCTGAGAGGAACGTTTGGGTCATCGGAGAGATCCTGGAAGCTGAGGTGAAGAATGAAGCCTTCAAAGACGTCGTGGATGTTGCTACAGTGAAGCCTCTCAACCACATCTATGGAGAAGCCTTCGTGAAAGACATGACGATTACGAAATACAAGCGCGCCTAAAGATGCGAATACTTGCCTAGACTGCCCAGGGGTCTACGCCTTCTCGGAGATTGGTGTTCACCAAAGCTAATATAGGCTCAACGGTTTGGTTGTATGAGCAGCTTTGGCGCCATTCCTCTGAGCGAAGTCGCTGCTAAGTGTGAAAACATTGATGGAAGATGAATTTCGAAGATACCTCCAAGAGCGCAAGGTGAGCGCGAAAGACGCGAACGTTTCCGTGAGCGCTGTCAAAGAGTTCGAGGAGCATCTGGAAAACCAGCAAACATCATTCGAATCCGCAGATCTGGACACCCTCAAAAGGTATGTGTCCCTGCTGATGGAGGAAGGAAGAAACTCGATGGAGAGACTCGTCGCCCTTGCACGCTACAGTAACATGGCAAACAAGACAGACTACTACATCTACTTCGTGTCGATTCTAGGTGCCAGAAACGTGCTCCCTGATATCGGTGAACGACTGGCAACCATTGCTGGAGTAGAAGCTCAACAGAGAATCTACCAAGGATTCGAGATGCCAGCGCCAGGGTCACCTCCAGAGGAATACCCGAAACTCACCAAAATGATCGTAGATCGAATGGAAGCGGAGCTTCCAAGCGAAACTTGCAAGGAAATCCTCACCTGGAACTATCACAAAGTGCCACCTGAAGCTTTCAAAGAGAAGTGTGAACGCCTTAAGCAAGCCAAAAGCATTGACGAGTTCTTGGAGGACGAGCACAAGAGATTCGTTGAAGAGTTGACAGGGTTCATGAACCAGGGAAGGATATGGTTTGAGCAAGAAATCACGCCGGATGTTCTCGACTTTGTGAAGGCGAATCAGGAGATCAACACAGGTGTCAGACACGGTGACAAGATCTACATGACCAAGATACCCTACGCGCCGCATCAGTACCTGCATGAGAAGGACCCCACTCTGAAGAGGTTCTACGCGTGTCACTGCACACTGGCAAGGACAGCCATACGGGACGGGAAACCCGAAATATCTCCAACCTTCTGCTACTGTAGCACTGGCTACGTGAAAGTCCGGTTCGATGCAATGTTTGAGGAACCAGTTGAACTTGAGCCAGTTGAGACTGTTCTCAATGGAGACATGAGATGCCGCTTCGCCATCAAAATCCCTGACGGCAAGATGAAATAGCCCTTCATGACAGGATGTAGAATTCGAGATGAAGCCAGCCCTCCTCATCATAGATATGCAGAATGACTTCTTCGAGTCTAAACAAGCCCGCGACTCCTTGGAAGCAGCTGTCGAGTACATCAATGCAGCCATCGAACTCTTCAGGAAGCAGAAGCTCCCCATCATCGTCATCCAACACAAAAACGAGAAGCAGAACCTCATACCGGGAAAACCAGGATTCAACGTTCACAAGAGCATAAAGCTGACCCCTCAAGACACACGAATCACCAAGACCTATGGCAACTCATTCACGAAAACAGACCTCGCAGAAAGACTGAGAAGGCTCAACGTTGACACCCTTATCGTGACTGGATTTTGTGCAGAATACTGCGTCCTGTCTACGTACAGAGGCGCACAAGACCTGGACTTCACACCAATAATACTGAGAAACGCAATCGCGTCAGACGATGCAGATCACATACGATTTGTTGGGGAAATCACAGAAACCATGTCTTATGGGGCCCTGCAAACATTTCTGTGAATACGCAGATCTTCAGGCTTTGCGCGCAGGCCACAGTTTTCTACTTCACCCCACAAGACAGAAAGCAATGCGGCTGAGGACCGCGGGCAGCATAGGGCGGTCAAGTCACCAAGGTTTTTATGAGCAACCTTCTCACTCTATCGTTAATGTCTAGCAAAGAATTCTTTCTACGTCGCTATGAAGAGCTGGGCTGGAAATTTCGCAAGGTCCACCTCAAGCAAGCAATCAGAATAAACACAGCAAACGTGAGAAAGACAGACATTCTAAGCAGGTTAAGATCACGCGGCATAGAACTCGAAAAGATACCGTTCCTCGATGACGGGTACTGGATTACGAAATCACCCTTTTCAGTCGGTGCAACGGTCGAATACCTCCTCGGATACTACTCAATCCAGGAAGCAGCTGCTCAAATCCCCGTCACCCTGTTCTCACACCTGGAAGGTACAACAGTGCTCGACGCCTGCGCTGCCCCTGGCGGGAAGACAATCCAACTCAGCAACCTCATGCGGAATACCGGTACCGTAATTGCTTTGGACCGGAAGACAAGCCGACTAGTAGCACTCACAAACCAGCTGGAACGCTGCAGAACACGGAACGTCGTCGTCTATCACATGGACGCAAGGCAGGTTTCTGCACTCAAGATGCGATTTGACAGGATTCTGCTAGATGTTCCCTGCTCAGGGAACTATGTGACAGACAAAGATTGGTTCCAAAAAAGAACGATCCATGATGTGAGAAGAAATGCGAGATTGCAACGACAGATCCTGTCCGAAGCAACCATGACCCTTACTGACGACGGCGAGATAATTTACTCCACATGTTCACTGGAACCAGAAGAGAATGAACAAAACATCCAGTGGGCAATAAGAAATCTGGATCTACAGGTTGAAAAAATCCAGTGCCACGGACAGAAGGTTAACAGAACCATCGTCGGGAAAGAGCTGGACACAATGGTTGAGAACTGTGTGCGGATCTGGCCTGAACACACCCAAGGGTTCTTCATCAGCAAACTAAAAAAGCGAGGATAAAAGGATGAAACCGCTCAACACGTTCATTCAAAGACTCAACTCAAATCTGCATCTGAGAGAGAACCTGGTAATCGAGAGTAGAAACCGATTGTATCTCCTAACTGACACTCTGAAACGATCCGCAGACGAAGACTTCTTCCACGCAGGAACATATCTTGGAAAACTGACAGGAAGAACCTTCTTTCCCAGCATCAGCCTCTTGACCATGATTGCTCAGACAAGGGCCAATAAGACCATAGTCAACGAGAAGACTGAATGGCTCTTCATCTGTGGACGAGATATCTTCGAAGAAGGAATACTCACAACTGAGGGTTCGACGAAGAAGGGTGACTTGACAATCATAGTGAACCAACACGATGAGTGTCTGGGACTCGGCAGAATAGCTCGGAACATCACTGGAGAAGGTAGTGGACACAGACTCGCAATAAGAAGTGTCTTTGACATAGGAGACTTTCTCAGAAGGGAAAGACACTAATCACCCAGCCGTAGAAACTGGAGCACCAGGGCAGGTCCGCAGCTTCACTAACAACGGGTTGTATTCAGAGGTTGAGTGTTATGAAAATCGGGTTTCATGTGTCGATAGAGGGGGGGATCGACAGAGCTGTAGATCAAGCGGTCGAGAACCACTATACCACATTTCAGATATTCACCAGAAACCCGAGACAGTGGAGACCCAAAGATCTCAATCCGGAAGTGGCGAGAGTTTTCATTGAGAAGGTGAAAATCCATGGCTTCAATCCCATCTTCGCCCACATGCCCTACCTCCCGAATCTTGCGTCGTCTCGCAAAGAGGTTTACGCGAAATCGTGTTCTGCGCTCCAAACAGAGTTGACAAGATGCAGCCAACTAAGCATTCCCTATCTCGTCACACACTTAGGCAGCCATCTTGGGGCTGGGCTGCAGATTGGGCTCAAGAGGATTGTAGCAGCAATCAACAAGGCTCTAAAAGCTGAGGCTGCAGAAGTCATGCTTCTTCTGGAAAACACAGCTGGAACCAGAAACAGCGTCGGTGGCTCCTTCGAAGCCATTCAGCACATCGTTGGAAGACTGCATCATCCTGAACAAGTAGGACTATGCTTGGACATCTCACACGCCTTCGCTGCTGGGTACGATCTCAGAACTGAAGAGAATGTGGAGGAAGTCATCAGGATTGTCGATGACACAGTTGGATTTGAGAAGCTGAAACTAGTGCATCTCAACGATTCTAAGGGTGGTTTAAACTCACATATCGACCGTCACGAACATGTGGGTATGGGCAGAATTGGAGAAGACGGATTCCGTAGCATTCTGAGGAGCCGTTTGGGTAGGCTTCCGCTGATCCTCGAAACACCGAGAGATACGAGGAGATCTGATATCACAAACATTTGGAAAGTCAGAGAGTTGGCTGGAAAGAGTTAGTCGATATGTTGCAGACGGGTTTCTTGATCTGAGACAGCGTAGGTCTGAGGTCGCCTTGGGTGTAGTCTAGTTGGACAGCGCCGCGGAAACGTTTATTAAGACTTGCGATACGCAGGTTAGACACTGATGAGGTGGATGAAAATGACAAAAAGATTGGACACACACACCAACATCAATATGGTGGATGAGAAGGGTACAATAGCATCTTCTGAATGTTTCGTACAAAGTCTCATGATTCGGCTACGCATAACCTGATCCCGACCTATCCTGAAAGCTTCCAAGAGCAGAGTGAAGCGATTGAGTATCTCCGCATCGTCTCTGTAGACGCACGGCGTTCACCTTCACTGCTCCACTTTCTTCGTTTTTAGTGGTAGCTCGATATCAGAGTATCGTTGATTGTACAATTTCGTTATCTTTAGGAATCTCCCTACGCTTCCCTCCGCTTGTTTCTCTGCGATACTGATCTCTCCGTCAAAGAGATCTAGCACTGCTTGAACTTCTTGTACAGGATGCATTTGAGGATTCAAAACTCCCAACGTGACAAAGCCTCTCGACTTGAATTCGGGAATGAGTGCAGTTAGCCACCGTCTGGTTTGAACCGCCCCGTGCTGCAGTAGAACATCAGATATGATTTCTATGCATGCCCTTCTCGGTCCGCTTGGCGATTCAGCTAGTTTCCAGAAATTCGAAGTTAAAGCAATGCTTATGTCAGTGAGATTCTCAACTCCTTTCAGTCTGAAGAGATTAGGCAGATCTCTCATCAAGGTGTCAGCCTTAGGATTGCATATGAAAGTGTAGATGCTTGGCTGACACGTTTCGGCGAGGCTATCTATGCCGCGAGGGTTCGTAGTCAGCAGAAGAGTGACTTGCCCCTGCGTTGCGCCACATTCAAGAAAGCTCTTGATCACTCTGTCTCTTTCATCACAGGAGAGAGTCGTCAGGAGAACTGCATAGTGCTCAGGTATTCCACCGAACAGCAGCTTGTCCAGCTGCGGAAACCCTGTGGCTACACGGTTGGGAAGAATCAACTCTGAAACCTGCAAATCCACAGGCTCGGGTGCACAGCGGAATTCTCGTCCAGTTTCATCAATGGCAATGATTCGTGGTTCAATTCTGAGGCTTCCTGTTTCTAGAGGGCTTAGGACAAGACTGATCGTCTCAGTCTTTAGCGGATCAAGTCTCCTTCGATCAATGTTCAAGTCCAGATTCCTGCGGTGACAGTGATCAGGTTTGGCCACGAGCTTGACGGTCTCGGGAAAGACATTCTCAACTTTAGTCAGCAGGATAGCTTCTTTTCCAGCATTTGTTAGCTGGATTTGCAGATCAAAGTGTTCTCCGACACGCTTCTTCTCAGCACTGGACGCCAGGCTAGCGTGGACCTTTGCTCCTCTAAATCCTTCAAGCCCCACCGCTTTCTCAAAGGTTGGTGTCGGTGTAGAAAAGGAGGCTGTTGTTGACATGATGGTTGGGGGGTGAAAAGCCGCTGCGAGTGAAAGTGCAAGGGCACGCTCTTCTTCAACACTTTTCAATAGGTTCAGAGCGTTTCGGCTCTGTTCAGGTTTCTTCGCACTCTTGTAAGCAACCGCTGAGGCCTTGAGTAGTTTCTCGGACATATGGTAGTATTGGGCTTTTCTCACTGGATGCAGTTCTATTTTGGCTTTGTGAGAATACAAGTGAGCGTCGAAGAGCCGTTGAGTAGCGTTAGCATACTCTGCTGCATCTCTGAATCCCGCTTTGACATAGTAGTTTGCCGCTCCCTCCAAATGCTGGGTTGCAGCGGTGTGAAATCTGGTTTCCCGTGATGCCTCGAATCTTCTGCCGGCCTCTAGTGCTCGACAGAAGGCGCTGTGACCCAGAGCTAGTAGTTTGGCTTTCTGGTTGAAGCTTCGATCCTTCGCCTCTTCGAATAATTTCGCGGCCTGCAAGTAAAGCTTTGGTGAAGCTTCAGCTTCGGCTTGTGTCATCAGCTGCCACGCTCTGCACAGGCAGATTATAGGATCTAGCTCTTGGTGATCTCTCTCACTCTTCGTCTTTTCGAGTGCATTCTGGAATCTTTCTGCTGCCCTGCAGTATTTGTCAGAGCTGGCCGCGTGTTTCCCTCTTCTATCCAAGATCTTCGCCTCTTCCAAAGCGACTCTGCCGAGGCAATATTCACGTCTTGCGACTGAAGCTCTCAGAAGCTGAGCCGCCATCTCCTTCTCTTCTAGAGCCTCAATGTGTTCCAACCTTGTGTTGATGGAATTCTCTGTCTCTGCGAACAATGCGGCTGCTTGATGAAATGTCTGAAGGGCTTCCTCAATTCGCTCTCCGCGACTGAGATTCTCACCATTTTCAAGGTGAGCCCAAGCAAGATAGTTTGCTGCGAGATAGCTCCAAGCCTTGGAGGATTGATGCAGGGTCGCTGCTCTTTCATAGTGTGCCCTAGCTGCACCATACTCCTGTTTCGCGTGGCTCTCCCTAGCTCTTTCTATCTCGCTCCACGCTTTCATGTACGAAGCATGATCCCGATAGAACTCGCCGAGTGAAGATATCTTTTCGGCTGCGCTAATGTAGTTCTCATAGGCTAGTTCAAAGCTTTCCGCAGATCTCTCATAGTTCTCAAGTTTGTTGTGGACTTCAGCCAGCTGCCAGTAGCCTTCAGCGACCCGACTGGGCAGGTCAGCCTCATTGAAGGCTTGGACAGCTCCTCGCGTTACCCCCAGGAGCTTATCTAGTAGATCAGGAGAACCCGTCAGCAGATAGAGTTGATTAAGTATCACTCCAAAGTCGAAATGGTACTTTCCAAGTGTGGCATACTGTCCTCGACTCAAGTTCTTGGACTGCGAGCAGTATTTGATGCAGTCTTCTTCACTGTCAACTGCGTTCCGGAGAAGGCGGACTTTGTTTGCGCTATCTGTGCTAGTTGCTGCAAGTCCAGCTTGGACTAGAGCGAGATAGTTATGGTAAGTTCCATGATTCCAGAAGAAGTAGGGCATGGCTAGTTTCAGGGCTTTGATGTTCTCTTCTCGATATCGCAGCGAGTCCGCTAGAAGATGTGTTTTCTCGTGGATATTTTTCTCGAGGGTTGAAAGTAGAAACAGAGACTTGCTGAGAAGGTGCAGGATGAACCATGTAGCATCTATGGAGCCAGAGCGCCGCGCCCTCTCTAAACCTGTCATGCCAGCTTTTACAGCTTCTTTGAAGCGTCTCCTCTTGTTTGTCCAACTAGCTTCAGACCTGGCTAGAGAGATGTAGTTTTCAGCGAGCCAATAGTAACTTGACGCGATCTCTCGGTCCATGGATACTGCTTCGAAGCTTCGTATCGCGTCTACGGCATGCTTTTCGCATTGCTTCGACGCTTCTGCTATCCCTGCTGGATCTTCTTCCGTCACAGTTTTCCAACCCATCAGAAAAGCCAACAGATAGGAGGCTCGCCCGAGCAAGAAGTTGTCTCCAGTGTGCAACCCACACGTCAATGCTTGTCGAAGATGCCTACTTGAAGCATCAGGATGCTCGGTGAAGTCTATCATTGCAGATCCTAGATAGATGCTCGACATGCCAAGAAGAAAGGAGTCTCCAAGCTTCTCAGAAAGCTCCAGGGCTTTTAATGAGTAGCTCAAAGCTTTCTCCTTATGCTTCCCTCTCCTATCACGCTCCAACCCTTTAGCAGCGATTGCGTGATGAATACTTGTCGTATAGTAGGCTCTGGCAAGTGCACGGTGTTCCCTTGAAGTAGACAAAATGCCTACTGCCTTGTCTCCGTATTCTAGCGCTTCTCTCAGAATCCTCTGTCTTGCCTTCCTGTTCCATTCGAGGCTCAACCGGTCGGCTAGACAGGTGCTGAGTTCGATGTAGGTCTTTGCTAATTGGATGCTGTCATCTATGTCCACGTAGATCTTGGAGGCCTTCTCTTCAAATTTCCTGCACTTGTCCAGCAGGCTTTTGCGGGATTCGGAATCCTTCGCAGTCCATGCTTCAAAGTAGGCGATGACAGCGTTGCAGTGACATGTTCTGGCTTGCATGTGTCGTTCTTTCGACTTCTCGAAAAGCTTCGCTGCTTTCTCGTACCAGTTCAGGCTCTGATGCATGAGAGTCAGAAATTGGCTAGCATTATGTGTTTTCAGAGCGGCGCGTTGGTAACAGAACCCGATGCGCTCCGCGATTTCCGCCGCCCTAAACTTACTTCTACCTCCGAGCGCAGCAATCTGGGCTCTTTCATACGCTTTCGCAGCTGCACCCCAATCAAACTTGCTCTCCAGCTCCCTCCCCAGGTTCATAATTGCTTCTGAGTTTTGCCTGGTGACCACGAAGTTCTCCCAATTATTCTTTCGGAAACAAACTCAAATAGCTTTCTTGAGATTAGTCCATCCTTCCGGCAGTCAATCACCAGTACGAGGCGAAGCATGTACTAGGCCTCGGTGAGTTCTTGAGCAGGTGACTATTCACTGCGGATGGCAAAAAAGAGGATGGATGATCGTCGTGAGCTTCATCAAGAGTTCAATCTGCCACAAACGCGTAGATCTCGATTGTGCATAGAGCTGGAGCATTCCATTCAACTTCAGCGACTTTGCACGCTCGCATGAAGCTGAATGAGACGTTGGTCCGTATCCTTTGGATGTTTCCCTATGTTTTAATTGCGGGTTTCTAGTCTTCCTTTGGATGTTTCCCTGGTTTTCCTTTCTTGAAGCTCTCGTCTTCTATTGTGATTACGTCGATTTCGATACCATGACCCTTTTCCTTCGCACACGCCGCAACCTCTTCTAGATCGCACGGGCGTGCCATCTCAAAAATGAAGTCATAGCGGTCCTGAACCTCCTGAACCCGCTTTCTTCCTATTT
Organism: uncultured Candidatus Bathyarchaeia archaeon; assembly: GCA_964346975.1. GTDB lineage: Archaea > Thermoproteota > Bathyarchaeia > Bathyarchaeales > SOJC01 > JAUWDF01. The sequence goes on from CAYFWV010000046.1 coordinate 12,867, forward strand.
TTTCGTCGAGTGCACAGAAATAGCTGACGCCCTTGTGAACTACATGGGCCCAGACTACACCCGGTACATTTGAAATGCATTTTGCGATCTCTCGTTGGGTCGGCAAAGACGCTTTGTTGCTCTGAAGTTTTCCACCACCAAATCCATGATTGGTCATGAAATTCATCCCCTACTACGCAATTAACACTTGCACATAAGAACTTTTGCTAGCTGAAAGACTTCACTCCCGCACAATCGTTCGGCAGCTTTTCCCGTCGAGTCGCATAGCAACCACAATACGCAAAACAGAAGCGACAAGCGTGCGCGCAGAACCAGGAAAAGTTAGATGTGCATCGAAGGAGTATGAGTTGGAGGGGGGAGGTCGACAGAGAACGAGATGGGATTACGACTGCGCTTGTAGGGCGCAAACGTTATCACTGAAAGGCCAGCCTCATCCATCCTGAGAGATCTGATTGCAGGCTGGTTGATCTTCTGGATAGGCGTCACAGGTCATTCTAGACGTCTATTGCGCTTTCAGAGTTCCAGTTCAATCGTCATTCTCGTCAGGTTATTGCATCCAGTTTTCGTGATTTCAACGAGGTCTTCAATTCTGACTCCACCGATTTCTGGATCGTAGAGTCCTGGTTCCACAGTCACCACATTGTGGTGCTCCAAGGGAAAAGGATAGAATTCGCTCAGTCTCGGGCCTTCATGGACTTGGAGACCGACCCCGTGACCGAGACTGTGAGTGAAACCTCTCATTGTTTTCTTACCTCTTCTTGTTGTTGCATACCCAGCTTTCTCCAAGGTGTCACAGCATACATCATTGACCTCGAGCCCTGTTGCTCCCGCTTTTATGGAGTCGATTGAAGTGTTCTTGGCGTCCAGAACAGCTTCGAACATTCTCCTGACTTCCTTCGAGGCTTTCCCTTTGACCACTGTGCGCGTCATGTCCGTGCAGTAGCGTTTGTAAAGATTCCTGGGGTAGATGTCGAGAATCAATGGTTGATTCGCTTTGATTGCATCTTCTGGGTTTCCAAAATAGTGGGGATCTGCTCCCTTCGGGCCACACGCAACTATGATTTCTTCCTCGATCACGCAATTATGGTCAAGAAACTTGTGTCCCAGAAGGGATTTGATCTTGTGAACCGTCAACGGGCGCTTGATCCCATCTTCTCTGACAACGAGTGTCTTCTGTGGGTCAACGTCAGCGTTTGCCACTAATTCGATTACTTCAGCAGTCGCGTCTTCAACAATAGATTGCACTGCTTTGATATCGTCTATCTCCCCAGGCTCTTTGGTCTCTCTGGCTCTTTCGATGACGTCAAACAGCGGCACTACTGTTAGTCCTGCGCGTGTGAGAGCCTCAGCATATATTGCGGGGAAGTCAGGTGGTATATAGATCCGTGAGGTCTTGCCGAGTTCCTTCTCTGCGATTGTCGCAATGAACTTTGCAAATCCAAGTTTCGGGTCTGACGCTGACTTTATGATTTCGAACATGTTGTAGTCATTGTAGGATCTCACGTCCTTGACTCTTGACTGCTTTTGTGCCCGAGGGTATTCCATTGAATTGATCACCAGAGTGGGCTCATCATCAACACGCTTCAAGAATACGAAAGGATCGGGGGCCAAGAATCCAGTCAGATAGTACATGTCCACTGCTTTGAAGCTTCCAGAGTACAGGAACGTTGCATCTACACCTTTCTCAGCCAGAATGCTGTCCAAGTCTTTCCTCAAAATCCAACACACTCAACCAATTCGTATGCAAGAATCTCTAGTACTGACACTGTTGAGATAAATCTTCCTGGTGTCTGGCTAGCGAAGCACAACCTCTAGAAAGGATTTCTTAACAAACTTCTGGATCCGTTTCGACACCAAATCAATCGTTGCCGGATATTCATCCATGTAGAAGTGATCAGTGTCCAGGACAAACTTCTCTTTGTTCTCTTCTGCCTCTCTGTAGAGTGACAGAAAATCCGAGTATGGCGCCACCATGTCGCGTCTTCCATGGATGAACAGTTTTGGGCAGGAAAAGGTCAGGTTGGTGCTCAGGTCATCTACTTTCCGTAGAATTGAGACTGCGACAAAACAATCAACGTGGGTTTGAATCGCCACATTAGAAGCGACTACAGCGCCGAACGAGTATCCCAATAGACCGAGATCATCAACTCTTTCGCGCATGAATGCGAGGGCATCTAACACGTTCTGAACTTCGCTGATGCCTCTCCCGTACTCACCGTAGTCTATGCATAGGGCAGCGATATGCTGCGAAGCTAGGTCTTTCGCAATCCTGACAATCCTGGTATCCTCCTTTCCTCCACCGTACATTGGATGTGGTGGACACAGGACAACTCCCTGAGATGAGTCCGCGTACAAGTTTGCGTCCAAGCTCTGGTGTTTGCCTTTGAAACGTACGTGCACAGGTTCACTATCCTGTCTCTATCGTTTTCACATTGTTCGCTTTTCAGCTTTCCCCGGCAAAGAGGGCTTCAAGCTGGATACGGTTGTACTGGCTGCGAGTGCACATCTTATATACTAATGACGTATTCTTCGACTAGTGTGGCGGAATAATGGTGGATCCCAATGTTGAGAAACTAGCGGACACACTACTGGACTATTCATTTGAAATGGTGGATTTCGGTGAGGCGTGGAAGAAGAACAAGAAGAGACTCTGGCTACGGTACAGATCTCCTGCTGATGAACTGGCACAGACACTCACTCGAAAAGTCTTCGACAGAGGCGGAAACATCTTCCTAGATGAGACTCCATCCTGGATGGATTACGAGTTCTACACCAGAGCCTCTGACGAGGTGTTGAAAGGCGGCTCAGACTATTATTTGTATAAGCTGAAACACACTGCAGCCAGACTCGTGATCCTGAGTGACTTAAACACAATGGCTTTGGCTAATGTAAAACCTGAACGAAGAACAATGTGGAGCAAGGCAATGAAATCATGCTCTGACATGGCAATGAAAGTCGATGACACAGGAAACTTCATAACCCCTTGGTGTGGTGTCATGTATCCAACAGAAGCGTATGCACAAGATATGAGCATGGCGCTCGCCGAATGCAGGGAATACATTTGGAGAGCGATGTATCTGGATGAGAAGGACCCGAGCAAGAAATGGCGGGCTGTGGCAAAAGAACAGAAAAAGATGATAGATGAAGTCCTGAGCAAGGCAAAGCGGATAACTATAGTTGATGAGGCAGACGATACAGAACTGGAGATGAATGTAGAGGGTCACAACTGGATCGTTTCTGATGGGCACGTCAACTTTCCAAGTGACGAAATATTCAACGCCCCCAAGAAGACGTCAGTCAATGGAATCCTGACACTGCCGTCATTGCCTCAATATGATCACGGCAGCCCAGAAATGAAAGGCTTATGGCTGAAATTCAAGAAGGGAAAAGTAGTGGAATGGACTGCTGAGGCTGGAGAAGACTATCTGGATAACTTCCTAACGAAGAATCCTGGCGCAAACTATCTTGGGGAAGTCGCTTTTGGCAGGCATCCTCGAGTTGACAGAATATCCAAGCAAATTCTGCTGGATGAGAAGATGGGGGGCACAGTTCACTTTGCATTGGGGAGAGCTTACGGGCATCATGTTCTTGGTGACGGAGACAAGTCAGAGTTGAATCAATCTGTTCGTCACTGGGATCTGATCAGAGATATGAGGAAACCCACAACTTATGTTAGAATAGATGACAAATTGAGACTGGTTTGGGATCAGAAAACTGCTCAATGGACATCTCAAAGCCAATAGCGCCCTGCGCAGACCGGTGTCAATCCCATTTGCCACCAGCTCTGACACATTCTGCTTTTGGCCTTTTGGGCTTCGGTGTTGTCCGTTGCTTCCTGTGCTTGGCGCATTCACTTACCCGTATAAGCATCCAATCTCGATCTTCATATTCACATCCACACTGGAGTTTAACCATGGTCGATGACTTCGCATCGTCACTCTTTGCTGTCATGCAGAATCTCTCACTACTATCTCCAGAGTAGGTTGTAGGTTTTTCGGTCTAGAGGGCTCTCAGGATCCAAGCGAGCCATGCTAGATGAAAGCGGTTTACACAATGCGCATTCCTCTATGCTCTAACTTTATTAGCAGAGTCACATGAGCTATTATCAACACAGGACTGAAGGAAAATGAAGGTTCTGTTTGTGTGCACAGGCAACATTGACCGCAGCAGAACAGCTCAGGAACTGTTCAACGGGGTCAAAGGGATAGAGGCGAAGTCTGCCGGCACAAGTGCTCAAGCCCCAGTGCGATTGTCCCTCCAGCTGATTAGATGGGCTGACAGAATCTTCTGCATGGAAGATCAGCATCAAGCAGCTGTCCTGGAACTGGATCCTGAAGCCAAGCCTAAGGTTCAGGTGTTGAACATTCCTGACCGCTACACATATGCCGAGTCTAGCCTGAAGAAGCTGCTAAGGAAGAAAATCAGCCTTCTCCTGGCGAAGGACTAGATCTCTGAAATAGACTCGAAAAAAAGGGAAGATGTTGGTGGCTACTACCTGCGTTTCTTGGTCATGAGGTTTTCAAAGGCTTCCTCATGCTCGATCTCTTCGGACAGTATGTGCTCAATTAAGTGGAAGGTTCTGATGTCCTTCTCATAACATGGTGATATCTTCTTGATCAGCTTGTTGTAGACATCGATGGCACATCCTTCAGCGTTCGCTACAGCTTCCAGTACACCGTCAAGATCTCTCTCATTCTTAGGGAAGACTACTTTCTTGCAGCTAGCGATTTTCTGAAGGTTCCCAAATTCTCTCTCAGGCTCTCCTCCCAGTTCGAAAATCCTGTCGGCTAGTTCTCCCAGGTGCTCAAGTTCATCCTTGGCGATCTCATCGAGTTTGGACGCGACATTTGGATAGTTGAGTCCTTCAACGAAATCTGCAGCCCATGTATAATGGAAATACGCTATCCACTCGTCTGCGTAGGCTGAATTCAACTGCTTCAAGAGCTGCGGAACGCCTGCACCAGCTATTTCCTTGCCTTTCTTTCCCAAAATCTGCACCAGCATCGTAATTCCAGCAAATCTGAATAAAAACCTTGCGCGTCATCAGGATCAAGTAGATTTCCCAGCGTCTGGACCATTGTCAACGCAATCCGAGATCCATTTTGTGGGCAGACGACTTAAATCGGGAAGGCTCAACTCTAGGTTAAGTAAATTGGGCGTGATTGTATGCGGATCCTGTTTGTGGAGCCTCCAAAGGACATTTGGTTTGTGATGGGCGAGTACTTGCCTCCTCCTTTTGGGATACTTCAACTCGCTGCCTACGTCGAAAGAGAGGTGAAGGACGTAGAGATCAGGGTTCTCGACTGCAACGCCCAACAAATGGATTGGCCGAAGCTGGAGTCAGAGATGACCACTTATCAGCCTGACATCGTGGCTTCGAGCGGGCTAGCAACCTGCAACGCGTACTTGGCTGTGAGAACCCTTGAAACCGCGAAGCGAGTGAACCCTAAGGTTCTCACTGTGGCAGGTGGCCAGCACTTCACCGGAACTGCCCATGAAAGTCTGCTAGCATTCCCAGAGATTGATGTCATCGTCCGAGGAGAAGGGGAGCAGACCCTAACTGAACTAGTCGAAAAAACCAGAACGAACTCCCCCTTTCAAGAGATAAAGGGAATTTCTTTCCAACACAAAGGAAACATCACACACAATCCACCTCGACCTTTTATCGAAAGCCTGGATGATCTGCCCTTTCCAGGATACCATTTTGTCAAAGACTTGATGCCCAAGTATCATTTCAGTGCCATGGCTGGCCTGAAAACACCTTACGCACTAATTGAAGGGTCACGAGGATGCCCTCACCGCTGCACCTACTGCTCTCAATGGAGCCACTGGCAAGGTACATGGAGACAGAAGACTCCCAAACGAATCGCGGATGAAATGGAATTCTGCTACAACACCTATGGAAGCCGATTCATCTGGTTGACAGACGACAACTTCGGACTTGGAAACCGAGCTCGCAAACTTGCAGGTGAAATCAACGACAAAGGGCTTCCAGAAAACCTAATGTGGTTTACTCAAGCACGATGTGATGACGTTGTCAAACACAAGGCTGTCCTACCCGAACTCAGAAGGGCGGGGCTTAAATGGGTCCTCCTAGGGGTAGAAAGCTCACACCCATCAACCCTTGAGACATTCAAGAAAAACCTGACTCCTGAGGATGCGAAAAAGGCAGTCAAGCTGCTCCAAGAGAATGACATATTCGCCCAAGCCATGTTCATAATCGGAGAACGGAAAGACACAGCCGAATCGCTCGAAGAGCTAAGGCAATTCGCCAATGACCTTGATCCAGATTTCACCATCTTCGCCATCCTGACACCCTTTCCGGGAACAGATCTCTTTGAAAGTGCCAGGCAGAACGGTTGGATAGAAGATGACAACTGGGCAAACTACGACATGGTGCATGCAATAATGCCCACTGAAACCTTAACAAGGAAGGAGGTTCAAGAGGAACTGTTCAACTGTTATCGCAGCTTCTACGGCTCCTGGAAACGACGGCTGCAAGGGATATTCTCAAGAAACAAACTGAAGAGAAGAGTATACTGGTACATGCTTCAACGAGGGATTGTTGGTGAGCTGAGGAACCTATTTCAATCAATGTAGAAACCACCACATCTTCCGTACTTGCAATATCAAAAGCTAGCAGACAGACAAGTTCCCAAGTCATCTTTAGCTGTACTACTATGCCAATGTAGATTGCGATTCTGCAATCTGCTAGAGGATGCCAAGCTTTATTGCAACATCAACAGCCTTATCGTCTGGGTGCAGCTTGACGAAAGCTTTCTTCTGACCTTGAGGTGTAATCAAAACGTTGACCTTCTCCACTCCAACGTCATATAGCTCTTCAACTGCTTGTCTAATCTTCGGTTTCGTAGCCTTCAGACTGACCATAAAAACCAACTTGTTCTCGGTTTCCAATAGGCGACTGGCAACTTCAGTCATAACCGGATAGAGTATGATGTCATAAGGCTCCAAGCTAATCAACCTCCGCAAACTTCTGGTTCAACTGCTCCAGAGCTGAGCTGGACCAAACCGTGAGTCTCCCAGCATGGGTTCCCGGAGCCAGCTTCTCAACATTCAGTTTGTCAACCAATGCAACTTCCACACCCGGCAGATTTCTCGCAGCTCGAACAACTGGGCTCTTCTGAGACACAACTATTAGTGGTCCTACAGCTTGCTTGTATCTTCGTCCACGTCCCTTTCCCTTTCCAGCTCGAACTCTTCTGCTCTCCTTGGCCCGAAAAACATCTGCCCAAACTCCCAGCTGCAGAAGAGTTCCTTCAACACTCTTCGTCTTCTCCAATCCTTCTATCTCATCAGTCACGACTAGGGGAAAATCTGGGACGTCATCAACCAAGTGTCCCCGGCTAGCCACAACTTCTTTCTGGCCTGTTGCCGCAATCGCGGAACGCAAAGCCAGGGTCATTTCTTTGCGAGGAAGCCTCTTCCTGATGATCTTCTCTGATCGAGGTGGGTGAGCCTGATGACCTCCAACTATGCTCACTCCAAAGGCAGCGCGATTACCGCTCTTGAGTCGTGGAACCCTGGAAATTCCTAAGCCAACTCCTCGAGATTCTGCGGTAGTTCTCTTACCTGCCATTGGATCCCTCCCCTGAGGTTGAAAGCGATGAGACTGAATCGTCACCACGGCTCGCTTGATAACGACTGGACGCAATGGAGTCCTAAAGACCTCTGGAAGCTTGACTTTGTCGACAGGTTTCCCCTGCAGATCGAAGACCTTGGATGTTACTTTGCCCATAGACTACAACAACCTTCTGCTACATCCTCTGCTGAGACTCCAACGAAACCTCAATGATCTTCGGAGGTTCAACAGGGATCTCTCTAGGAGGACGTGCAGGATATCGAAGTCGAATCAACCTCTTCTTCGGTCCTGGTACACTCCCACTCAGCAACAGGTAGGATCCCTTGACTTCTCCATACCTCAGGAAACCACCTTTCGGTGTGATTTCGCCACCCTCAGCGCCGATTCTCAGGATCCGCTTATTGTATTCTGTTCGTTGATGATACCCCATCTGTCCAGCCCTAGGAACAGTGTACAAGACTCGAGGGGGCTTCCAAGGTCCAATGCAAGCGACACCTCTCTTGGTTTTTCTTGATTTTCGAGGTAGGATCCTGACACCCCACCGTTTGACTGGTCCTTGAAAACCCTTCCCCTTGGAAACCGCAACAGCATCCACAAATTGGCCTTCCCTGAAAACTTCCCTTACGGAAACAGTCTTTCCTAGCAGTCCCTTGGCATACTCGAACAATTCTTTGATGGTTGCACCATCAATCTTTATTTCCATCAGTTCAGGCTTCTTTTTCGGGACACTGGTGAATCGTGGCTGAGTAAGGGTCAAGAGTCGTAACTCAACGACATCGTCCAAATTCCCTTCGACCTTCTTCATCCCTTTCTCAGGATCAAAGCTGTCAGGTAGTGTTAAAAGCCGCTCTAAATCTCTTGGAGGATCTTTCATCCAAGCTTCAGTCAGGGTCTTGAGACCATAGTCCGTTCCGATGTAGGCTCGAATTCCACAGACCAGAATTGGTGGAACTTCAATAACTGTGACAGCTCGATCTACCTCCTTCCCAAAGTTGGGAGATCGCGGATGATCATCCACTACAAACAGATGAGTCATCCCTGCCTTGTAACCCATAAACCCTAGGAGCTTAGTTCCCTCCGTCGCCCGAGGCCAGTAGCGAATTCTACCTGTTTCCTGAGCAGCACGACCCCTAGGAAGATATGCTAAGGACCCACGCTTTGGAGCACTCTTTTTTCTATGCCCCATGACTTTTCACTTGCCTTTGAGTCAATGCAGACCTACGGTAATAAACTTATTGTTGAGAGAGAAGACCTTCGTGGAGCTTAGGTCACTATGCGCACGATTGCGTAGCCAGCCAACCAACCTAGAATCACGATGAGTGTCGCAGGGAAATACCTCGCAAACGCGAAGTTGAGCAAGGCGATCTCAAATAGGAAGAAGGCGACTCCAGTGGTTATCGCTGATATAATCCCTGCTCTCTTGCCACATTTCACAGTGAGCTGTATTGCCAACAATCCTGTAAGAAAGATGTCTCCCAGTCCTAAACCTATGAGGCTGGGTGGAAAACCTGAGCCTGGAAGGGTTGGGAGAACGATGAGAACAGGCAATCGGAGATTGATGAATTTGTCGGCGGCTTGTCCCATGAATCCAGTTCCGAAAACCTGGATAAAGTCCATGATAGTGATCAAACCAGCAAAGACAAGCACGGTTGTCCATGAAAACAAGCCGCCCAGATATATTGAGATGACAATGGAAAAAACAACTGCAAATATATCAAGGAATAGGATGCTCCAAGAAAAAGCGTAGAGTAGTAAGAAAGCAGCAGGAGGCAACAAAGCCAGATACCACTTTTCTGAGGCAATATACGTGAACAAGAAAAGAATGAATGAATAAGCTACCATGAAGAGAATCTGAATCGCCAGCCCTGGAACAAACACAATAATCGTCACCATGATTCCCATTCCAAGGACCAAGAAAACAGCGTCGCGAATCTGGAATTCCTTTTCTTCAAACAGCGACTTCATCTTGTGCTCAAACTTCTCGTAGAGCAAAACTGTAGCTATTGCTATCATGCTTACAACTGTTGGAAGCACCACGTCAAACAGCATGCGAGAGAATATCAGTCAAGCAACATTTTAACCTTTAGCAGCAAGCACTCTCAGAATGCCCAAGGTTACTGACACAGCTTCTTCAGTGCGAACGGTTTGAACCTCTTGGTATGGTATAGTGTTCACTACAAAATCTGCAATCTTATCTAAGTTCAGATGCTCGCGCCTGGCTATGTCGTATAATCCTCTGGCTGGAGCGCCGAAAGCAACAAGGATTCTCATGGAGGTTTTCCAGCGAGGCACCAGACGATCTGATACATCTTGGATGGGTCTCCCGTATTTTGATGTGGCAATCACGAGATCAAAGCTGCCGTTTCTTAGGAGTGACCCGAGGGTTGACTCTATCTGACTGACGCGATATCCCCAATATTTCCCCACGGCATCTCGCGTTGCGGTTTCCACCTCCAACACTTCCTTCACTTGCTTGATTCTCACAGTGACACGAGAGTTGGCAGGCAGTCTCCGGTTCCTGGCGAGAGCATATTCTTCAACCCCAATATCCACTAGAGCTCCATCATGGCTGGATGATGTTACGACACCCTCGCGGTACTCGCCAACAGTCAGATCTTTGATGCGACTCGGCAAAGGATGATGGGCTGTGCGAAGTGGAGGAAGCACGCCAACATACTTGAGATCGGGTTTTATCTTGAATAGCTGCTTCCGCAGATATTGTGGGGTCTCCATATAGGAGAGAATGGAGGCTATGAGACTGAGGTCTCGCGTTTGTCTCTGCTTCGGAATGTCTGCAAAGAGTACGATTTCGTCTACGCCGAATATTGCTGCGCTTCTTCCCACCATACCAATCCTCAAGGTTTTCTCTCGTAAGTGGGGAATATCCGTGACCAGAGAGGCAGGAAGTGCAATTGAAAGCTGTTGTCTAGCGAGCAATCTCCCTATACTCTCCAATTGTGAACAAGATTATCTAGTCTCCAGTTCCGTCGAATCCTTAAGTGACCTCTGCTTTTAAAAGCTTGGAAACCGAAATGGAAGCCTGCTGATGATAAAGCGATGAATGCGAGTACAATCCTAGATCTACCGTCAAGAGTGAAGAGCTTGGACAAGAGCAGCATGCTGCAAGCATGTGAGAGGTTGCCTGTTTCTTGCAGGAGCGCAGTCAAGCTCGTCAAGAAGCTGTTGATGCCCGGGGAAACCAGACTCTCCAAACAACTACCGATCACTCCAACGAAACTTCGCAACATTGTGGTTGTGGGAATGGGGGGATCAGCGATCGGTGGCGAGATGCTCAAAGACTGGCTGAGAGACAAATCATCAACTCCTGTTGAAATTTCCAGAGATTATACGCTGCCCGCCTACGTGGATGAAAGGAGCCTGGTTATTGCAGTCAGCTATTCGGGAGAAACCGAGGAGACCCTGAGTTCCTTCATAGACGCTGTAGGACGACACAGCCAGGTCTTGACGATATCTGCTGGTGGCCATCTTGAAGCATTTTCAGAGAGACTGCAGATTCCTCACCTGAAGATACCTTCAGACTTCCCAGCGCCGCGTGCTGCTATCGGATACACGTTTTTCCCTTTGGTGGTCTTGATGGAGAAGCTTCAAGTCGTGCAAGACACAGAATCAGAGATTGATGAAGCTCTTTCAGTTCTCCAAGAAATAAGTAATGCAAATGACCTGAAGACACCGCTCACTCGCAACAAAGCAAAGAGACTTGCCTTTGAGATCGGTGATACAATCCCCATTGTGTGCGGACTGACCGAGACCAGCTCCATAGCTAGGCGTTTGAAGTGCCAGTTCAACGAAAATAGCAAGATCCCAGGGAAGTTTGAAACTTTTCCGGAGCTGGATCACAACGAAATCGTTGGTTGGGAAGCACCTAGAAACATCACCAACCACTTTTCGGTAATACTACTACGGGATAAGGACGAACCACGAAGGCTTCGAAGTCGAATTGAGATGACAAAGGAGATCGCCATGCAGAGATTCTCTAAAGTTTTAGAGATCCATGCATCAGGACAAAAGAGGCTGGCAAAAATGCTGTCAACCATGTATGTGGGGGATTTCGCGAGCATATACCTAGCATTGTTGAAAGAAGTCGATCCCACACCAACAAAGAACATCACATATCTGAAACAGAAACTAAAGAGACGGCGTGACCAGATCGGCGAATTCGAAGAGGAAATCCAGAGGCTCGTTGACACCAATTCATCAACGACCCAGAAACGCTGATTCATCAGAATCCCCCGGTGCACACATGTTTTTATGGTGAATAGAAGCATAAAAACGGTGAAAGCAAACGTCAAGAGGGAGTCAAAGTCAATTGGACAAGTCCGACAAGTACGAAATCATTCGGGAAATTGCGAGAAGAAGAGGATTTTTCTGGCCATCATATGAAATCTATGGCGGCGTCAGCGGCTTTATGACTTATGGACCGCTCGGTTCACTTCTGAAACGTCGAATTGAGACAAAATTCAGAAAGTTCTTCATCGAACCCTTCAACATCCTGGAAATAGAATCTTCTATCATCACACCCGGAAGAGTCTTTGACGCATCAGGCCACGTAAAGGCCTTTCAAGAACCTATGACGGAGTGCAGCAAGTGTGGCCGGAAATTTCGAGCTGACCATCTACTCCAAGAGCAGGCTGGGATGAGCGACACCCAAACCGAGAAACTGAAGCTTGATGAAATAGCCAGTGAAGTAGAAGGACATGGCGTGAAATGCCCAGAATGTCATGGAGACCTTCTCCAACCCAAGTATTTCATGACAATGTTTTCCACCACGATTGGACCATATTCCGAAGCCATTGGCTATGGGAGACCAGAAGCAGCTCAAAGTATTTTTGTCGAGTTCAGGCGCCTCTATGAATCTGCGCGAGAAAGACTGCCATTTGGCGTCGTTCAAATCGGTCACGCCTTGAGAAACGAAATCTCACCTAGGCAAGGACCAATAAGACTGCGAGAGTTTACAATAGCTGACATTGAATTCTTTTTCGATCCAAAGGAGCCTCAATGCCCATTGCTCAATGAGGTGGAGGATGAAAATCTTCGACTAGTTACAGCTTCTAGAAAACGAGATGGGAACTGCGACCCAATAGAAACAGATGTGAGAAAAGCCCTCCGAGAGCGCTCCATCAAGACGGAGTGGCAAGCCTTTTTCATGGTCCTAGCAAAACGGTTCCTCAGCGATCTTGGGGTTCCAGATGACAAACAACGGTTTATAGAGAAAATGGACTGGGAAAGGGCTCACTATTCGACACAAGGATACGATCAGGAAATCTTTCTTGATCGCTGGGGTTGGACGGAGGTTTCGGGCCACAACTGTCGGACAGACTACGACTTACAGCAACACATGCTGAACAGCGGTGTTGACATGCACGTCTTCAAAGAATACGAGCAACCTATCACCACAGAGAAGCTTATTGTCGAACCTATCCAAGCGGAGATAGGCCCAACTTTCAGAAACGATTCGCCCAAGGTAGTGGAAGCTCTTATGAAAGCCCCTGCGAGCGATGTGGAAAAATCTCTGAAAGAAAAGGGATACTACATGGCTGGGTCCTTCAGAATTCAAGCTAAACATGTGAATGTCACTCAGAAAAAGACTGAAGAAAAGGGAAGAAGGTTCATACCACACGTCGTGGAACCAAGTTTCGGAGTCGACAGACTTGTATACATCGCACTAGAGTTTGCCTATGACCAATGTGAGGAGAGGAATATTCTCCGGTTTCCTAGAGAACTTGCGCCTATACAAGCCGCAGTTTTTCCACTAGTCACCAAAGACGGCTTGCCCGAAAGGGCACGTGACCTGCACAAAGTGATAATGGAGTCAGGTTTTCTCGTGGAATATGACGAAGCTGGCTCTATTGGAAGACGCTATGCTCGTGCTGACGAAGCGGGAATACCGATGTGTATAACAGTTGACTACCAAACTCTGGAGGATGAAACTGCAACGTTGCGAGATCGTGACTCATGGATGCAAACCAGGAAAAGGGTTCAAGAGTTACCCGAATACTTCAATTCCTACTTTGCCTACAAGAGAAACTTCTGAGCCTGCATGAAAACGCGTATCTTCACTGACCTTTCGTTAGCTTTTTTAATGAAATCGTCTATCTTATTTTGACGCTGAAAAAGGTTTTGCTGGGGCGAGTGATTGGTTCTTCCCGTGGAAACAGAGGAACGTGTCAAGCGAAGGGCTCTCAATGTTTGCCAGGATCACCTACGTAAAGTACTGGCCATTGCTCGCAAAGTCCCTCAAATGGTCGATAGCTTCGTTGTCGGCGACATCACAACAGCACGTCAGGTCTTCACTGAGATAAGAAAAGCTGAAGAAGAGGTCGATGCAGCACGGCGATTAGTCTCCCGAGAACTCGCTCAAATCGGAGCAATACTGATCAACCGAGAAGATTTCCTACGCTTCACGAATCTAGCCAGCGAAATCTCGGATTTCTGCGAAGGGATTGCTTTCTGGGTGTTTTCAATAATGGATCAAGGGTGGAAGGTGCCATCCGACATAAAAGATGACCTGGCGAAACTTGCAGAAGCTGTTTTGGAAGCAATAATAAAGCTCAGAGAAACCACCTTGACGCTTTCCTATGGCTCATCAAAGACTCTGGAGAAGGCGAAAGAAGTAGAGCTGGCAGAGCAGATCGTGGATGAACAATACAGAGAACTAGAAGTCAGAATCGTCAAGAGCAAAGTTGAGATTCCCGCATTGCTTCTTCTCAGAGAGATAACTAGACTCCTCGAACAATCCGCAGACAAAGCTGAGGACGCTTCAGACGCAGCACGAATACTCTCTTTTGCGATGTAGCCTCCTCTCCTGAGGAAGGAGCTGCAATATTGAACTCATGAAAGAAGATAGTAGAGAATGATCAGAAAGCGTGATGTGCAGTAGATTACACAATTCAGCAAATGATCCAATCAGCCTCCTTATATATTCATGACATACACCAATTCGTAGAGGTGAAATCTCGGTGACTAAGCCGATTCCTGTGGAGTTTATTGAGAACTTTCTTGTTGTTTGGGATCTAGAATCCAGTTCCAAGCTATTCAAAATGGGGTATTACGGTAAACCCCTCGGAATACCTAAGCCAAAGATCGCTGTGTTCAATACTCCGCTAGTCTTGGACCTCATGGAAGGTCTCTATTTAACTGAAAACAAGATCATAAAGGTGGAAGAAAAGTCCAAGAAGCAGTTGGGGATTACAGAGCTTAGAAAACGAGCTCGCAAGCTTTATGATAACTTTGACCAGAAATACGTGGTGTACCGTGATCTGAGAAACCATGGCTTCATTGTGAGTCCCGGTATCAAGTATGGATGTGACTTTGCTGTGTACAGACACGGTCCCGGACTCGAGCATGCACCGTATATGGTTTCTGTAAAGAAAGGCAGTGAAGATGTGACTGCAACTGACATCGTCAAGGCAGGGAGGCTGGCAACAACTGTGAGAAAGAGATTCATTGTTGCAGTTCCTGAGCTTAAATCACGGAATGTTGAGTATCTTATCTTCAAGTGGTTTAAGGCCTAGGCAGTCTCATAGGGCATCGAATGTGAGAAACCCTTAATAGAACGCAAATGACAGTTTGACTTTGAATGGTGTGATGAATAGAAATGCCAACTCACGGCTCTCTTTCAAAAGCGGGTAAAGTGCGGAGTCAAACTCCAAAAATCCAGCCCACTCCGAAGAAGAGTGCAAATCCCCTAAGACGATCGAGACGAAACTACGAGAAACGTATGATTCTACAACGAAAAGCTGGCCAAAACTGGGGCTCTAGACGGTAGAGTGGTAGGAAACTAAAGTCTTTTAGATAGAGACGTCGCTAGTTTTTTCTATGCACCTGCAAATGGCTGATCTTGTTCTAGTGAATGGCAATGTTGTCACTATGAACCATGAACAGATGAAAGCTGAAGCCGTTGCCATAAAAGGCGACAGAATCATCGCGATTGGCGGAACCAGCGAAATCCTCAACCTAGCAGATGGAAACACGCAGAGAATCGACTTGCAGGGCAAGACGATTCTTCCAGGGCTAATAGACTCACATGTTCATGGGCTGGCTCTAGGAAAAGGTTTGTCTGAAATTAATCTCCGTCACGTCGAATCCATAGAGCAGATTCAAGAGAAGATCAGAGCTCGGGCACAGAAAACTGCGAAGGGGGCGTGGATTGTCGGCCGAGGATGGGATCAGGATAAGCTCTCAGAAAACCGCTTTCCTTCGCGCTCGGACCTGGACAATGCAACACTTGATCATCCAGTGATAATCTGGCGTGTTTGTGGTCACTTAGGTGTAGTCAACTCACAGGCTTTGAGACTCGCCAGAATCAACAAGAATACCAGACCTCCTCCAGGCGGAGTAATTGACAGAGATAGTGCGAACGGTGAACCGAATGGAATTCTCAGGGAAACGTCGCTTCACCTAGTTTCAAGAGTCCTGCCGAAACTGAACAAGGAAGAACTGATGAAGTTCTGCCTATTGGCATGCCGAGAAATGGTGGAAAGAGGTTTAACCACAGTTCATTGGATCATCTCGCGTTCGCACTCAACAAGTGAATTGAGTGCTCTGCAACAACTGGATCAGCAAGGTAAACTTCCAATACGCATCTATGCAATACTGCCCGTCGAACACCTTGACCGCTTTCTCAAACTGAGTTTTTCAGAGTCGACCAGTGGCATGCTCAAACTGGGAGGTGTCAAGATCCTAGCAGATGGATCTTTAGGTGCCAGAACAGCTGCACTGAAGGAGCCTTACACGGATGCTTCAAGCAGCAAAGGTATTCTTCTATATTCTCGAAACCAGCTGAGGGCTCTTCTTGAGGAGATCGTTAAAGAAGGTTTGCAGCTAGTAATCCATGCTATTGGTGACAGGACAATTGAGACCGTTCTGGAAGCATTCGAAAATGCGTCGCCCGAGCATTCAAAGGCAGATCAACGTCACAGGATTGAACATGTTTCGGTTCTCAACCATGATTTGCTCACGAGAATGAAGAAGCTCAGTATCATTGCATCAGTGCAGCCTCATTTTGCAGTTTCAGATACTTGGATCTCCAAGCGTCTAGGAAGAGCTAGAGCCAAATGGACCTATGCTCTGAGAAGCCTTTTCGATGCTGGTATCAAAGTGATTGGAGGGTCGGATGCCCCAGTTGAACCCGTAAGTCCCTTGTATGGCATCTACGCCGCAGTGGCAAGAGAAGCATTTCCAGAAGAATGCTTGACTATCGATGAAGCCCTTCGAATCTACACAAGAGATGCGGCATATGGGTCGTTCGAGGAAAATGTGAAAGGATCACTAGAGGTGAACAAGCTCGCTGACTTGATCGTCGTGTCTCAAGACCCCTTCAGAGTGCCTCCAGAACAACTCAAGCGAATTCAGGTTGAGACCACGATCCTAAGTGGCCAGGTTGTCTACTCTCAAGAAGCTTAGGAACCACACTTTTATTTTGAGGACGGGTGCGTAGTAAGTTGAGACCAAGTTGAGCAGAAACGCTTGCCGCGACATCATTGACTATCTAATGCAAATTCGTGAACCTACTAGAGACGATCTTGATGCGATCAAGACAACAATCACTGGTAAACTGCACCTGCAGGGCATGATTCCTAACTCCGAGTTGATCACTCACCTGAAACCAGATGAACGTCGAAAGCTCCTACCCGTCTTAAAAAGAAAAACTACCAGAACAATCTCAGGAGTAACAGTAGTCGCAGCTATGACGAAACCAATGCCCTGTCCTCACGACGGTCCTTGTGCCTATTGCCCAGGAGGACCTACCAAAGGAGTTCCGCAGAGCTATACTGGGTATGAGCCAGCAGCAATGCGGGGCATACAAAATGAATACGATCCTCAGAAGCAAGTTGAAAGCCGCCTGAAACAGCTTGAGGCAATCGGTCATGAAGTGGACAAAGTCGAGCTCATAATAATGGGTGGAACATTTCCTTCAGCACCACAAGAGTATCAAGAAGGGTTTGTAAAAGGATGCTTGGACGCCCTGATCGGAAGGAATACAGGAAGCCTTGAAGAAGCCAAAGAACTCGCGGAAACGAGCAAAATACGCAACGTCGGGATTACCGTTGAGACCAGACCAGACTGGGCCAAGAGAGCGCACATAGATCACATGCTCTCCATGGGTGTGACTCGTGTTGAACTGGGAGTGCAGAACATCTATGACTCGATATATCAAGTTCTCAGCAGGGGCCACACCGTCGACGATGTCATTGATTCAACGAGAATGCTGAAAGACTCGGGACTGAAGGTCTTATATCATCTTATGCCAGGTCTACCGGGCTCCAACTTTGAGAAAGATCTGACAGGATTCAAGAAGATCTTCACAGATCCAAGGTTCAAACCCGATATGATCAAGATTTATCCATGTCTAGTTTTGAAAGGCACGAAAATCTATGATTGGTGGATGAAAGGAAAATACATTCCATATTCGACAGAGGAAGCAGTTCGTCTAGTGGCTAATCTAAAAGAAGCTATACCTCCATGGATGCGCGTAATGCGCATACAGCGGGACATCCCAGCTAATCTAGTCGTAGCTGGCGTCAAGAAGAGCAACCTTCGGCAGCTTGTTATGAAGAAGCTACTGCAAGAAAAGAGCCGATGTCGCTGTATAAGATGTCGCGAAGCGGGACACCGATGGGCAAAGAATAAGGACAAGGCCGATCCTGAAGAGGTTCAAGTCTCGTCAGTGACTGAAGAAGCCTCAGAGGGGATTGACGTCTTCGTTTCAGCCGAGGATCCGAAAAGAGATATTCTTATCGGCTATTTACGACTCAGAATCCCGTCGGAAGAAGCTCATCGCTCAGAAATAACGTGCAAGTCTACATCTGTTGTTCGAGAACTTCATGTATGCGGCTCTCTTGTTCCAGTCGGCAAGCGTCACGCAGAAGCGTGGCAGCACAAGGGCTACGGTACTACGCTTCTAAAAGAAGCGGAGAGAATTTCAAGAGAAGTCTATGATAGACGGAAAGTTGCAGTTATAAGCGCTCTGGGGACAAAGAGTTACTACACGCGCTTCGGCTACAAACGTGACGGTGTGTACATGTCTAAGATATTGAGGGAGTGAAAGTTGAGCAAGCTTTCAGGCTACAGAGGCAAGGTTCTACGTTCCTTGGAGAATTCGGGAGCGAGAATCGGTGATGTGATTCAAATTTCCAAAGCCCAAGAGAGATTCGTCGGATTACTTATCCCCAGAACCGAATTTGCTGATGATGAGCATGTCGTATTGAAGATGGATAATGGCTACAATCTAGGCATCTCAGTCGATGAAGACACAAGAATCAGGAAGATTAGATCAGGGGCAAAACCAGCATTTTCAGCTCCGTCACTTCCAAGGCAGAAACCCAATCTCCCCAAGGTGACAATCATCAGCACGGGAGGAACAATTGCGAGCCGAGTAGACTACAGAACAGGTGGAGTCCGGCCTGCTCTGTCTGCGAACGACCTCTACAGCATTGTTCCGGAACTTTCAAGTATCGCTGAAATTCATGCTGAAATTCTGTTCAGTAAGCTTAGCGAAAACATCGCCTGCAAAGATTGGTTCCAAATGACAAAGCGTATCGCAGGCCATGTTGAAGATGGGGCTCACGGAGTGGTTGTGTCCCATGGAACAGATACAATGGGGTACACCGCTGCAGCACTGAGTTTTGCACTGCAAGACTTGCCAGTTCCAGTGGTCTTGGTTGGCTCACAACGTTCCGCTGACAGGCCAAGCTCGGATGCCGCTCTCAATCTAACAAGTGCTGTGAAGGCAGCAGCGCACGCGCCTTTCGCGGAAGTAGTGGTTGCCATGCATGAAACGGTCTCGGACGACTCGATCGTGTTCCATCGAGGAGTACGCGTGAGGAAATGTCACACCAGCCGCCGAGATGCCTTCAAATCTGTCAACAGTGAACCAATGGCCAAGCTTGAAGATGGCAAGATCAGAATGATTGCTGAGGAGTATCATCAACGAGATAGCAATCGTTCACTGTCGATCAAGCCGAACTTCAACGAAAAAGTGGCCCTCGTCAAGTTTCATCCTGGAGCCGACAAGCGGCTCCTCTCATGGTATGTGAAAAACAGCTTCAAGGGGATTGTTCTCGAAGGAACTGGATTGGGGCATGTCAGTATGGATTATTTTGCGCCTCTGAAGAGAGCGATCGATGAAGGGGTCTTGGTCGGGATGACCTCTCAATGCCTCTGGGGACGAGTAAACATGAATGTCTATGATACTGGACGAGAACTAGTAAGAATCGGTGTGGTCTCTCTTGAAGACATGCTTCCGGAAACTGCCTTGGTTAAGATGATGTGGGTTCTAGGGCAGACAGAGAATCGTGAAGAGGCAACGTATCTTCTGCAAAAGAATATCGCTAACGAACTTTCTGACAGAACAATATTCCAGTAGAACGGATGGTTCAAATTGGCAGTGATCGACTACAAGCGAATTGGATTGAAAGTCGGATTAGAGATACATCAGCAGTTGAACTCTGAAAAGAAGCTCTTCTGCGGGTGCAAAACAGAGCTTTTCAAAGGAGAACCTGAGACCACCTTTTCCCGTCAGCTGCGCCCTACTCAAAGTGAGCTTGGTCAAATTGACCAAGCTGCCTTCTTTGAGTTTCAGAAAGGCCTCAGGATTGTGTACGAAGGAAACAAAGATGTAACTTGCTTGGTGGAGATGGATGAGGAGCCTCCCCATGATCTGAATCGTGAAGCACTGAAGGCAGCACTCATCATCTCGCTGATGCTAAAGGCCAAGCCCATCGAGGAAGTCCATGTTATGCGAAAGGCTGTTATCGATGGTTCCAATACAACAGGCTTTCAGCGAACTTGCATAGTCGCGATTGGCGGGCAGATTGAGATCCAAAACAAAATCGTGCCCATCCAACACGTTGGCCTGGAAGAAGATGCTGCCCGAAAAGTAGGTGAAGAGGCGAATCTGCTTCGGTTTCGAATTGACCGTCTGTGTATTCCACTAGTGGAAGTAGCAACTGCTCCCGTTATATACACGCCAGAGGAAGCAGTTCAAGTTGCTCTTGGAGTCGGGCAGATCTTGAGAGCAACAGGGCTGGTCAAGAGAGGATTGGGTACAATACGCCAAGACCTGAATATCTCAACTCGCGATGGCGCCCTCGTGGAGATAAAAGGTGTTCAAGAACTCGAGTTGATCTCGCTGGTCGTCGAAAACGAAGTACAACGCCAAGTTAACCTCTTAAAGATCAAAGATGAACTGACGAAGCGGAAAGTCAGGAATGCGGACATAAAGAACGAGTTTGTTGATGTAACGAAAGCTTTTGCTGACACAGGCTGCAAGTTAATTCGTGACGCCCTGCGAAAGGATAGGCGGGTTCTAGCTGTGAAGCTGCCAGGGTTCGAAGGACTACTCAAGTTTGAATTGGCTCCGGGGCAAAGATTCGGTACAGAGATGGCCGACCGAGCCAAATTTTGGGGACGCGTAGGAGGCCTCTTTCATACAGATGAGTTGCCAGCCTATGGAATAACCGCACTGGAAGTTGCTGAGGTGAAGAAAATTATGAAAGCGAAGCAAGGTGATGCAGTAGTTTTGGTGACAGACAGTCGGAAAAATGCCTCTGAAGCTCTAAAGGCAACATGTCAACGTGCCAAGCTGGCGCTAAAGGAAGTTCCACAGGAGACTCGAGCTGCAAAGCCTGATGGCTCAACTCGATACATGCGACCAAGGCCAGGTGCTGCACGAATGTACCCTGAAACTGATATTCACCCGATCTTGATCAAGGGAGATCTCATCGAGAATCTTCAAAGGCACCTGCCTGAGCCACCTGGGGAAAGGATGCATCGCCTTGTGAGAGACGATGGGCTGAATGAAAAGCTGGCAAAGCAGGTTCTCGCTTCGGAGCTTTATGGACTGTATAGAACAATCATTGAGGAAACCGGTGTTTCAGCAACACTGGTTGCTGTGGTTCTAACAGAGACACTGAAAGCTCTGAAGCGTGATGGAGTACATGTTGGAAACTTGTCCTCAGCACAGCTGCTCAAGGTTTTCCATTATGTGAGCTCTGGAGATATCGCTAAAGAAGGAATCTCAGACATAATTGCCTGGCTATCTACACACAGCAAAGCTACCGTCGATGAAGCAGTTGATGCTCTCGGCCTTGGAATGCTCTCAAGGAAGCAGCTTGTACAGATTGCTGACAAACTGATTGAGGAAAATCGAGACTTGCTTGTCCAGCGAAAAAACAAGGCCTTTGGCATTCTGATGGGACTAGCTATGAAGAAGGTGCGTGGAAAAGCCAAGGCTGAACTGGTCACTGAGATTCTGAAGGAAAGACTGATGAATGTGATTGCGTAGTTGTCATGAACTGGACACCTAATCATCATACACGCAAATGCGTGCATGGAGAGTATGGTCACGCTGGTTATAACAGACTGAATCCCGCTATTCTATTATTGCAAGTATATCTCCATCTCTTACAGGTTTTCCCTCAACAAGGGTGATCTCGCTCACCTTTCCAGATTTGCTGGCTAGGATTTCATTTTCCATTTTCATTGCTTCAAGAATGCAGACAACATCTCCAACTTGCACATGGTCTCCCTTTTTGACTTTGACCGATATGATTTTTCCGGCCATTGGTGCAACAAGGACCCCTTCTTGTGTTTGTGGCTCCTTGCTGGCAGGTTCTGGCATTGTGGCAGCAGCTTCTGCAATGGGGGTTTTGATCATGGTTTCAGAAGTCGGTTCTTTCAGTTCAGCTTGGAAAAGGACCCCCTCAACTTTGACCGCAAAGGGTGCATTTCTCACGATCTTCTCGAGTTCTAACTTGAATTTTCTGGCGCCAATCTTGATTGTTGATGGTGAGATCGAGTGATTCCTGCTCCGTTTATATTCAATTCGGACTGGTTTGCTGTTGACCTTTGCTTCAAACAGTCCTTCATCGGTCTTTTTCGTGAGTTCTACTCTGTACGCTCTCTTTCCAATCGTTATATTGTACGTTGGCAAGAATTAACACCTTATGACGAGGATTCTCTTCTCGCAGCTAGAACCCATGGTGAGAGTGTGTGTTCCCTGAAGTTTCTTGCAGGTATGACAGCTTTGACTTTGGTGGTGCTTCTGAGAAAGGCTGTGACCGCTACAGATAGGGCTGCAACTTCTTCAAGTGTCTCATCGTTCGAAGCTTCAACAGGAGGGGTTTTCTCTCTCCTATTCGTTTCTCTCTTTCTGAAGAATTCAGTGGCGACTTCAGGAAATAATGCGTAGGTGAGTTCGTCTTCTTCGCTCTCAATGAACGGTTTGACTTCTTCGGGTACTTTTCCGAGTTCAGGTTGGAGCATGTCAGCAGGTCGGCAATGAATTGGTTGCTCGTTGCCGATTATCTTCTTTTTTATCGCTGGATCTATGGATGCGGGAGGTTTGCCGTAGTATCCCTTGACATAGTTTCTCACTTCTCTTGGAACAACTTTGTATCTGTGCCCTGATAGAACGTTGAGAACTGCTTGAGTTCCCACCAGCTGGCTGGTTGGAGTGACAAGAGGCGGATATCCGAGATCTTTTCGAACATGCGGTACTTCCTTCAACACAGAATCAAGTTTGTCCAAGGCTTTTTGCTCCTTCAGCTGGGAGATCAGATTCGAAAACATCCCTCCAGGGATTTGGTGCATCAAGATTGATGTGTCAACTCTCTCTGCCATGGGGTTAATCAAGCCGAGCGGATCGTAGTATTTCTCTCGCAGGCTGCGGAAATAATCGGCTATTTCGACAAGCAGTTTCATATCAAGTCCTGTGTCGTATTCTGTTTCTCTCAAGCCAGCAACGATGCTCTCGACTGGTGGCTGAGATGTACCAAGAGCGAATGGAGAAGAGGCAGCATCCAGTATATCTGCTCCCGCTTGGCAAGCACGCAAGTATGTCATCATAACGGTTCCGCTGGTGCTGTGGCAGTGCAGATGAACTGGTAGGTTTACGTTTCTCTTCAAAGCCGAAACTAGCTTGAAGGCCTCATGAGGCATCAGCATACCAGCCATGTCCTTGATGCAGATCGAATCACATTCCAGGTCCGCCAAACGTTTTGCTACCTTCAAGAAGTAATCTATTGTGTGAACTGGGCTTATAGTGTAACAAAGTGAAC
>CAYFWV010000047.1:0-13965 GCA_964346975.1 uncultured Candidatus Bathyarchaeia archaeon
CTCTATTTTCTTGCGCCTTTCTTCCTGATCATTCCTTTGATGGCGTCAAGTGTGATCGCCTCCGATAGTTTTGCAGGGGAGAAGGAAAGGAAGACACTTGAAGCTCTGCTGGCTACTCCGCTATCTGACAGTGAGCTACTGATTGGGAAGACACTGGTATCGTGGATTCCGTCAATGGCAGTCACAATAGTCTCCTTTGTGATTTATTCAATCGTCGTGGATGCGTCTTCGATTGCCATGTTTGATGGAAGATTGCTGCTGCCAAACTTGGTTTGGATCATGGTGATCTTCGGACTTGCTCCAACAATCGCCATTGCAGGCATTGGTTTGACGGTGATCATCTCAGCCAAGGTTAAAGGTTTCAGAGAGGCTCAGCAGATCAGTGTGATTCTACTCATTCCGATTCTGGCATTAGTATTCGGGCAGGTTGCAGGAGCCATAGTCTTTGGACCGGTGATGGTTCTAGGGTTGATAGGGTTGTTCGCGGCAGTTGACGTGCTTGTCTTCAGAGTGGGTGTGAGAATTTTCAGAAGAGAAGAAATACTCCAAGGACTCGCGTAGTCGACATCACATGAAGGTGTGGTCAATGGCCAACTTCATTCCGATCGTCATAGACAGCTTTGTGTTCAACGCGCGCTGCTAATGGCTCTCACGTAATCAATAGCAGAAGTGTTATGAGGTGGTGGTGCGGCCACCGGGATTTGAACCCGGGTCGTCAGCGTGGCAGGCTGATGTCCTAATCCAAACTAGACTATAGCCGCTACAAGTGGACTATGGACACTTGTGCACTGAGCCATTTATTTTCTTTTCCTAAAGAGCACAATCTCCTCAGGTGTCGTGCACACATACTCAAATCCAGCCTCAAGCAGCTGTCTAGCTTCCTCAGTGCTCTCCACAATCTTCAAACCATGAAATCTCACTGTTTGTACAGTGCCCGCGTCAACCCAATTTTTATAAATCCAATTGAAAACCATCGTTCAGGTGGTCCTTTGAAAGCGTTAATTGCGTACGGCACACGCTATGGAGCAACGACGGGAACCTCAGAGGAGATAGCTAAGATATTGCGAGACAAAGGCTTTGAGACCAAGATAGTTAATCTGAAAGAAGAAAAGATCAAAGACACCTCCCAATATGACTTGATCATTGTGGGCGGTGGCATGAGCAACTGCAGGTGGGCAAGTGAGGCTGAGGATTTTCTGAAGAAGTTCAGAAAGGAATTCGAAGGCAAGAAACTGGCTTTGTTTGCCTCTACGATGATAACGTTCTTTCAAAGAGAAGGGAAGTTAGATGATGTGGCAAAAACACGACAGGTGGCGCTAGAGGATAGGGTTGCAAAGTACGGTCTCAAGCCAATAGCACTGGGCTTTTTCGGTGGAGTCATCGACTATAACAAACTGGGCTTCATCGCACGTAAAGGTATGGAATTTTTCAAGCCGCAACTTGAAACAGACGGCTTCAAGGTTGCACCAGGGATCTATGACCTGCGCGACTGGGATGACATTCGCAAGTGGGCTAAGGAGCTATCTGAGAAGGCTAGACAATAACAGCCTGACCTTTGCCCTTTGGTCACCAGAGCGTGAAGGTTATCGCCTTAAATACGTGTTGACCTGAATATTGTTTGCTCAAGGTGAAATGAGTATGCAAGCTGTCCTGGAAGTGAGTGCAGGTGATTGGGACAAGGAAATACTTGAGTCTCCACATCTGACTGTTGTGGATTTTTGGCATGAAGGATGCCTTTGGTGCAAGAGACTGGGGCCCATTTTCACGGAAGTTGCGGAAGAATACAAGTTCAAGGCGAAATTTGCCAGTTTCAACGTATTGGCAAGTAGCGAGAACCAGAGTATTGCCATTGAATATGGAATCATGGGAGTTCCAACAATAGGTTTCTTCTGTGCCAAGAGACCAGTCGAAATAGTTGTTGGATTCCAGCAGAAACAACGTTTGAAACAGCTTGTGGATGAAGTTATAGCAAACCACAAGGAGTGCTTGGAGAAGAGCACACCGATAGAGATCAGCTGACGAGCATCCTCATCCATGAGGAACAGGGAACAAGATACAAAGTGCGTCTGATTGAGCTAGGCGTCAGCAGGCATAGCTGCAACCACTCTCAGCACTTATTCACTTCGGCAAATCGATGGCTTGCTTCAGAGCAGCCAGAGCCTCGGCGAGTTCTGGGTTGTCAGGATTCAAGTTGCCTAGACCGATTCGAACCTTGTTTGACTTCGCAAGTTCACATCCATTCTCGAAAAGAAAGAATGCTCCGGGGACTGTGGCAAGTTGGTAGCGCGGTATCGTGAGGTCACTTGTCCATTTATAGGTGTCTGCAATTGCCAGGTCAACCCAGTAGGTTACGCCAATCTTGTTAGGGAAATATCGAAGATTCTCCTCGTCGAGCCATTCCTCAGTTTCTTTCCTCATCTTGTTCCAACTCTGCTGATGTTTATCCAGTGCTCGTCGTCCATTCTCCAACAGGTCTGAGGCAATCACCTGCACTGTGTTCGGACTGTTGCCAACTGTGTTGAGCACGTCGTTGTAGAGTCCGAGAACAAGTTTCTCGCTCGCCAAGGTGACTCCAAGTTTCAGTCCACCGAGACCATAGGCTTTGGTGAAGCTCGTTGTCACAATGCCATGGTCTGGATCAACAGAGAAAGCTGTTGAGACCATCTTGCGGTTGAATTCGGCATAGATTTCATCGCAGAGTATTGGAAGATCATGTTCTCTTGCCACTTCCATAATCTCCACCATCTCCCGCTTCGTTGCCACTGCGCCGCTTGGCGCATGAGGATTGGTCAGCACAACTAGTCCTGTTCTCCGGGTAACAATCTCTCTGAGGACATCTGAGTCAAGTCTATATGCCTCCTTCTCCTGTCTTCGAAGTCGAGTGACTCTAGGAAAATACTCTTGCACTTGACGCAGAAGTGGTTCATATGTCGGGTACTCGACAATTGCTTCATTCCGATCGTCATGTTCCGCCAGATACCGAATGATCCGTGCGTTCTGGCCTGAAGCTCCCTCACTCGAAAGAAAAACATTTGCTGGTTTGACCTCGTATCGTGCAGCCAGCAATCGAGTGGTTCGTGGATTGCCGAAGGCGTAGTTCGCACTCAAGTCCACTGGACCTAAGTTGAGATTATGGTTGAAGTGCATGAGACCACTTGATCGCAAGTCAAGTCTGAGTCTCGGGACATTGATATACCAGTTCAAGTATGATGACACGTGTCGCATACCATCACCAGGTCATCAAGAATACTGTTGGTTCTTGTGCCATTAATATCCTACTTGAGATTCAGAAGCCAGTCATACTCGATAGCTTTCGTTTTATGCAGTCGGGAGATCGATCATCTGGAGCTTGGTCGAGTGCTTTACTTGTTGGAATCTTACTCGCTGATTGCAAAGTGGGCTTTCACGGGTGTTGGGTTTTCGTATATGAGGAGCACGGGGCAGTTTGCTTCGGTTCTTCTCCACGCTGCTTCCAGCAGTTGTTTCCTCGCTTCAGCCGAAACTTCAACTTTCAAGGTCACTACAGTCAGGTTTGAAGTGTCTGGCTGTTTCTGAGCGTCCACGGATACTTCCAAGGTGTTGAGTTTGATCTTGCTTTGCTTGCAGACGTCTGTGAAGATTGATACCGCACAGCCCGCTAAGGACATTGTGGCAAGTTCCAACGGCGTTGGACCTGTATTGTCCCCACCTTGGTCCTTTGGCAGATCACAAACTATATGATGGCCTCTGTGATTGTGGATTTTCAGTTGTGAGTCTCGTACCCATTTAGCGGTTGCCCTAAGACTTGGCATTTTTCATCGAGAATTCCTAGCTTCATCCCTGAATTTGGGTTTTGCCTTTTGAGAACGCAGGATCCATCAGAATTGCTGAGATCACCACAATTGATCGGGGGCATCCATTTCTTTAATCGAAGTCTTAGTCAGCGCTTTTATGCTGTTGAACGTTGTGAGTTCCCCGTAGCCAACGAGTGCGATTGCTGTTCCTTCGCGTCCCATCCTCGCAGTTCGTCCGACTCGATGAAAATAGACGAGGGCATCCATTGGAATGTCATAGTTTATAATATGGGTTATTCCGTCGATATCTAAGCCACGTGCTGCAATGTCTGTTGCCACGAGCAACTTCAGTTTGCCTTCTCTAAATTGGTTGATTACAGATTCCCTCTGTTGTTGTGTGAAGCCAGCGTGTAGTGGCTGCGCATCATATCCCAGGCCTCTGAGTCGTTCAGCCAGGATTGTTGTGTACTTGCGTGTACTGCAGAAGATTATGGCTCGTCCTATGTGGTTGCTTTCCAGAATATCACGTAAAACTCTGAATTTGTTTGCAGGGTTAACAACCATGAAGTATTGATCTAGCTGCGTGAGCGCGATCTCGTCTTTGCTCACCAGTATCTTTTCAGGGTTTGTCATGTATCGGTTGCACAGACTCATCACGGTCTGATCTATTGTCGCAGAAAAGAGGGATGTTTGTCTCTCCGCAGGTGTTCTGGAGAGTATGAATTCCACATCGTCGATGAACCCCATATCGAGCATTCTATCCGCCTCGTCGAGAACCACGCTTTTCACCGACCTCAAATCGAGCGTTCCTCGCCTCAGGTGATCGATTATTCGACCTGGTGTACCCACAACAATGTGTACGCCTCGTTCCAGCATGGTCTTTTGACGTTGAATAGATGAGCCCCCGTAGATTGGCAAGACTCTGAGCCCAGCGAATTTGCCGAATCTGCTTATGTGATCTGCAACCTGCATAGCCAGCTCTCGAGTTGGCTCTAAGACCAGGCCCTGGACTCTGTTCAGCTTCGAGTCTAATCGTTCAACCATTGGAACTCCGAAGGCAGCAGTCTTGCCTGTTCCAGTTTGAGCCTGCCCAATGACATCCTTCCCACGTAACAAGGGGATGATGGCTTGAGCCTGAATTGGGAAAAGATTGTCAAATCCCAGTTCTTCAATACCTTTCATAACTTCGGGATTTAATGGTAAATCCTTGAAGTATTGCACTTCCATTTGTTTTATCACTCCTATCACAGAAATTCCACATGCAGCTTCCAAAAGCCTTCAAAAGCTTCTCAGTTACGCACGAGTTAATGTGATGACTCCAGTGAATAGCAGCCTCTTATAAAAGAGTTGCCCAAATCTCACCAGCGCCACTTCTTCTCTTGCAGACTTGCATCCTCGTTGTGCAAAGGAAGTTCATGGAGTATTGGCAAAGCTCTTAAGTCAGCCTGGACATTCCGAGTCTTATGCTTCAAAACCAGGCGGCCTCTCTGAAGAACGAAGGATTCCCGATTGTACTCACGGGATCAGCAGCGGACATGAGTGATTTCAATCTCAGTCCTTTTCGAGCGTTCATTGGCGGGTTTCCAACAGGAATTCTCCCGAAGCTGTTGGCAAGGAGATATTTGTACCCACCAGTCGTGAACAATGGGAACGGTACTGCCAAGTTTGCCCCGTACGGGATGCGGAAGATTGAAGCTTTGCTCATCCGGGAATTCGGCGCGAGGAATGTCGTGGTGGTCCACCCAAATCACCTGGAGGAGGTTGTGGGACCAAGAACACGGGTCATCGGGATATCTTCGATGGAGCCTGCTGGAACAGGCTTTGTCAGTCGAACCTACACGTCTTTTGTGGGCTTGGGAGGAGAACCTATGGCAGCGGCAGAGTTTAGAGAACTACTCGACAAGCCGATCTTGCGGAAGTGGGGTGCTAAAATAGTCCTCGGAGGCCCTGGTGCGTGGCAGATACACAAAGCGAAGCTGCAGAAGAAACGCAAGATAGACTGCATCGTGATGGGTGAGGGAGAAAAGGTAGTCACACAGATTTTCCGTGGAGCCGTGAACGGTGAGGAACTCCCTGCGGTAGTTGAAACCCAGCCCCCTGACCCAGAAGAGATTCCCTGCATCGTCAATCCGTCCATTTTCGGCGTTGTGGAGATTATGCGAGGCTGTGGACGCGGCTGCAAGTTCTGCTCGCCAACTCAGAGAAGACGACACTCATTTCCTTTGGAGCACATCTTGAAAGAAGTGAAACTTAACGCGTCAAGTGGTACCCAGATGATCATCCTGGGTGGCGAAGACTTGTTCCTGTATAGTTCCAGGGAGAAGTTTCTGCCGAACCGCGAATCGATAATACAACTGATCGAATCGGTTGCTGCCGTACCCGGAGTCAAGTACATTCAACCGGCTCATGCTTCGTTGGCACCTGTTGTCTACGATCCTGAGATGATCGAAGTGATCGGGCCGATACTTCTTGAGAAGTCCCGATGGGTTTCAAATGGTGTGAAGCACAACTCAGTCGAAGTCGGCATAGAGACTGGCAGCATTCGAATGATGAAAGAGCACATGAAAGGCAAAATGCTGCCGTTTAAACCAGCTGAATGGCACGACGTCGTGACAAAGGGATTTGAGATTCTGAATGAGAATGGTATTTGGCCGTTGGCAACGCTCATCATTGGTTTGCCTGGAGAAACAGAGAAGGACACCCTTGCAACTCTTGAACTCCTGGATAGAATCAGGAAGCAAAAAGTGTTCTATGTGCCTCTATTGTTCACCTCGGAAGAGGAGTGCATGCTCAGGGAAGCCAGGCACATGGATTTGCGCCAGTTGAGACCCCTCCAATGGGATCTGATAGCTACATGTTGGGAACGTAATATGAAGGACTTCGTATCGAAGAGTCTACGGTGGAAAATAGGACTCGGCGCGATGATCGCCTATGCGCTATACTATCGATGGAAGCATGGCAGACAAGTCCTCCACCCAATAATGAAGTTCTCATCGTGGAAAGAGTGACATGCAATTGAGAAACTTGTCGCTACCATAGCCACATCTGTCCAAGAAAAATCGTGAGCGAGACTGGTTGTCCCAGTTGACCACAAATTTAATGCCAGACTAACCTGAACCTAGTAACGTGTGAATAAATTGGGCATGGGAAAAAGTTCTAAAAAGAAGCCATTGACAAAAAAGGAAAGAAAGGAAAGGAAGAAAAAACGCAAGGAGAAAGACTGAAGTCAACCAAGCGTCCCTCTCCCCTCGCTGATTCCCGCGTGAAATCTAGAATGCAATGAACGCGAGGTACTAACACGTCACCTGGTCGGAGTTCTCCTATAGTTTCCCTCTTCTCAGTCGCTGAGGTGAAGAGTCAGATGTTGCTCTCTACTCAGATCAGTTTCTCGGGCACATCTCTCCTTTGTCCGTGCGTGCAAGGTCGCATTCACCAATCCCAAAGTTGATGTGATTCCATGTCTCTTGCGCCTGAGTGTTACTGTTTATCAACAGTCACATAGATATAAAAGTGCTAAAACTCACTAGTTTTCAGTTTCAGAACTTCTGATTAAGCTAGGGAGGTGAAGGACTATGAAGTGTGGCTTGTGTGGTGGAGAGGTCAACGAGCAGCCGAAGATTACGGAAGATGGCAAGTGCTCTGTCTGCGGAGCGAAAATCGCTCTGAAGAAGTGAAGACGTGCATAGGCGTCAAGCGCCCTCTTCTCTCTTTTGCTGGTCTGTAACATTGCGTAGAATGTGTTCGCGTCTTGTGGCTCGATCCATACCTTCCGCTGACTGTGTTTCGTTCATCCTAAGCGTGCGATCTGATTGCTTGTATTCACCGTTTCTTGCTGAGCTCGAATATTTCCTCTTCTATCGCATTCATGATATCTTCTTCAGACGCTGGACCATAGAGCTTGAGCTTCCCGTTGATTAAGGGTTCTGTCGATCCATATCTCCTCATGTTTGTAAGTGTACCATCTATTTCAACAATCTTGACCCTGTCGCCGAAGCTTTGCGCAACTTTCTTTATCCGATTGTACATGAAAGAACCAACTGGGCAGAAGAAGCTCTTGAACAGCGTTACTTCCACTCTCTCTTTGGAGGGTGAGTAGTCCACCGTTAGTGGCTTCATTTCTATGTCTTTCTTAGTGAGTGGGAAGTACATTGCTTTGTATGGATATTGTTCCCTTTTTATCTGGAACCCTTGCTTGAGGAAGAGTTCATAGTGCATCCATTCTTTGAATTCGGTTGCTGGAACCATTATACCTTTGACAGATTGAAGTTTGAGATCTCTTTTCATGTGATCAAACATCATTCTGCCGAGACCCTTGTTCAAATAGTCGCGTATGAGGTACGTACAGTATATGCAGGCGACTCCTGATTCCACTTCGTATGGGACAAGTGCTTGATCTGAAGACGCATAATAAATGTGTCCGGCTACTTTACTGCCATCAAGAAGATGATATCCTTCAACATGCGTACCGAAATTGTCCTTGAACCAACCTTTTGATTCCTGAAGACCTGCTGTAAAAGGAGATTGAGAGTCTATACAACAGTATACTGACGCGAGGTCACTTGAGGTTACCTTCCTAACCTGCAGAGTCCACCTTCCCCCATAGATTATTGTCACCTCATGAACTTATGGTTTGCGAAGCACGATCTTCTTTGCGATTTTCTCTTTTCGATCCTTGTTTGTTCTCAAAGCTTGAATAAACGTGCCCACTGAAACTGGGACATTAGAGGAGATCATGATAGGCTCCTTTGATTGTCAAGTGGCATTCATTCTCTCTTCATTGCTTCTGTTCTGAGCTGAGGAGACAGTTTCTCAATGGAATACCTGAGTGCAGTTCGTGGCATTTCTCGTCTGTTTTTCAGAACGAAACCGAAAATCTGAGTGGGAAAATGGTTGCTGGCCTCCTTCAGCATCCACCCGTAGCCCTTCTGCACCACGATGTCTGGGTCAGTCAGCAACGCCTCCGCAGTTTCAAGAACGTCTTCAAGATGTGCTTTTCTTCTAATAGAATAGATCAGGCCGACGGCGCTTGCTCTTCTGAGCCATCGATTTCCAGATCGTCTCCATCTTCTTGTCTCTTGAATGAACTCTGGGAACTGATGAATGAAAGCTCCAAGGGCATGTGTGCAGAGATCGTCACAGGCTCCCCAACTGTGTACATGATCCGTCAACCATCTCTCGAGAAGTTGAAAATCTGATTTCTCATACATTCGTCTAAGGCGAAAAACCCAATCAAACGCAATGGTTCTTTCTTCTGCAAAACCAGAGTTCACCAGGTCTTCACACAATTGCAGGATTGCTGGTTTTGATCTGTTCTTGATCTTTCGAAAGAATTCTGACGACAGCTTCCTAACGACTGGTGAAGGAACTCCATAGAGTTTTGGCGTTTCTTGATACGGCTTCTCCCAATGGATTCTCTTTCTCCTTTCTTCAGAATCTGATTGTTGCGTCAGCGTGTGTCTGATCTTTGGAACAATCATGTCCTGCACCCTTGCAGCCCTTGTTTGATCATGTGGATTGTAGCTTGTTCACATAATAAAGGGGGAGGGTGCCAAACGTGGCATGAATCCCCGTGGCAAGGCAGATCGTAGTGCTGCAAGAGCAGGTTGCTACGAGAATTCTGCTGGGGACGTTCCCTTTTCTCCGGTAGTCTTTGACAAGGAATGCTCAAGTAGCAGACGAGTGCTGCCGTGAGGGCTTCTGTTCACCTCACGGTTTTCTTCATACATATTCCTGAAGCGGGACAGAGAGAAGTGAACTCCATTGATTGTCTGATGTCAGGTTTTGCGCTTTCCCTCTGGATGATGACATAGTTCAACTTTGAGAAGAAAGCTGCAGCGGTCTCTGTGAGCAAGTATATTTCTTCTAGGTTCTTCTCCGCTGCTAAGGTCTCGAGACTGGCGACAAGCGAACGGCCTAAGCCTTGACTTTGAGAGGAGGGTTCAACAGCGACAGAACGAATCAGACCGACATTGCCGTAGACTTCGAGGCCTGCGCAACCTACAAGATTATGATTATCGTGGGCGACGAAGAAATTATGAAACTGATCAGCAACACCTTCAATGGGGAGATGTACATTCCTCAATAATGCGAGGACCTCACGCAAATCCTGATTCCTTGCTCGGGTGATGGTCACCATCAGTTGCATCTCTCGCTGGGCTCTAGAAGGAGCCTTCCGTTTCCAACAGTGGTCTCATCCTGTTCAGCTACTCAGCCTGTCTGGTCTTCCCAGGATTAATGCGGTCTCCCAGCCGGTAGTAGTTGAAGTCTCCGCCGGTGACCCAGATGAGTGGATGAACCATTCTCCAATCAAGCTTACCATCCGTAATGTACTGAGAGTCAGCATATGACTTGATAACTCTCCCGATGATTCCTTCATTGGGATCATAATCAAGGATTTCAGCCACTTCACACTCGATGTTGATCGGGCACTCGTGAATCATTGGAGCAGTTTTCAATTCTCCATACCACGTGTCAAAAATCGACCCTTTATCATAGTCTCGACCGGAGTGACTTCCACAGACTTTCACTTTTTCTAGAAGATCCTCTGACGGGATATTCACGCTGAATGTTCTGTTCTC
Source organism: uncultured Candidatus Bathyarchaeia archaeon (assembly GCA_964346975.1). Lineage (GTDB taxonomy): Archaea > Thermoproteota > Bathyarchaeia > Bathyarchaeales > SOJC01 > JAUWDF01. The sequence goes on from CAYFWV010000047.1 coordinate 10,352, forward strand.
ATGAATTCCAATCCGTGTATAACGTTTCTTGTACAGACTGAAGAAAATGTGTTTCCCGAAGTCAAAGGGCGCAATGTATCCGATCACGAGGTAGTTCGGATGACCGTTTGTCAGTGATCCGACCAAGACTGCAGGCAGTGGGCTCAGCAGGTTTCCCTCTATCTCTTCTTTGCGCTGTCTCATTTCCGTCAATTGGGTTCACCATGTGAAGTGAGTCTAGGAACCAGGTTCACTGGAATTTCAGTGGATTCCCGTATACATTCTCGAAGGATATTTCCTGAAGGCTCTTTCTCGGTCGAAGCGTGGGCTCTTCATCGGGGACGCCTATAGCCACTAGAATGATGATCTCCATGTGATCAGGGATCTTGAGAGCTCTCTTGACCTCGTCAATCCATTCGCTAGAACGTGATTCGTAGTTCGCGATCCAGCAAGATCCATAGCCTAATGCGGTGGCTGCCAACACTAGGTGCTCTGTCGCGATCATGGGATCCCGAGTGGTCCATGTCGCACGTGGACAGCATGAGACGCTTGGATCACCCAACACTACAAAAATGATGTTAGCGTTGGCGATGAACTTTTGAGGAGAAGGTCTGGCCAAGAGCTGCTTCATTTCTTGATCTTTCACAACTATGAAACTCCAAGGCTGGCTATTGTTGGCCGATGGTGCAAGACGAGCTGCCTCAAGGATCTTCTTCAAGTCGTCCTTTGGAATATCGTAATCTCTGTATTTTCGGATCGCACGCCTTTTCTTGACCACTTCGAAGAAACCCTCTGTCACTTCCAGATGAGTGCTTCCAGTCTTCACGTGTTTGACCTTCCATTTCTAGGCTTTATGGGCTTCCACTTGAACACTTGTGATATTTCCACTCAGTTCTCGTGAAATGTCTACGTTGTAGGTTGATTCTGAGACGATTCGAACGTCTTTGAATCCTGCTTGTTTGATGATGGTTAGATAGTGGTTTCTCTCGAGGGCGCCGGCGATACAGCCTGCCCAAGCATCAAAGCTTTTCTTGACGTCTTCTGGCAATTCTCTCTCCGTGACCAAGTCCGATATCATGAGCCTTCCGCCAGATCTTAAGACACGGTGAGCCTCTTGGAACACTTTCTGCTTGTCGGTGGACAGGTTGATCACACAATTGCTGATTACAATGTCGACCGAGCGATCTTCGATCGGTAGTGCTTCTATGTCGCCCAATCGAAACTCAACATTTTCATAGCCGTTCTCTTGAGCTGCTGCTCTGGCTCTCGTGATCATCTCTTCAGTCATGTCGACTCCAATCACTTTTCCCTTGGCTCCAACTTTCTTTGCAGCCAGGAAGACATCGAGGCCCCCTCCGGATCCAAGATCTAACACTGTCTCTCCCTCTCTCAGACTGGCCAAAGCGACAGGGTTCCCGCAACCTAACCCTATGTTTGAAGCGGGGGGCGCATTCTCCAGATCCTCTCTGGAGTACCCCATCTGCAGTGACACTTCAGATGTAGATGGCCCGCAATCACAACCACAACCTCCACCTGTTTTCGCTACCCTGCTGTACCTTTTCTTCACATATTCCTTGACTTCTTTCTGCTCCATCGTTTTCACCCTTCATCTATTGGATATCCTATACATCAGCGTGGAAATATATAAATGTATAGGAAGCCCAATAATACATGTATGCGTGAAACTTGCTGCCCCCCGACGCCCGAATGCTGTGACATGCGTGGCTTACTGTCTTTCCACATACTGTGGATCCTATCAAGGACGCCTCTGAACGGCCAGGAAATCGGCGAAGAACTGAAGAAGAGAAGAGGAACCAAGCCAACTGCAGGGACAATCTACCCTGCGCTCAAAGAACTTGAGAGAAAGAGGCTTGTGAAAAAGGAGAAAAAAGGCAGAAGCACAATCTACCATCTGACTGAAAAGGGCAAGGGAGAACTTGGAACCGCCTGCCAATATTTCTGTAATGCCTATGGAGAAATCTTCCGCGAACATGAGCACGATCACTAAGATGCACACCCAACCAAGGTCTACCCTCGAGTTGACCGGGACACTTCAGGCCAAGCTCGGTGACAACTGATTCCAGGCAGTCAATAACTCTAGATTCCTGAGTGAGGCCGTATCTGACCTTCCCACTACTGAATCTCCTTTCAACAAAGTCCATGTTGCAGGATTGCAGAGTGCCACTGCCAGCCCAGAGCCCCATTACTAGTATCGCAGCGTCCTGAAGCTCCTCAATACTTGCTGATCTTCTCCCGACAACTCGGAGACTAGCCCTTCTCAGCGCACTGTTGACGGCAACCAAGTACCATCAGTGAGAGAGCCTCATTTGCTTGATCGAGTTAGGAGCGCGCGCGCGCTGACGCGCTCGGTGGCACCTGCACGAACTACTTGCCAGTATCCTTTATGAGCGAAAGGAAAGGCAGCAACGTGTTTGTGTCTCGGACACCATTTATCTTTCGAATTCTCTGAATTAGCAATTGGCTGATTTCCTGAATCGTGGTGAATATAGCCCTGCCCCGAAGGCTGGCTTCTACGACCACAAGCAGATCGTATATGCCACTTATGAAATGCACCTCAGTGACTTCTTTGAATTTTAACAGTTGTTCGGATACTTTTTCATCAAGTCCAGGCTCTGTGTTCAGCATTACGAAGACTCTGTATGATCCCTTCATCTCGTGAGCCACTAGAATAACCCCCAGATGACTCTGCTGTTTGTTGCTAATATCTCTATTCATGGTGAACATGTTCACACTATTCAACGCACCGCTCCATGTGTGCTTTGACTTGTGCAGAAAGTCCATGGACCCGAAGGCCGGGTTTGAACCCGCGACGAACGGAGACCTCGCCCGCAACTCCCCTTTTTCCCTAGGTGGTTCTGCTTTGTCGCTCGCGCATCAACTACAAAGAATGCTCAAGTTTTTTCGTCAATTGAGCCCAAAGAGCCTTATCTGTGCGCGCACGCATCAAAAGTTACAAGGTGACTTCGATGGAGATCAGCATCCATATTGAACCTCAATTGGGATATACCTATAATGACATCGTGACATTAGCAAAAGCTGCAGAGGATTCAGGATTCTACCGCTTTACAGTCTCAGACCATTTCTTCGGACCTGTAGAGGGTCATGAGATGCAATCACATGATGCGTGGACGACACTTGCATTATTAGTCCCGCAGACAGAACGTATTCGATTGGGGACCCTAGTCACGTCACAATCCTATAGGAACCCCGCTCTTCTGGCGAAGATCGTAGCAAGCCTAGATAATGCATCTAGTGGACGAATAGATCTGGGAATAGGAGCTGGTTGGAAAGAGAGCGAGTATAAAGCGTATGGTTATCCTTTTCCATCAGCAAAAGAAAGAGTGACCCAACTAATGGAAGCAATTCAAGTCATCAACCGACTGTGGACAGAAGAGAGACCTAGTTTCGGTGGAGACTTCTACAAGATCAAAGAAACTATGTTTCTACCAAAACCTGTTCAAAAACCACGTGTGCCAATTTGGGTCGGTTCTATGAGACTCAAAGCACCAATGATGGAGGAGATTGTCGCTAGATATGCAGATGGAATGGACTATGATGGTGAAGAAGCAACGATCAAAGACTTCTTGGAGAAGAAAGAACGAGTCAAGAGAATG
>CAYFWV010000048.1:0-20531 GCA_964346975.1 uncultured Candidatus Bathyarchaeia archaeon
CTCCTGCCAGGCCAAAGATTTCTCCCTTCTTGATGGAGAAGGAGACGCCATCAACGGCTCGCACAAAAAGCTGTTCTTTCGAGAAGATTGTTCGGAAGAAGCTCATCTTTATTGGAAAATACTTGGTTAAGTTTTCTGCTTTTACAATTTCTTCGCTCATGGTTTTTTCCTCTGTCTGCCTCAGCGTTTGCCTACTAGATGGCATGCTACAAAATGGCTAGGTTCAGCTTCAATGAGTGACGGAGTCTCTTTTCTGCAAACATCCATGGCGTACTTGCACCGGGGATTAAATCTGCAGCCAGGTGGCGGGCTGAGCAGGTCAGGCGGGAAACCTGGAATTGACACCATGTCCTGCTTTGCAGCTTTGATGCTGGGGAAGGATTCGATCAAGTCTTTTGTGTAAGGGTGAAGAGGATTCTGAAAGATGGGTGTGATGTCTCCATATTCAGACAGGTAGCCGGCGTACATTACTGCGATCCTGTGGCAAACTTCTGCAAGCATAGAGAGATCATGTGTGATCATTATTACGGAGAGATTCAGCTTCTCGATCAACTCTTTCATGAGTCTGAGAACTTGGGCTTGCACAATCACGTCTAGAGCGGTTCCAGGTTCATCGGCTATTACTACGTCTGGATTACAGGCGAGGGACATGGCGATCAGTGCTCGCTGTTTCATTCCTCCGCTGAATTCATGAGGGTAATTCTCTAATCTGGAAGCGTCGATCCCCACCAACTCCAGAAGTTTGCCAGCTCTTTCCTTTGCTTCACTTCGATATACTTTGGGCTCGTGAAGCTTAATCGCTTCAACGATCTGGTCGCCTACTTTATAAACTGGGTTCATGGCGTTCATGGCTCCCTGGAAGATGATTGAGAGTTTCTTCCATCTAACGTCCTTGCGCATTTCGTTCTCATTGAGGGGAACAATATCTTGTCCGTTCAAGATTACTTCTCCACCAACTATCCTGCCGCCTTGTGGCAGGATCTTTAGTAGTGAGAGGGCAATTGTGGTTTTTCCACATCCGGATTCCCCTGCGAGACCCATGGCTTCTCCTTTTTCCAGCTGAAAACTTACTCCTTCAACAGCTCTTACAGGACCTCGGCGTGTAAAGTAGTATGTAGTTAAATCCTTAACGTCTAGCGTTACCATCCCAAGCCACTCTGGTTTCCACTTTGTATTATATTCATGAATCTGGCTAACTTGAAAGTGGCTCTGTTTATATAAGTTTTTGGTAAATCGAGTTCTTCTCGTGCAGTACATTTGCGCGAAATGTTTAAACGAACCTAGTTCAACAGGATTGTTGCCATAGAGGTGATCACGTGGAGTATCGCTACGTTGGACGAAATGTTGATCTCTCCTTGTTGACAGAATGGATTATTCGTTTTCTCAGAAGAAAAGAATTCATCGTGGTGAAAGAGGACACTGAGAAACGATCCGAAATAATAGCTAGACCTACACATGTTCATGAGATCATTGGCGTGATCAGGACATCTATTCTAGGTGATCCCACAGATTTCCTTGTCAGGTTTACAGTCGGGGCTCGTTCACAATCCTTCATGAGGTTTGGAAGGTTAACAGAATGGTTGGGTGGAGGCTTCGCCTTCTTGCGAGGAGCCAAGAGTCAAGACGAAGAGGATGCACTTGAAAGGAAATTCTGGATTTTCATTCATGAAAAAGTCAACCTCCTCGCCAACTCTGCAAGATAGCATCATCCTGTTGCATCTTCATAGACTGGCGATGAACTCTTCAGTAGACGCCCTATATTTTAGCGTCTCTGTCGCAATCTCGGGTTCAGAATCTCGTCGAGTGAGAAGCCCATCAGAATGAATGCCATTGCCATAAGTGCAATCGCTATTCCAGGAGGGATTACCCAGAACCAATATTCACCAATGCCTCTTACAAGAGCGATGTTAGCTCTGCCGAAATCGTAGAGCATCATTCCCCACGAGGGAACATTGATGTCCCCGAGTCCAAGCCACGCCAGAGATGCTTCAGAGAGAATCGCCCCAGGAACTGAAGTTGCAAGAGTAATGTATACAAGCGCAAACACGTTCGGAACGATGTGTCTTTGTATAACATAGAAAGTGCCGGCTCCAGCAGCCTTGGCGCTTTCAATGAACGGTCTCTCACGAAGGCTGAGCACCATCGATCTTACAGTTCTGGAGAAGCCCATCCACCCCAGGAAGATCAGGACACCTATCACGTTCCAAATCGATGGACCGAGAACTGTGACTAACACGATTAACAATGGCAGATTTGGCAGCACCAACAAGAAATCTGAAAACCTCATCAGTGCTTCGTCAACAAGGCCACCAACATAGCCAGCAACCAGTCCCACAGCCAATCCAATTAGCACTCCGAAAAAGGCAGTGAGCAACCCGATCAGAAACGAAATTCTTGTTCCATACAGAAGCATAGTGAATAGGTCTCTCGGTGAATTTTCATCTGCATCTGTTCCCAGAAAACCAAAAGCTTTCCCATACAGGATCATCTGCAAGTTGTCAACGGAGATCGTAAGATCGATTTCCCCATTTCCATCATCGAGTATCGTCACCACGAACTCGTACGCGTACGAGCCTACGTCAGTGAAGATGGTTTCTTCCATGGTTCCTGCGAAACCTGTTGAGATTCCTCGATCATGTTTCCATTTGTCTACTAGACGCGCACTGGTGAGTTCTGTGCGCCAATCGATTATCTTGAAGGATTCAGTGCCCTTGCGCACATTGATTCTAGCCGTTGTTGGGAGATCTGGGATCACCGTACGATTCTTGATGGAGATAGAGTAGTGCATCCACATGGAGTTTGGTGGGGTTAGATATGGATACTCAAACTCCTGAGACAAGGTTACGATTACTTTGCCATCTACAGGTGGAGTCTCAGTTGCAGCCCGTGTGTACGTTATCTGAATACATCCATCATTATCATGGTTTCCTCCAGTGGAACTATAGCCCACGATAACATTCGCTTGAGAAGGCGTGTGAGTCCCGATCCACTTTTGATCAAAGATTTCTGCTGATCTGAACTCGTTATCGCTTATTATAAACAGGTTTTCTGATAAAGTCGTGTCACCAAGGACACTCTTGTACCAGATTGGAACACTCAGTTGTTCTGCAAGTCTTGGTTGCTGTGCAGGATAGTATCCTGGATATCTTGGTTCCAAAGGGTCATAGGGAGACAATACTGGCGCGAAGACTGCTACAATTCCGAAGGCAAGGATTATCACAATGCCCAGGAGTCCTCGCTTACTTTGCTTATATTCATTCCAGAATCCCTTGAATCTCTGATAGAGGAAGGAGAGTCGACGTCTGCTAAGTGCTTCCATTCACAGTTTCACCCGTATTTAATTCTAGGATCTACGACACCATAGAGGAGGTCCGCGACGAAGTTCGCGACAACAACGAGGAGCGCAATCACAAAGAAGAACGCCTGCATCACCGGCACATCCGCCTGAGAAATGGCCTTCCACACCAGGAGCCCCATGCCTCCATACGAGAAGACCGTCTCCGTGATGATCGCCCCGGAGATGAGAAATCCAAACGTTAACGCAATACTCGTGATGATCGGCAGCGACGCATTCTTCAATACGTGTTTGAAGAGCACCGTCCGCTCCGCCAACCCCTTCGCCCTCGCGGTGGCCACGTAATCTTCGGTGATTGTTTCCAGCACAGTGGCCCGTGTCAAGAGAATCCATCCACCGATCAAAAAGATGAACAACGTCAACGACGGCAACGTAATCATGTACAAGCGTCCTGCCCAATACGCAAACAGGTTTGTCGGCGGGGAAACTGCCCACTCCTTCGGCACAATCCCACCCACTGGAAACCACTTCAGCTGCACTGAGAAGAACGAGAGAAACAACCAGCCGATCCAGAAGACGGGAATCGAGTACGTGGCTAAAGACACTGTCACCACGCCCGTGTCCAAGGATCCGCCTCGCTTGTATGCTACAATCACCCCAAGCAATATGCCCACCACCATCGCCGCGATCTCAGCTACTCCCATGAGCAGCAGGGTGTTAGGTAGGGCACGCATGATCTCTCCCTGCACAGAGGCGCGAGATTCATAACTTTCTCCAAAATTCCATGTCAACATGTTCCGCAGATACAGAAAATACCGTTCATGTAAGGGTCTGTTGAAGCCGAAGCTCTCCTTCAGTTTCTCCAGCTTTGCTGCATCCATCTTCCCTTCAACATTCGCCACATACTTGGCCAGTGTTGTGCCAGGCATGAGGTTGAACAACACAAAGTTCACCGTCGCTACAAGATAAATCAGGATCAACATGTACACAATGCGACGTGCAATATACCCCTTCAAACCCAAGTACTTCACCAATCTCCAAGATGAACAGCTAGTCATAAGCGACGATGTGTATTTAAGTTTTGGTTCAACCATCTGCTCCATGCTATTCTCGCTCAAACACTAAAACAATGCCTAGATCCAGAGTGAAAACACCATTTGACAATGTGTTTCATACACTCTCGCTGTGAACAGTGCATCAGAAGCCTTCTCACTGACTTGCACGGTAGAAGAATACCAAAAAAAGGGAGAGAGTTGAATTGCTTGTTTCGTTCTTATGGCGGGGGTATGCTTGACACTTGGCCGTATTTGCCGGCGATGGTAACGATGTCGAAGATGTCGATCGCGCCGCCTGGTGGAGCTAAGTCAGCTCCTGGGAACCAGTTACTATCGGGTACAGCGGTACCTTGGCTGCCGTAGGCTCCAGCAGCTTTCACCACGTCGAAGATGGTGACTTCATAGTAGCCGCCAGCCTCCCATTTGAAGTCCACTTCACCCAAGATGGGTACATCCATCCAGTAGAAGGGGTTCTTCTTGTATGTGGCGTAGCCTCCAGCGCCTGGCACAAAGTCGGTCATGTAGTAGTGACCAGCACCAATCGTGACGTCTGGTGCCGGGTTGTCTCCAAGCGTATAGCCTGTAACATCACCATATTCGTACCACTCAACGGTCACGGTTTCCCCTGAGACGAGGGCTGTGTCAATGTAGAAGTCGCCCATCTCCCACCAGTAGTCCGTCCACTCGGCGAGGAGTCCAGAGGTCGATCCAGTGATGGAGTTGACCCAGACTGGTTGGTTAAGGCCAAGGAAGCCAGGAGTCGTGAGGTTGGTGTCCACAATGAAAGTAGTTGTCTGCAGCACCGTGAGACCATAGGACTGGTTCTTCCACACACTGGGAATCCACAAGTTGGGGGACGCGCTGGTGTAGAGCCAGTAGCTTCGCGCATTAAAGTAGATGTCCACGCGGTAGTCGTTCACTTTCTCGAAGTGATGGAGGTCTTGCACGGTGGACCAGCTCCAGCCATCGATACCCGCTGCATACTGCACGAAGTTGGCGAACAGGTAGGCGTCAGCATCAACATTCTCCAGTTGATTGCCACCGGAGTCAATGAAGTACGCGTCTTTGCGGAACTGTTTGAAGTTTTTCGCTTTGGTTTGGGCATCGTCGGGGTCGACCCACGTGTCTGCGAACCAATCGAGGACCCAGCCTGGCTGGTCCGCGGCAATGTTGTACGGAGGCAGATCGAAGCCACCATAGAGGCTGACACGGTCAAGGCATTGATAATCATAGACCCAGCTGGAGTACATGTTGTTCAAGCCGTTGGGTGGCGTGATGACACCCCAGCGGATTGGGGATCCATCTGCTTTGTAGACGTTCATGAAGAAGTAGTCGTTCTCAAAGCTGTAGCTGTCCTCGTTGACTGCACCGAGCAGTGAAGTGCTGTAAGCCCAGAAGGATCTAGCGCCGAACAGTGGAATGTTTACGGCCAATTCGGTGAAGAGGCCCATCGCGAGCTGACAGTTAGTCAAAGCCTGAGCGAACGTGTCCGCATAGTAGATGTTGTACAGCAACGGATCCAACGTTGGATGAGTGGGTGTCGCATTATCGGCTTGGAAGCCAGTGACATAGTTGGAGCCATAGGGGATGTAGTAATCTGTGTGATAGCCGAAGTACGGGAACGTGGGGAAGCGTCCAAGGCTCCAGCCACCGGTGTAGATGTGATAGTCCATCAGACCCATGACAGGGTCGTAGGTGAAGGATGATGGTCCTTCTTGAGCATCAACCGGGATGCCGATCTTCCGCATGTTGCCATACAGGTGACGTCCAGCCTGCAATCTTCGCGCATCATCTGTCCTCACATAGGTGATGAGAGGCTGTATGTCCGCTCCAGCGGTTTCATGGCCTGTGGGATAGGTGCGGATATACTGAGTTGAACCTGGGAACGCCGCATCATAGTCAGGGTTCGTGGTGGTGCCTTCAACCCAACCGTTTGCATCCAACAGGTCTGAGGCAGCTTGTGGATCATACTCATATGGGTAGTTTGCACCCATCATTGAAGCGTTCATCCACGCCGAGGCTGGTGGAGCAATTGGTTGATCGATACGTACAGCAAAGCCTCCACAGTAGGTGTCCACGACAAGGTCTTTGTCCACGAGGAACGAGAGAGCTTGCCTGAACTCAGTGTAGCTTGTGGGGGATCGGATTCCAGGTTGTGATGCAATGGAGTAGTTGTTGTGTAGGTCAAATTCATACATGCCCATATCATCGACTGGGCCTAATGCAACGTTGGGGTTGTCAATAGCATCAAGGTAAATGGGCAGTTGGATGTCAAAGCCAACAATGTCCACTTCACCTGCTTCCAAAGCGGCATAAGTTGCTTGGACGTCTGAATAGAAGAACAGTTGAAGGTCGTCTTCTCGAGGTCCTTTCGCAGAGTAGCTTGGGAGAATTGCAAAAGTCAGCAAGATCATTACAGCAGCAATAGTTATTCTTTCCAGTTTCATTCTTAGTTCTCCTTTCTCGTTTTTCAGCATTATTCACATAAGTCTCTTCATAATTTAAAGGTTTCTGGAACATTCCTCTATGAATAATCCATGGAACTCTGCATCGACAGCAGCAAACTGCCGCAAACCGAGGCTCAGTCCACCGGCGTCTTCAACGAGTATCAATGACAAATTCATTCAAGCGACAATCTCTGACATCACAAACCGCTGACTCATGGATTTGCTCGCATCCCTGCGTAAAAGACGAAGACATATTTACTAGTTGTTTCACCATATCTCTCTATAATATTGACTAGAATTGGAGGAAAACCTTTGTTATCGTACGCAGGACAAATTCTACATGTGAATCTCTCGACGGGAAAAGTCAAGACGGAGCCTTTGAAAGAGGAGATGGCCAAGCAGTACATTGGAGGCATAGGACTGGGGATTCGGTTACTCATGGACAACTCGAAGGCCGGCATCGATCCCTTTAGTTCACAGACCCCGCTGATCTTTGTCACGGGGCCTCTCAGCGGCACAATGGGTCCAACTGCTGGAAATGGCTACGCTGTGGTTTCCAAGTCGCCTGCTACTGGAGGCGTTGCAGAGTCCAAAGCGCATGGATTCTTCGGCCCTGAACTCAAGAGAGCAGGTTATGATGCAATTGTCTTCACAGGCAAGTCGGAGAAACTTGTCTATGCCTGGATTGACGACGATTCAGTTCATCTTTTGGATGCTCAGCACTTGAAGGGAAAGTCTCCCTCAGAAACTGATGAAGCCATAAAGGAAGAGCTAGGCGATCATTACATACGGGTCTCTGCAATTGGAGAAGCAGGCGAGAAATTGGTTCGCTTCGCAGCAATCATCAATGATGAGTTCAGAGCCATAGGACGAACCGGCATGGGCGCAGTCATGGGATCAAAGAACCTGAAAGCTGTTGCCGTCAGAGGAACCAAAGATGTGAACGTAGCAGATTTCGAAGGATTCAAAGAATTCATAAAGATGATCCATGAACGAATGAAAGGGCCTGCAACTCGAAAGTACAGAACCCTTGGGACCCCTGAAAACGTTCTCGTGCTCAACGCTCTAGCAGCATTACCCACACGAAACTTCTCGCAAGCCACCTTTGAAGGAGCAGAGAAAGTCAGCGGAGAATACTTAAACGAGCACTACGTCAAGAAGATCATTGGATGCGCCACATGTGCCATGCGATGCGATCACGTAGCTGTCGTCCCAGAAGGCCCATATGAAGGATCCACGTCCAGAATGGAATTTGAATGCCTGTGGGCTCTCGGCCCAAGTTGCGGTGTGGATCGGCTGGACGCTATCATTGAAGCGATGCGTTTATGCAACCATTATGGGGTAGACGGCATCTCTGCAGGTGTCACAATCGGTTTTGCCATGGATCTGTTCGAAAACGGCATTCTCACAACAGAGAATACCGATGGATTAGACCTCACTTTTGGCAACCATGAAGCCCTGATTGAGATGGTGAAGAAAATTGGTACCCGAGACGGGTGGTTGGGCAACGTGCTAGGAGAGGGAACTCAGAGAGCTGCCGAGAAAATCGGAAAGGGAGCAGACGCATATGCATGCCACATAAAAGGCCTTGAACTACCGGGCTACGATCTACGAGGTTTAAAGACGGCCGCTTTAGGATTTGCCGTGTCCTTCCGAGGAGCCTGCCATCTCAGATCTGGCGCCTACTCACCGGACGTGAAAGGCAGTGTGAATCGCTTTGCCATTGAAAAAGGTCGCGGCAAGATCATCCTCGACAACGAAGACGTGTACAACGTCATCGACTCCCTGATACTGTGCAAGTTCTCACGAGGAACATACTACGATGGCATGGACGACATGACAAAATACTACAACCTCGCCACTGGATTTAACCTGACCCCTGAGGAACTAACCAAAGCTGGTGAGAGGATAAACAACCTAGCGAGGCTCTACAACATCCGAGAAGGAGTAGGCACGAGAGACTACGACACCCTGCCACCAAAGATAATGAAAGTGCCAATACCTGACAAAGGAGTTGCCCACGGAGCTGTTGTCAACCAGGAGGAATTCGACCTAGGCCTGGACGACTACTATGCAGTCCGCGGATGGACAAAGAACGGTGTACCCACAATGAAGAAACTCGAAGAACTAGGGCTAGAGAAATACGCCTCTTTGGTTAAAGAGAAAGGAGAGAAATAGATGCCGAAACTTCACGAAAAGAAATTCGTCTCAGGAGACCCGGAAAAATGCATCGGCTGCTGCGTCTGCGAGTACGCCTGCTCCATGGTTAACGAGAAGACCTTTAACCCGACAAAGTCGCGAATACGAGCCATACGCCTCGGTCCGCTAGTGAACCTAGCGGTAGCGTGTAGACTTTGCGAAGATCCTGCGTGTGTCACTGCATGTCCGAGAGACGCGTTGACACAAGAAGAGAACTCAGGCATTATCAAGGTTGATGAAGACAAATGCAACGGATGCGGCTGGTGTATCGAAGCTTGTGATTATGGCGCCATAATGCTCCACCCCGAAAAGAAGGTCGTGTATGTCTGCGATACGTGCAAAGAAGAAGGAAAGCCTCAATGTGTGGAATGGTGTCCGGAGGAGGCTCTGGACTTCGTCACAGCTGATGTTCTTGCCCAGAAGGCCAGACGAACTGCAGTAAAGAAACGCGTAGCTGAGAGTAAGGAAGAAGCTGCCAAATAGAATCACCCCCTGTACGCGTGGGGTCGCCCACGTTGAAGGTGGAGACGTGTGCGCGTCCATGCGCGTGCACACTCTAGCTTCACGGAATGTTTCTGATCATCTTCTGCAGTTTGAAAGAAGAGGGTCTCAGAGCGTCTTTCACCGCATTCCATCCGACCTCAGGATCAATATCCTCGTTGCAGATGAAGATGTCAAGGGCCGCGTATTTGTGCTCAGGCCACGTGTGAATTGAAATGTGTGTTTCAGCGAGTATCATGAACATAGTTATGCCTGTTGGCGAAAACCTGTGAGATATGGTTTTAACTACTGTGCTGCCCATCGCTTCCGATGCGGTGCGCAAAGCATTCCGTAGGAAGTCAAGGTCATCTAGGTCGCTTTGACAATCGTAAAGATCACCGAGGATTTCTCGAATCTGTTTCAACTCTCATGTCCCACGCTTGGTTCTCTTCCGCATAGTAGAGTGTTGTCGTTCGAAGCCGACTTCTTCAAAGAAGAGAGTTGCGTCGTAGTTGGCCGCTCCAACAATGAGGTCAATTCTTTCTATTCCCGCCTCAGTGAAGAGCTGATCTGTAAAATCTATAAGTCTTCTGCCAAATCCTTGGTGGCGATGCTCAGGTTTCACAATTACAGTTTTGACATATCCGAATTTCTCTCCAGTGGTCCTATCTGTTTCTGATCTTAGCCATAACCAGCCGACGATTTCCTCCTGTAAAGTCGCAACTTTGAGGAAGTTGCCTTTCTGCCTTGTGGCTTTCTGCAGTTTCTCCTTGTGGATGGCTTCGTCCATGAGAGGGGCTTCCGGGAACGAGATTTGGGAGATTTCTCTTTCGAACGCGAGCACGGTGGGAAAATCAGTCCATTTGAAGTCCCTAAAAGCCAGTTTTTCTGCCAGTGTGTCTTTCAGTTTCTGTCGCTCTACGAGATTGAAACCTTTGGTCTTCCCACACTTGGGACATCCTTTGGATTTCAGCTCTTGAATTGTGTGGAAAGCTTCAAGCGCACCAACTTGGATTTCCTCGCCACATCGACACTGATATTTTCGTCGAGTTTGAGTGATTTCACCCGTGTAGATCTTCTCGCTATAGGTTGATGTGGTTAGAGGTCTTGTTTTTTCAGTCGTTTGAACTCGAGCCAGAAATGTTGTGTTGGCGAACATCTCCGCGCCTTCATATCGATTAAAGGCAGGAAGTTGTTCGACAATGGCAAGGCCCATGTTGAATAGGGTTCTGTCGATGGCAAGAGTTTTCTCAGGTGGCTGGTGGGCGTAGGCAAGGTAGATGGTTGCACCTCGTCTCTGTTTGAGCGCTGTTACAGCGCGTGAAGTGAATAGAGTCAGTCCAGGTATTGTGTAAGGTGGGTCCGTGAAAGCAACGTCGTACTTGTGTTGCAGGGTTTCCAGGAGAGGTTTTCTAAGATCGTGAGCAACGCAGGTGATCTGAAGGTTTTCCTTCTTTGACGCTGACTGGATGGCTGTCAAGAGTCTTGGATCAACATCAACCACTGTTATCTCTCGTGCTGCTCTCAATGCCGCTACGGCGAGCGAGGTGTAGTCGTCGTCTCCCAAGAAGATTATTCGTCTGCCTTCAACGTCCCCCTTCTCAAGCATGAAAAGAGCTCTCAGGAGTGCGGTTTCAGGTGTTCCATGTGTCTGATCAAGCCAAGGCAGTGGACGAGGTCTTGTGATCATGTAGTCTTGCAGCTGCTGGAGGAGAGGGGCAAATTGATCAGGTATTCTGAGCGTTCTGCCTTGGCAATCAGCGCACGTCAGTCTTTCCCGGTGTTTGAATCCAAGGTCTCTTGTGACGAATTCACGGCCTGTTTCCGTTAGTGAAGCTCCTTTCTTCCTCATGATCAGGCCTATCTTTTCCAGTTCTCGTCTCACGGCTGCTACAACTGGAATCGGGATTCCGGTCAGGTGTGCTAGGTTCTTGGTGCTGATTCGTTCGCTGCGGAAAATTTCGCGAAGTATACTTCTGACGGCTTCTCCACCTTCTTCCAGCTTGGCCTTTCTGGAGATGGTTTCGAGCCGATTATCTTCTTGGTTCGTTAGAGATGTCATAGTGAAGTCTCAATTCGGCGCTTCTCAATGAGAGTGAAAGGTGAGGGATATTTAGTCTTTACCTGTAGCTCACCGACAGTTGTATTGGTTTCGGGTTTCGTGAAGGAGAGTGGCACAGCATGGTTTGGTGTTGCTGTGTTGTACACGTCTACAGTAACGTTTATTAAGAAACAAGATACGATGTACAGATTAGCGGTGAGCGGAAACCCTTTGAAAGCGGAAAACTTGATCTGCCCATACTCGAACTGTGGTCAAGAATTCCAACAGCCAGTCATGGTTACAGACTCTTCAAAGCTACCTCGAGAAACCTACTATGCTTGTCCCCATTGCATGCTCAGGCTGCAGCTGTTTCTCGACGACACCTCTGACGACGGTGAACTCGGAAGCGTTCACGTTCAACCTTTGGAAGACAACGTGCTCACCCACATCCAATCACCTCGCAAGGGAGTCTTCGCAGAAGCTGTGTCAAGCCCATACGCCACCAGACCTTCCAAGACATGCCGACACTTTTTCGGGTATCTGAGAGGACTGCCTCACGGAATCGATCTGCCTGATGAATGTGCAGTCTGCTCAAATATCGTTCAATGTTACAGCAAGGATCCATGAGTTGCAGACCTCAGAAGGATGAGTCAACCTGAGCTCCGTGCACTCCATCCGTAACCAAACAGTGAGAGATGGATGAGTTCAGGAAACTTAAATATGGAAATCTGAACACTGGGAAGTTATGACGTCCCTGTTGGAGGCAGTGATTCTCGGCATAATTCAAGGATTAACTGAGTGGCTTCCTATTTCCAGCTCAGGACACTTGGCAGTAGCCCAAGACTTCCTTCCTTCGCCGCCGCCTGTTCTCTTCTACGTTCTCCTTCACCTGAGCACTCTCTTGGTGATTCTACTCTACTTTCGAAGACCAGTGCTTTCAATACTGAAGGCTTTTGCAATGAGGGACTTTGATTCACGTGCGGGAAGGCTGGGGCTCTTCATTGCGGTTGGTAGCGTACCTACAGCAGTATTGGGCTACACGTTTCAGAATCTCTTCAAGACCTTCTATGACAATTTGATTGTGGTTGGATTCGCCCTACTAGCAACTGGACTCCTCCTCTTCTTCTCCGCTTGGAGACAGGGCTCCAGAGACCTAAACTATGTTGACGCTTTGATCACAGGCATCGCGCAAGGCATTGCCATTATTCCTGGCGTGTCAAGAAGCGGAGTCACCATCTCAGCAGAATTGCTGCGTGAAGTCGACAGGCGAATCGCCTTCGAATTCTCATTCTTGCTGTCTATCCCAGCAGTCATAGGCGCTACCTTTGTCGAGCTGGGAGACCTGGATCTCCTGATCTCCAACACTGAACTGACAGCGATTCTCGCCGGCGTCATAGTGGCCGCTCTCGTCGGGTATTCCTCCCTCAAGATCCTTCAGAAAACCATCTTGAACCAGAAACTTCACTGGTTTGCAATCTACTGCTGGGCAGCGGGCATCTTAATCATCGGTTCCCAGATGATCAGATAGTCTCCTCAAACAGTTATATTCCCCTGACTTGCATACAACAGAGGATGTGTGTAAATTGCAGAACAATGCAATGTCAGAGTTCTTCAAAGCTCAGATCAAACTGGAGCAGCAAATTGTGGAGTCGATCACCAACAGCCTGAGAAATGTTAAGAACCCAGTGGTTAAACAGGTTCTGCGAGCCATCGCATTTGATTCCCAAAAACATGCTGGAATGTATCATGCGGCACTGTCCCTCGCAACTGTAACTCCAGCATTAACTGATAAGGAGTACAGAGCATTGGAAGAAACCACCAACAGACACGTTGTGGACGAAGAAAAGGCCATCACTGCGCTGGATGCAATCATGCCGAAAGTGAAGAATGCCAAGATCAAATTCCTCCTGGAATCCATAGCTTCAGACGAGCGAAAACACCATGAACTCCTCACGAGAATCGTTGACCTCATTGTAAAAAAGGAAGCCATAACTGAAGATGACTGGTGGGAAATCCTCTGGAAAAATGTTCCGTTCCACGGTGCACCAGGAGGATGAACAGACAAGAATCTCCCCCATGCCAACATCAACTTATAGCTTTGAAGAAATCATCAGCTCAGGCAGCAGCATAAACCAATGTACGTTTAATTACTGCCACCGCGAATCAGTCCCGCGTAGGAAACCATACTGAAGGTCCACGGATGATCATCGTGTTCAGCTAGGTTAGCCATCTCGGTTTTCCTTCAAGATACATGGACAAGAACTTTGCGAAACTTGAATCTAGCAGGCAATCCTCTAGAATCTCTTCGTTGACCAGTATTTCGAAGCCCATGCTACGTCTAGTTCGCATTGCTGGTCCAAGTATGCCCGCATTCTCCTGCTCATCCATGAATTTCGCCTTCAGCAATTCCACTATATCAGTGTGTTCACGATGGATCTCCACCATCCATCGGCCCTGCTCAATCCATGGACCAGAGATCGTGTTGTCAGAACCCACGTGTTTCCGGAGAAAGCGGTCACATTCCTCTTTGTGATGCAGTGGTGGGCCCATACGCTTCTTCAAAGATGACAGGTAACGATGTGCTACTTCTACAAGGAAAACGTGTGAGTTCTCTTCATCACTCCACACGGCATCTCTGATAATCTGGAAGTCATTGCGCATCACCAGTTTTCTGAGGAGTCTCCTTGTCTTGAAGAGTTTCCCCCACAGTATGTCAGGAACCATCTGCACTGTCCGACACTTGATGAAGATGAAGCTTGATCCACGGTTCTCTATTTCGTGCTGGAATTCCCTGGAATTGAAGGGTTCCCCTTCGTGAGGATAAAAGAATTCCAGACTCGGCGTCCGTAGAAAAGCTCTCGATGCAGCGACAAACAGACTCAGCGTATCTTCCCTCACAGCTGAAGCAGCATTTCTTCCTCGGTCAACAGGATCCACAATGATCAATTGGTCAGGAAAGATTTCCTTGGATTCAGTTGCTTGACCGTTGTAATGTCCTTCAAGGTCGATCAGGGTTTGCCTTTCCCACGCGCTTGCGGATTCTAAAACCCTGATGAAGGATCCATAGAAAAGGGTGAGGAGCTCGCAGACATATCCACTGAACCCTCCCACCTTGATCTCAGCTCCGTAAACTCCAATGGCCGTCATAAACTTCTTCAAAAGCCTAATCTCCTCAGAAACCTCTTTGGTCAATCGTGATTTCACATAGTCTGTGTGAAACGGCGTGCGATCAGTAGCGCTTTTCCATTCTCCTTGCCTAACAGCATAGCATGGCACGATGTTTACGCGAATTCCATCCACAATTGCTTCAAGATAGGGGTGTTCTGCAAAACGCTCCACTTGTTCTCGGCCAACAGTTGCTTTCCGCGCGATTTCGAGGTAGACACCACCGAAACTCTTCTTCGCCACATGCGTCGGAACTCGCATGAATATGTCGATGTCTGGCGACTCAACAAGCCACGTGTCCTTTGCAATTGAACCTTCGAGGCGCACTTCAACGTCTATCTTCGCTTCCTGAGCAATCTGCTCAACCCGCTCCCTAAGTTGTTCTGCAATTCGCATTATACGTGTCCTATCCGTTGGCTGCGGAGTAATTCGTGCCTTGACCTCTGAGAGGATCCGATCAATTTCCGAAACCATAGGAAACGCCCTTGCTGCTCAACGGCAAACTTCTTTCAGAGTTGTATATATAGGTCCCCTCGAAGTAAGCACGCTTTTCTTTAGCTTCAAGCACTCAAGGTTCAAAACTCCAAACATGTAGTCTGTCAGCTCAGTGATACGATCAGCAAGTTCAGCTGCGTTCCGACCTGATCGCACCCGTGCCAAGGTGATGTGGGGACTGAAGGCTCTGGAATCTGAAGGAAATCCTAATGCATGAAGGCGAGTAGCCAGTTGACGGGAGATTGCTTGGAGCTTGTCCAAGTTCTTCTGAATGCCCGCCCAGATGACTCGGGGACGTCGGATGGTTGGGAAGGCCCCTACTCTGCAGACCTCAACTTGAAACGAGTCGAAATCGACCTGCTCCATTTCTCCATATATCTTGTGAACCATCGAGGGCTGGATGTTTCCTAAAAAACGTAGTGTCACATGAATGTTTTGAGGGTTAACCAGTTTCAAGCTGGCACCAGTTCCTTCTAGTTTCCTCTGAACGTCAGAAATCCTGGAAAGAATTTCATGGTCTCCCAAGTCATAAGCGATGAAGCTGCGAATAGATTCCACCGTTTGACGCCTCCGTAGTAATCTCACTGTGTACGATTTATAAGACCTTTCAATGCTATGATGAGTGAACTAGGAGCCAGCGATTGTTTTGAGAACCACGATCGTTGTCGGAGTTGCAGGAATGCCAGGGGCTGGAAAGGCGACAGTAGTTCAGGTTGCTGAGATGCTCGACTACGGAATAGTTATTATGGGTGACGTAGTCCGAGAAGAAGCCGTGAAACGGAATCTAGAGCTGACTCCGGAGAATGTTGGTCGCGTGATGCTGGAAATGCGGAAGTCTGGAGGACCAGCGGTAATCGCCAGGCGGTGCATTCCCAGAATTAAAGAAAGTAGCCGGAAGCCAGTAGTTGTTGATGGCATTCGCAGCCTGTATGAAACAGATGTTCTAAGGAAAAGCTTTCCAGCGTTCACGCTTCTTGCCATCCATTCCTCACCTGAGACACGATTCAACAGACTCTATAACCGTCAGCGAAGCGATGATCCCGCAAGGTGGGAAACCTTCTTGGAGAGGGATTGGCGAGAACTTCGTGTAGGAATCGGAAGCGTAATCGCCTCCGCAGATTCCATGATAATTAACGAAGGAAAAAAAGGAGCGTTGAAGCGAGAAGTAAAGAAGTTCCTAGAGAATGTGACGAACCGTGGATGAAATAGAAGTTCAAGCACAGATTCAACCTACCGAGGACATAGAGAAAGTCAGGCACGCCGTCGAGAATATTTTTGGCACAGCACTGGAACAAGAAGTGGCTGATGCAGATACGCTTCTTACATGCAGAGCAAAAGCTAGGGAACACCTTGTCAGACTGAGAACAATTCTGCAGAGAGAACGAATTCGAGATGCTGCACGAAAAGTGTTTCTCGCCGGTCTTCATAGGAACACAATCACATTCTTCCTGAACAAGCAAGTCGCCTACGCCGGACATGTGTCCTTCTGCGAAGAATCTGCTGAAAGCCCTCTTGGAGCAATAAGAGTCAAGATCACAACAGAGCATCCACTCATGCTAGTCGATTGGATGGCTCCTCGAAGTCGCTAAGAAACAGATATACATCGGTCTTTGACCAAGCATCAGGAAGTGTGGAATAGCGATGAAAGTATTCGTTGTAGGGGGCGCAGGAGCCATGGGTATGGTGACAGTTCGAGACTTGGCGGAGAGCCCAGAAGTCTCAGAAGTCACAGTCGCTGACGCAAACCTGGAACAAGCGGAAAAAATCGCTCGATGGTCTGGTAGTGCAAAAGCAGTTCCCTATGAGGTTGATGTTTGTGACCATGAAGCACTAGTCAACGCTCTAGGTGAGGCAGACGCTGTAGCTAGTGCCACACCATATCATCTGAATCTCCAAGTTATGGACGCTGCAATTGAAGCACGCAAGCCACTGACAGATTTGGGCGGAGTGTACTACATGACCTTGCGCCAACTAAAACTCAATGATGAAGCACGCAACGGTGGTGTTCCAATTGTTCTCGGAAGTGGATTGGCACCCGGTATTGCAGATGTCATGGCAAAATACGGAGCAGACAAGCTTGACAGCGTCCAAGAAGTACACATTCACTATGGTGAGAGAAACCTGGAACCCGTCCTGTACAAATGGTCCTTTCGCACTGTACTGGAGGAATACACTAAGGGTGCTGTAATCTACTCAAGGGGAAAGTTCAGACGACTCAAACCCTTTTCAGGCAAGGAGAAATTCATGTTTCCACATCCTATTGGAGAGCTTCCCTGCTGCTTTGCACTGTATTCTGGCCTAGCAACCTTGCCACAAACTGTCGGCAAAGGCGTGGAAACGCTGGACTGCGCAATGTCCATCACTGAAGAAGATGAGAGAAGAATACACGTCTTGAAAGAACTCGGCTTGACTCGAAAGAGGTCTCTGCAGGTGGCATCTGTGCATGTCTCACCACGGGAGTTGCTGCTCCGGTGTGTTCCACCCCCAAGAGTTGATGTTAGAGATGTTGCAGGAATCGTCGTGGAAGTAGCTGGTGAGAAGAACGGAGTTAAGACCGAGTACTCCTACAGTCTTGTTCAGAAGTATCATGAAGAGTACGGTGTAAGTGCATTAGCTTACCTGACTGGGGTGCCGATGTCCATAGTTGCTCAGATGCTGGCAAGAGGTGAAATCTCAGAGAGAGGAGTCTTGCCAGCTGAGTCGGGTGTCAACCCAGCTCACCTGTTTGAAGAGTTGGCGAAGAGAGGAATAGCAATTGTGGAGAAATGCCAGACTCTTCGCAGAGTGGATCAGACTTGAGAAGGGGCTTGCATGGCAAGGGCGAGAATTGGCCTGTCAATGCTTTTCTGTTTGGGTGAATCCTTCTCCAGTCTTTGCCAGCGACTGGAAAACATCACTATTCCAAACGTGGAACTAGTCGATGACGGGTGGCATTCACTAGATCAAGAACGAGTGAAGAGGTTAAATGAGATTCGAGAGTCTCGAGACCTGAAATTCACGTTGCATGCTCCGTTCGCAAACATCAACATTGCCACTCTATCCCAGGAAATGCGTAGATTCACCGTTGACCAACTTCGGAGATCCATTGACTCTGCACGAGAACTTGACTGCACAACTCTGGTGATTCATCCTGGTTTACGAACTGGACTAAACGGGTTCTATCCAGGTATGGGTTGGGAACTCAACGTTGAATCTGTTCAGAAATTGCTAAAGTTGGCGAGAGACGTCGACGTGAGAATAGCAGTGGAAAACTGCCCAGCGAAATACAGGTACCTAGTCAGCAGTGTTGATGAGTTCTCTCAGCTTCTTGACCAGGTTGATGGAGATCTAGGTCTAGTTCTGGATGTGGGACACTCAAATATTGATGGAATAACGCATGCCTTAATCAAAAGGTTGGGCACAAACATCGTTCACATCCATGCCCATGACAACGATGGAACAAGGGATTCACATTTGGGTGTTGGATATGGAACTGTGGATTGGAACAGATTCGCCAAGGGGATCAGGCAACTTGATTTCGATGGAGTGATTGTCGTGGAATCATACCGGCACATCATGGAAAGCATGTCTAGGCTCCAAGAGCTTTTCATTTAATGTCCTTCAGTGGCACCTGAATTCTCATGAAATCTTCAGCCACGTCAGCATCTGCGGTGATCTTTCGTGCTTGATCTAGAAGTTTCTTAGCAGTCTTGTACCGTGCACTAATGTGAGTCAGGACGAGCCGCTTGGCATTTGACTCTTGTGCTGTCTTCGCGGCTTGGCTTGGAGTAGAGTGTCCATCCTCTTTCGCTCTATCCGAGAGATCGTCATCAAAAGTACAGTCGTGGATGAGGAGATCGGCATCCTTAGCCAGCTTCACTAGACCTGGAGAAAACGCGGTGTCTCCGCTGTACACAATCTTCCGACCTGGTCTTGGCGGTCCAACCACGGCGTCAGGTTTAACAACTGTTCCATCCTGTAGCTTCGCTACTGACCCCTGTTGAAGTCCTGACCATAGGGCACCTTCAGGAACACCCAGGGCTTTCGCTTTCTCAGGGTAGAACTTGCCAAGGCGATCGTTCTCAATCAGGCTGTAGGAAAAAGACGGAGGAGTATGGTTTGCCGGCATGGAGTATACAGTGTAGTCTTTCTCGTCACATACCAGTCCATCCTGACTGATTTCCTTGAGTTCGAGAGGAAACGTTGGAGGCGATCGGAGAGCTTTCTCTATGCCTTGAATGAAGGCTCTTAAGCCACACGGTCCGTAGACCTCAAGGGGTTTGTCGCGGTGGAGAAGTGCCATGGTTTGAATCAGCCCAGGTAGTCCAAGTACGTGGTCACCATGCATGTGGGTGATGAATATCTTCGTTTTCCTGTTGAAACCTATGCCTGCCTTCACCATTTGCCGTTGAATTCCTTCGCCGCAGTCAAAAACAATCAGTTCGCCTAATCGAATAATCGCCACGGCAGGCAACGATCTGGTCGGAGTAGGGATGCTACCTGCAGTTCCGAGAAAAACTACTTCGAGACTCATCTATGTTTGCTCCAGCACCACGATCTCCCTCGTCAGACTTCTGTGTACATAAACCAAGTGGGATTCACACACTTTGAAACCATGAATCTTCGCCAAGTCTCCCACCTCGATCTTTTGGGGTGCAGCCATACACATTCGCTGTCCTTTAACCATGATTGCACTGGACAATTTAAGGAAGTCCTGGAGGATCCCAGTTGTTGTGTGACCCATTGTGGACGCTGAGCGACCATATGGAGGATCTGTAACTATTCGATCCACTTCATTCAGTGGTAAGTATCTAGCGTCTGCCACTGCCAGTCCCTCAGCTTTGATGCCGAAGTGCTTCAGGTTTCGCAACGTTCCTTCAACCATGAGTTTCTTTGCGTCAAAACCAACTACACGACACCCCAATAACCCGCCTTCGATCAGGAACCCTCCCGTGCCACAAAACGGATCGAGAAGCCAGTCACCTTCTTTTGCCTCTGCCAAATTAACCATGCATCTAGCCAGTTTCGGCGGCATCGCGGAAGGATGAAAGAAGGGGCGCTTCCGTGGTCGTCTGTGAAAGAAAGGAGTAGGCACTACGGCTAGTCTCACTCCGAAAAGAAAGCGATCACCAGTCATCGTACCGAAAAAGGTCTTGGTCGGTTGACTCAAATTGACTCTTGACCCTTTGACTCTCTTCTGAATCACCTCTCCAAGCCTCCGTTCCAGATCCATGCATCCTAGGTGTGGAGCTGCCAAGCCTACTCTGTGTACGCGTACCGCAAAGCTTTCTTCGGGTGTCAGAATTGGTTCCAGCCTGAGAGATTGGGTGGTCTCCAGTATTTCTCGTGATGAAGCGTTGCTGCTGAACAGTTCC
>CAYFWV010000049.1:0-7860 GCA_964346975.1 uncultured Candidatus Bathyarchaeia archaeon
CCAGGCATACTCGACATCAGGCCACCGAAACGGGATGTCTGAGCCTGTGTTGCCTCCTCCTGCTGCCCATTGTCTACTTGTGTCAGCACCATACTTGTCGAAGACTTCAGGAGTGGCAATGTAGTTCCCCAGGCTCTTGCTCATTTTCCGTCCATCACTGCCGAGGACCATCCCGTTGATGAGACATGCTTTATATGGTGTTTCACCAAACAAAGCTAGATGTCGTACCATCAAATAGTAGGCCCACGTACGAATTATGTCAGTGCCAGATGGATGTAGATCGGCAGGGTATAGCCTTCGCCAATCTTTTTCAGATGCGTCGGGCCATCCTGCATGCACTGCACAGCTTATGGATGAATCCATCCATGTGTCGAAGACGTCCCTTTCAGGTTCGAAACTCTCATGCTTACACCTTGGGCATCTCTCGATTCGCGGGTCTTCTTGTTTGGGGTCTATTGGAGGCCAACTGTCCTCAGCCAGTAGTGCTTCCCCACATTTCCTGCAGTACCAGATGGGGATTGGGGTCCCAAACACTCTTTGCCGGCTGATGACCCAATCCCAGTCCAGAGATTCAGCCCAGTCGATTAGTCGAGCCTTCATGTAATCTGGGAACCACGTGAGGGTCTTAGCTGTCTTCTCCACGAGCTTTGTGAGTTGACGGTTTTTCATGAACCATTGCTTTGTCTCCAGGATCTCAATCGGAGTCTCACAGCGGTCGCACAGCCCAACTTCTTGCTGAATGGTCTCAGTCTTGACCAGAATGCCTTGCTGTTCAAGATCCTCGACAACAGCTTTTTTGGCTTCCTGAATCGTTAGATCTTCGTATTTCCCTGCGTGTCTGCTCATTCTGCCGTTTTCTTTGACCGCTGCAATGTTCTGTAGCTTGTGTTTTGCAACTGTCTTCACATCTGCCTTGTCCCCGTAAGTGCATATCATGACTACACCCGTGCCATATTCAGGGTCAACCATGTTATCTGCGATTATCTTGACAACGCGACTTGTGGTAGGGACATGGATGCTTCTACCTATGTATTCATTATAGCGCTTGTCTTCTGGATTGACGGCGACGGTAACGCACGCTGGTATAAGCTCAGGTCGGGTTGTTGCAACAACTAGGTATGCATCACTACTCAGATGGAATCTTATGTAATGAAGAGTGCCTTGACGCGCTTCATAGTTCACTTCAGCGTCAGCTATGGCAGTTTCACAACTAGGGCACCAGTTTACAGGATGAGTGCCCTGATAGATGTACCCCTTTTTGTACAAGAGGATGAAACTCAGTTGGGTGCGACGCCAGTAGTCTGGATTCATGGTTTTGTATTCGGTTGTCCAATCGCTGCTACCACCTAGACGTTTTATGGCGCTTTTCATGATGTCGATGTACTTATCAACAAATGTCTTGCATAGATCTATGAACTCTTCTGTAGAGGTCTCCGATTTCTGGATGTTGAATTCTTTTTCAGCTCGTCTTTCAATCTGCAAACCATGACAATCCCAACCTTGAGGAAAATACACATTATATCCTCGCATTCTCTTGTATCGCGCTATCATGTCAAAGTAGGTCCAGTTAAGGACGTTCCCCATGTGGAACTCTCCACTAGGGTATGGTGGAGGAGTGTCTATGCTGAAGGTTGGCTTTTCCTTGTCACCCCAGTCAAACCGGTATATGCCCCATTCTTCCCACTTGCGTTGCCATTTCCTTTCGGTGGCAAGGATATCACTTTTCCTTGGCAGGGGTTTCATGGTTGGAACTCCAGTTCTAGCGCAATCTTTTATGGAGATAAGCAGGAGCAATAAATAACGATTATTATTCTTCGGCTCTAGTCCTGAGCACCTAGATGCAGCAACAGTAGGCTAGCTTGCGAATATTGGATTTGCTTCACGAGACACTAGCGCTGCATTCTACTTCGAAGCAGTGTATTGACGCCCGCGGGTTTGAATCTGATCCCTCTCGAAAAGCCTTCGCAGAGTCTTAAAAACGATTTTCTCAGGTTTGTCCAGTTTCTCCGCGATTTGAGTGAGACTTAGAGGTTCCGGAGACTTTCTCAGTAGTTCCAGCACAGGCTTGTCGAGCTTTCCCAAAGCGAAACACCACGTCTAGAGCTCTTCTATAGGAGCTGGATTTCTATTGTTTCTTCTCCAAAAAAGTCTTCCCCTTGTCACTGGTCGCTGCGCCGCATACTCTACTCAGCAGCTTTATTATCCTAAAGTCACCTAGATATCGAATACAGGGTACTCCTGAAAATGCATGCAGTTCTTCGTATTGGTGGTTCGGTAATTGCTTCCCCAATAGACTCAAAGCTAATTGAACAATATGCTGCCCTTCTGAGAAAACTCACTGAGAGAAGGCACAAGATCATAGTTGTGGTTGGAGGTGGAGCACTAGCTCGAGAGTACATTGGGGTTGGCAATCAGTTGGGCTTGGGCGCAAGTGAAAATGATTGGCTAGCCATCCACGTTTCAAGACTTCACGCTTTGCTCTTGTCGCTGAAGATTTCTGAGGGTCGCACTTCAAGAATTCCAGTGTCAATAGAGGATACTTTGGAGGCATTCAGAATGAATCGAGTTGTAGTCCTAGGTGGACTGAAACCGGGAATGACAACTGACACTGTCGCAGTCAAGATCGCCCTGCGGACAAGTGCTCAGCTGCTTGTGAAAGCCACTGATCAAGATGGAGTATTCACAAAAGATCCACGAAAGCACAAAGACGCCAGATTGCTGAGCAAGATCACCTATAGGGACCTAACAGAGCTACTTGAATACAACTCTCACAAAGCTGGAATCCATCAAATCCTCGACCCGGTTGCCATAGGAATGCTCAGTGAAACAAATGTGAAAACAATTGTTGTCAACGGCCACCATCCGGAAAACATTGAGAAGGCATTGGAAGGCGTCAACGTAGGAACCATCATTGCAAAACAGAGATCAAACACCCCTCTATAGCATCTCTCCGCTGCAGACAAGAACATTGCCGGCAAGCATGATTCCCGTGAGGTCACCAATAGATAACCCAAGCCAAGTGAAATGAGAAAACTATGTATTTTTATTCAATTGTTCTATATCTACTGACATTCAAACGCAAGTGAGTGTTACGACATGGTTGAGCTACGGGAAACGGAGGAGAGTATACTCACCACTCTTGTTGATCATGAAGGTACAGCTAATGTTGACCAAATCTGCACTGCCAGCAGTCTTTCGCACTCAGCGGTGGAGCGAGCAGCCCGCAAGCTGGCGAAGGATAAGCTACTGCGTGTTCGGAAGGTCAGACAGACAATAGTCACTCTGAACAGAGAAGGAACGGTTTACGCAAAAGGTAGCTTGCCAGAACGTCGACTCCTCACCTCTTTGATCAAACTAGGAGGGAGAGCCAAGCTCTCAGAGGCTGTAGCAACCGCCAAGCTTGAAACTCACTTGGTACCAATTGCGTTAGGTTGGCTACTTCGAAAGGGTTGGGCGAAATTCGACGAAAGTAAGAAAACCCTGTGGCGTGAGGACCTAGAAGAGCCTGAGATAGGTCACAATGAACAGGTTCTGAAGCAACTAGGCGAGGAGAATAAACTCACTGCTGAAAGGCTGGGCGAAGAAGAGAAACAGACTATCGAGATTCTGAGAAGACGAAAACTGCTGGAGCTCAAAGAAAAGACCATTCGAATCCTCGAGTTATCCCAAAAGGGGAGAAATATGATCAATAGAGGATTGCAGATCGATGAAGGCATAAGCCAACTCACTCCTGAACTGATCGTGACAGGAAAATGGCGAAAAATCAAACTCAGGACTTTCAACGTGAAAGCACCAGGTTCACCTCGATTTCCAGGAAAGATCCACCCTTTACAACAAATCATTCAACGTGCAAGAGAGATTTTCTTAGAAATGGGATTCGCTGAGATCCGCGGACCACTTGTCGAGACCGCCTTCTGGAATTTCGACGCGTTGTTCCAGCCACAAGATCATCCTGCACGAGAGATGGCCGACACCTTCTATCTTTCGACTCCCAAAGCAGGTAGACTACCTACCAAGAAAATAGTGGAAGCCGTCGCAAGAACCCATGAAGATGGCTGGATAACAGGATCCACAGGATGGCAATACAAGTGGAAACCTGAAGAAGCTAAGAGATTAGTTTTGCGGACCCACACAACCTCAGAAACCATAAAGCACCTCTCAGAACACAAAAACCCACCGATCAAGGTCTTTTCAGTTGATAGAGTTTACCGAAATGAAGCGCTCACCAATCTCCATACTGCGGAATTCTATCAAATCGAAGGCATCGTGGCAGACAAAGGAGTAAGCCTGAGAGACTTGATGGGGACCTTAAAGGGATTCTACAATCGGTTCGGACTAAAAGACGTGCAATTCTGGCCTTGCTATTTTCCGTACACAGAACCCTCTGCACAAGCAATGGTCTATGTCCCGAAACTAAAGCACTGGGTAGAGCTCTGTGGAATGGGTCTCTTTAGACCAGAAGTTCTGGTGCCAATGGATATAGAGTATCCGGTCTTGGCTTGGGGAGGAGGACTAGAGCGTCTCGCTATGATAGAGCTTGGACTGAATGACATACGGCAACTGTACGAGAATAATCTGGGATGGATCAGGAGGACACCGATTTGCCTGTAATCACATTGAAAAACAAGAGATTCTCCAAGTTTGCAGGGCGGAAACTCACTATTGTTGAAATGGTCAAATGGCTCCCATGGCTTGGCTTTGACCTGGAAGAAGAAGGAGAAGACTATGTAAAAGTCGAGTTCAATCCGAACAGAATAGACTTTTGCAGCTATGCAGGAATTGCAAGAGCTTATAAAGGACTCAGAGGCTGGCAAGTTGGACTGGCGGAATACCACACAGAACCTAGCACCACAACGATTGTCATAGACAAGGATGTGGTGAAAGTCAGACCCTACATGCTCGGAGCCATCGTTCGCGACCTGTACCTCGACGAAGATGACATTGTTGATCTAATGGAAATGCAGGAGGACTTGCATTGGGGAATTGGCAGAGACCGGAAGAAAGCTTCTATAGGAGTGCACAACCTAGACGCAGTTGAGCCTCCTTTCACATTCACTGCAAGTAAGCCAGAAGACGCAAGCTTTGTACCCTTGGGTGAAACTGAAGACATGACACTAGGAGAAGTGCTAGAGAAGAATGAAAAGGGAAAGATGTATGGTGAGTTGGTTGACTGGGCGCCCAGCTATCCTCTCTTGATTGACAAGAACGGCAGTGTCCTTTCGATGCCGCCAGTAATAAACGGCGAGCTAACGAAAGTCAGCGGGAGCACTAGAAACTTGTTCTTGGATGTTACTGGAACAGACTATATTGCTGTAACGAAAAGCCTGAATGTCCTTTCCACAGCGCTTGCGGACATGGGGGGCACATTGGAAAAAGTCAAAGTTGAATGTGATACGAAGACCATCTTCTCCCCTGAGCTGAACTGCCAAGAGATGACTCTACGCAGTTCAGTCGCTAATGAAGCACTGGGTCTCAAGCTCTCTGACTCAACAATTGCACAGTGCCTGCAGAAGTGTAGAATGGGAACCAGACGCACCGGTAAAGGGATCACTCAAGTATCAATTCCAGCCTATCGGATCGACATCCTTCACGAAATGGATCTTGTGGAAGAAGTCGCGATTGGATATGGATATTTCAAGCTGAAACCAACCTTTCCATCCTCAGTCACAATTGGAAGAAGCCATGTGATCTCCAAGACAGGAAACTTGACTAGGCAGATCATGATAGGACTAGGTTTCACTGAGGTCATGAATTTCACCATCACAAGTGAAAATCTGCAATACGTGAAAATGCGGAAGACCATCGAGAAACCAATCAAAATTGCCAACCCAATTTCTTCAGAATTCACGATAATGCGACACGATCTGCTGCCTAGTCTAATGAGAAACTTGGCTACCAATAAGCATGAAAGCTTTCCTCAAAGACTCTTTGAGGTTTCAGACGTCGTGAAGCTCAATAGTGGACTTGAGAGCCAATGTGAGAGGCGATTGCATGTTGCAGCCGTAGCTTCTCATTCTGCTGCCAGTTTCTCAGAGATGAAATCTAACGCCGAAGCACTAATAGCAAACCTCGGCTTGAAACGCTGGAAACTCCAAGAACTAGAGGACGCAAGCTTCATCAAAGGAAGAGCGGTAACTCTTCGTAGTGGAAAGAAACTCGTCGGAATTGTGGGTGAGATACACCCAGAGGTGCTGAACAATTTCCAGCTGGAGAATCCTACCGCAGCTTTTGAGTTTGATCTGAACAACCTTGCAATCTAGAAACCCTTTTCTCTATTAACGTGAACTAGTGTCTAGCGATGATAAGAGCTAGCAGAACCCTGCCGAAATCCTATCCTGAGGACTCGTGTCGACGGACTTGACAGAAGCTTGCTTCAAGCTTGCTCATGAAGAAAAGCTTACCCAACCACGAGACACGGTGGGCGCGGGTGTAGAATCCCCACGTTGGAGAGATCTCAGCAGAGAAGAGCGTTGGGCTCGATCAGTGAAGTTGAGTGTTAGGTGATGTGGGACACATCGCACCCGCGAAAAGAGAGTTTTTAAGTGCTAGAATGCGGAATGTAATGAAGAAAAATCGGAGAAAACCTCTCGATGAACATTGACAGAAGAGTCGATATTGCAACACGTAATGCAATGGAAGTAGTAACAAGACGTGAACTTCGATCCTTGCTTGAGACTGAGACCACTCCTCGAGCATACTGGGGCTTTGAATCCAGTGGTCTAATGCACATAGGTTTGGCTTTGGTGTGTGGCTCAAAAATCAGAGACATGATTGAAGCAGGGTTTCATTTCATAATCTTTCTTGCAGACTGGCATTCATGGATCAACAATAAACTCGGTGGCAAGATGGATAACATTCATTTGTGTGGAGAATACTTCAAAGAGTGTTTCTCAGCTCTAGGAATTGAGAAGGTCGAATACCGGTGGGCATCAGACCTCGCAAAAGACATCGAGTATTGGGAAAGAGTCGTCAAGATTAGCAAGAGTGCGTCTGTGCAGCGTATCTGGAGAGCACTGCCAATAATGGGAAGAGAGATGAACCTCTCCGATATAGAAACCGCGTGGTTATATTACCCATGCATGCAGGCTGCAGACATATTCCACATGGAACTTGATGTAGCGTGCGCTGGCATCGAGCAGCGAAAGGCACACATGCTGGCTCGTGACTCTGCTGAGAAAATGAACTGGCGAAAGCCATCATGCCTTCACACTCCGCTACTGATGGGCCTAAAGGGTCCAACGGAGAGCACGAAGCAACTTGATGAAGACTCAACGATGAACATTCAAATCACATCAAAAATGTCAAAGAGTGTGCCAGGGACAGCAATCTTCGTGCATGACTCGCCAGAGGAGATACAGATGAAACTGAAGAACGCATATTGTCCCCCCAAACTGGCACGTCACAACCCAATCTTGGAGATGGCACGACTTGCTGTCTTTACGAACGCTGAAGAGCTGACCATTACACGACCCAGCAAATATGGTGGGGCAACAACATTCACCAACTACCAAGACCTCGAGAAAGCTTACACTGCTGGAACAATCCATCCATTGGATTTGAAAAACAGTGTTGCACAATCACTAATACAGATATTAGCACCAGTTCGAGAACACTTCAGAAGAAGCCCAGAAAAACTTGAGAAGATGAAGCAGATCGAAGTTACAAGGTAAACAAGAATTGTCAAATCACCTGAAGAGAAGAATCGAGAAAGTGGCAGAGATATTTGAAAGATTGGCTGTACAATCAATAAAAGGGATACCAATAATTGTGGAAGGCCAAAATGATGTCAACGCCCTGCGCAAACTCGCGTTATCAGGTGTGATAATCGCTGCAAAGACCAAGAAATCCTTCCTTGCTCTC